>MNGO01000007.1 GCA_001918765.1 Crenarchaeota archaeon 13_1_40CM_3_52_10
ATGTCGGCTCACAAAGCGAGGATGTCGGCTCACAAAGCGAGGCGGGTCCAGCAGAGTGGCTAAGCAGTCTAGGATTTTCTCAGCTTCACCAGGAAATGGGCTCGGTTTCCACCTTCTTCGACTGGAATCAATCTCTCTTTGAATGATAGGATCTTGAACCCTCTGAAACAAGATTTGAGTTCTTCGCGCGTGAAGAAGTGATGGATTATTCCTCGCTCCTCTCCCTTAGTGAAAACGTAGGTGTTGCGTTCCAGTTTCGTGCCGTTACCTTTTCTGAAATCTGCTACGGATAAGACAATGACAGAGGCTGAGGATCCCTTCCGCATTACTCGGTGAACCTCTCTGACAGCCTGCTTGATCTCGACCAGTTTGCCGTGGTGGAGAACGTTTGTGCAGATGACACCATCAAAGTAGCCGTCGATGAATGGGAGTCCCCGCATCTCATGCTTGACGAGCGTAATGTTGCCGATGGAAGCAGTTTTCAACCGATCTTCAAGGGTCTTGAGGGCTGTTTCCGAGACGTCAAGAGCCACAACCTGAAAGCCGATCTTGCCGAGAAGTATGGAATGACGACCTGCACCGCAGCCTAGGTCCAAAACCCTCCTAGCGCCTTCACGTTTCAAATCCCCAGCGAACTCCGCGACAACGGGGAGTGGTGGCGAAGTCTCCGCCCACCTCTCCCCTCTCCACGCCAGCTCCCAAGGATGAGTTTTTGGCATAACCGCTCACGATTTCTTCAATCTGAGAACTATCTTCTCTACCAGAGACGCGAAATCGTTGTACTCTGAAGGATTCTTCGAGTAGTCCTCGAATATTGAATACAATTCTTCGACCTTCGGATAGTAGTTCCTGTTGGGCACTACTCCCTTTCTCTCGACATTGGAATGCACGGGTTTCGCTATGAAGTCCTTTACACTGAAGTAGGCAAGCATGTCTACAACGGTGTGAGTTACGCCCGGGTCCAATCCCTCTCTTTCCAGCTCCTCTGATACGAGCTGACTAGGGGTTATGAGCTCCGAGAGTTCGTGCGCCAGGAATTTCTTCTGGACCTCAATATCGGGCAAAGTAGCGAAGGCGATACTATCGTGCCAAGCGAATCCGCCGTTTAGACAGTCCACAAGATGAACGCGAATCTCATCCGCCGTCCATTCAGTCTTAGAGAGCTGTGATAGACGAGACAACACTGAATCAGATACCGGAGACCATGCGGATCCGAATTTCTGCTTGTATTCTTCCAACCTCGGTCGGGTCAGGTCCCATATTTGCTCCCAACCGTTAGACCCATGAGACAAGAATTTCAGAAACAAATCAGTCATCAGCTCGCGACCCTTCCAGTCCGATACGACCTCTTCCAAGTCTCCAGCCCACATCAAGTCTCTGGCGAAAACATACCAGGAGCGTGAAGATATGGGTGCCTTCTGAAGCTCACGAAGAATACTATTCTGTCTCAAATGAGAGTTCCGAGACACGTAGACCTTATTCCCAAGCATGCCCGATGACAGTTCGAGTGGCAAGCAGTCCGAGTAGAGAACTGAAACGTGACAGAACTCGTTCACAAGACTGCTCGCCTCGAGCCTGATTCTTGGAACCAAAGTCTCGACAACCTTGTACGAACCAGGTCGAGAGCTTAATAGCGCATGAAGGTGTCGAAAACTAATCCTGCACTTTAGAAGATAGCTTCTGGTCATCCTATGGATCGAATAGGTCTATGGCTGATACGAGACCAGCCGAGATGCCGGCCGAGTGGGCTGGTAAGGTTCCCACTCAAGTATTCATAGACGAAGCCTTGACAATTCTCAGAGCCGCCTCAGAAACGAAGGTTCCGCTGAAAATGGTCGGCGGGCTCGCGATCAAGATTCACAGCCTTAACGAAGAAGAATTCGCGAAGCGGCTAGGAAGGTCTGCTGAGCCAGGTCAAGAGTACAGCGACATAGACTTCGCTACCTACTACAAGTCTCGCGACGGGGTCAGGAGGGTCATGGAATCACTCGGCTACTCCAAACGTCCCTCTACGATGTCGACTTCAGCAAGTCAGAGGCAAATCTACTTCCACTCCAAAGGATGGTTCTACGTCGATGTCTTCTGGGACATGCTGAAGGCCGCAAACCATCCTATCAACTTCCGCAACAGACTGGCGGTGGATGCTGTCTCGATCCCGCTCTCCGACCTCCTGCTGGAGAAGCTCCAGATTGTGTCTTTTAGCAAGAAGGACATGCTTGATTCACTGCTCCTCCTCAAGGCTCACACTGTAACAGTGAAAGAAGGGCTCGAGACCATTAGCACGGACCGAGTTGCCCACGTATTGTCAAAGGACTGGGGCTTCTGGTACACAGTAACCACCAACCTCCAAGGAATCAAAGATCACCTGAAAGAGATGAGTGTCCTAACTACTCAAGAAGCATCTGACCTATCTTCAAAAGTCGAGAAGCTTCATGATGTTGCCAATGCTGTCCCCAAGTCGCTGAGGTGGAAGCTCCGAGCCATCATAGGTCCGAGGAAGAGATGGTACAACCCTGTGGAGACCGAAGAAACGGTTGGCGGGTTTGGAATATGGCGCCTGCGCGAGGAAGGCCGTCCAAGCCGATAGATGAGAAGCCTAGGTCCTTGTTCGATCAGCAGCTGGGATTGGTTTGTCAGAGTCTGATAATTTCTCCGTGCATGTCTTTGTCGATTGTTAGAATTCCGTAGGTTTTCTGCCTGGCCGGAAAGGTTCCCGTGGCGCTGCCCGGGTTGAACCAGAGAACACCGTCCCGGAAATCGTTCTTCGTCTGGTGGCTGTGTCCATGGATAATGGCCTGGACCCCGGGGAACTTGGGTTTCAATCTCTGCTCTAAGGTGTGTGGAGATCCTCCTTCGGCTGGATGATTCACACCAATCTTGAAACTCCCCGCCTGAACTGTCTCAATTTCTGGTAGTTCTCTCCTTACATCCGGTCCGTCGATGTTGCCGTAGACGCCTCTGAAGGGGCCAATCTTGCGCAACGCGTCCACGAGCGGTTTGCCCGTGAAGTCTCCGGCGTGAATAATCATATCAGCTCCCGATAACTCGTCGATGACCCGCCTAGGCAGGTCATCAATTGAGTCTGTATGAGTATCAGAAATGACGACTATCTTCACAGTAATCCTCTCAACTCAGAAGAGCGCGGCGACCCTTTCTTTGTTGGTATGACTCCACTGCGCAGCTCTCGAACCCAAGGTCAGCCCATAACCCTCCTCTTCTGATTGTTTCGCCCGTATCGGATCATTTCTTAGCATCCAAAACGCAAAAACAAAATCCCCTATGAACCCCGCTGTTATTAGATCTGGAATCAATGCAACTTCCTCGGCGGATAAACGACGAGATTCCCTGTATGATCGGAGAAACCGCCCCGCAGAACCTAGGTCCAACTGATGCCTGACCGTACTATCTCTGCAGCAGTACTGCATGACTACAGCTATGTCTTTGACAACTGGATTATTTGTTTGGCTGACGTGCTCGAAGTCGATAATCCCAGCTAGCTTGCCCTGATTCCAGATCAGATTCTCTGATATGAGGTCACTATGAATCGGATACAGTCCAAAGTCTGAGCGGGGACGGGCATCGAAGCCGCGCAATATCTCCGTCAACCTTACGGACTCGTCAAGAAACGTTCTCTCCTGCCGACCGATATTGTTCTTTCGCAGAATCTCCGCCCTATACTCTCCAATCTCGTTCAACGCGGTAGTTCTCCCGTACGGATCTGAGGCCGGTTTTCCATTGTGGAGGTTTGACCGTACGATTAGAGCGTGATAACGCGCCATCATCTGAGCGAGTCGTGCGAGATGTGGTTGGTTGAGACTCTCAACGACTCTGCCTTCGAGAAACTTGTAGAGCCAGTAGTAGTGCCCTTGAACAGTTGCGAATAACCCACCATTTTTGGTGGGAATTGCAGATGGTACATTGTATGGGAAATTTGATTGCTTGAGATAGTCGAAGTAGGATAGCTCGAACTTCAAGTCGCGAGGGCTTTTGTGATGAGCATGGGAAACCTGTCGTAAGACGTATTTTTCCTGCGGTGTTCTAAGGATGAAATTGCGATTAACCACGCCTCTCTTGGCGAGCCTACACGTCAGTACTTCTCCGATGCTCCATGCGGATAGTGCGTCCCCAGCTTCACTGGGAATCTGCAGCCTGGTTATCCTAGTCCAGCCCTGAGAAAGAGGGTATGACGTTCTTGGCGAATTCTTTCATGTTGTCAAGAAAGCCTGTCTTGTGGAGAGGTGCGATGTAGTATAGGGCGCCATCGTTTGCAGCTCTCTCCACATCCTGCCCGACCGCTTTCAAATCGAACTTTGGGTCACGATTAGCGACCGACCCGGCTGCGAAAACTATCTTGTCCTCTCTATGGAATCTTCGCGCCTCCTGTTTGACGATCGACCGCGCTTTCTCCGTCGGCACATGGACCCAGGGCGGAATGTGACAGATATCCGAGTACTGGCCTGCGAGCTGGAGCATTCGTGTACCGACGCCTCCGAACATCAGGGGTGGATGGGGCTTCTGTATCGGCTTAGGATCTAGAATTGCGCCTTTCGCGTGGTAGAATTTTCCCTTGAAGTCAACCTGTGGCTTCTGCCAGAGTTGGAGGATCAACTCCACACCCTCCTGTGTCTTGTCGACCCGTGTCTTCGAGTCGTCCCATGTGCTGTAGCCTTCGAATTCGGTCTGGGACCATCCGGCCCCTACGCCGAGGATTGCGCGTCCGGATGATAACACGTCCATTGTAGCTACCATCTTTGCCAGCATTGCTGGTGGACGGAAAGGGATTGGGGTGACGATTGTTCCAAGCTTGATTTTCTGGGTCTTGGCTGCGAGATATGTGAGTGCGATCCAACTCTCCAACGTCGAATCTTTCTGCGGCTGCCCGTAGGCTTCGGCCCACATGTAGTGGTCGGGGATCACCGCGCCCCAGAATCCAAGCTTGTCAGCGAGTTGAACTGCTTGATCCGTTAGACCCCAGCCATTGTACCAGTTCCCGAGACCTGAGAGAATGAACCTCAAAACTCAACTCCTCATGTTAGAACTCTAGCCGTTATTTATTTCAACCCCAGAAAGAGTGTCTTTGGAATGAAACTCGTCTTCATCTATGGACCTCCAGCATCAGGCAAGCTGACAGTCGCAACTGAATTGGCAAAGCTGACAGGGTTCAAACTTTTCCACAACCATGTGTCGATCCAATTTGTTCAATCTATTTTCGAGTTTGGGACGAAGACCTTCTGGCGTCTCACCAGCAAGTATCGGCTTGAAATGCTAGAGGAAGCTGCGAGAGAGGGAGTTGATACAATTTTCACCTTTGTTTACAGCAAGAGCGAAGATGACAAGTTTGTGAAGCGCGTCATACAAAAGATCAGATCACATGGAGGACATGTGTGTCTCGTGCGGCTCCATTGCGAACGGGAAGAACTGGTCAGACGTGTAAAGGCAGCTCAGAGGAGGAGGACCGGAAAAGTCTCTACGGCGAAGATGCTGAACGACCTCTTTCAAAGATACGATCTGAACCAAGAAATTCCGTTTCACAAGAGCTTGAGCATCGACACTACGAGACAAGCTCCAAGGAATGCTGCGAGATCTATAGCACGTCAACACAACCTTGTGCGATCGGCAGAAACGACTAGGCTATGAAAACCAAAGTGACTCGCTCGCATTAGCGGCCAGCAGGGAAAGGGCAGGCTAGGCCTTCAATTCTCGCAATAATTGCTTCGCGATGGTCAATCTCTGAATATCATTCGTTCCTTCGTAGGTCTTGATTATCTGCGAGTCCCGCAAGAACCGTTCAACCGGATATTCCGTGGCGACACCGTAGCCACCGTGTATCATCATTGCAAGCAACGACAGTTTTTCCGCCGCCTCAGTCGAGGTGACCTTCGCGATCGACGATGCTTTCACAAAGTCCTTTCCCTGATCCTTCAACGACGCGGCCCAGTAAGTCAACAAACGGGCCGTGTGCAATCCCATAGCCATCTCCGCCAGCTTGTACTGTACCTGTTGAAATTCGATCAGTGGCTTTTCAAAACTGGTTCGGGTTTGCGCGTAGCTGATAGCCGCCTCATACGCGGCCTGACAGATCCCGACACCCTGCGCCGCAACGTCGATTCTGCCGCGGTCGTATGTCTTTACTCCAACATAGAAGCCGTCACCCTCTTTCCCCAGTAAATTGTCCTTGGGAACTTTCACATGGTCTAGGACGAGCTCGGAGGGCTGTGATCCTCGCAAACCTATCGTCTCGATCTTACTTGCTACCTGGAAACCTTGAGTTCCTCTCTCGACTAGAAACGCGCTGAGACCCTTGTGCCTCTCCTGTCTGCTCGGCGATGGGCTAGTCCTAGCAAAAACAAGGTAGAGGTCGGCTATCTCGCCGTTTGTGATGAAAGTCTTTCGGCCGGATATCTCCCAGTGGGTCCCGTGGAGTTTTGCTGTGGACTTGATTCCTGCTACGTCTGATCCAGCGCCCGGCTCGGTCATGGCGTGAGCCCCGATCTTCTCACCCGCTACCATCGGGATCAGGTAGCGTTTCTTCTGCTCCTCCGTTCCCCACTCGTTCAAAGGCTCAGAAACAAGATGACTAGCTACGAAAACTGTTGAGCAGGCAGCTGAGACTCGGGCTAGTTCCTCCAGCGCGATAACCATCGATAGCAGGTCGGCGCCTAGCCCGCCATACTCTTCCTTGTAGGTAATAGCGGTTAGTCCGAGCTTCGCAATCTGGTTAAGCAGTTCCCGTGGAATGTGGTTCTTGCGATCAATTTCTGCGGCCATCGGCCTGATCTGTTTCTCGGCAAAATCACGAATGGTATTCCGGAGACTCTCATGGTCCGGTGTCAACTTGACCTCGTAGTCTGCAGAACGTGGGAGGATGGTGCTTGTCAATGCGGACAGGCGCTCGGAGCGTTTGAGAGCCAATGGTTCCTTTAAACTTTGAATCTGATAGAGTCTACGATTCCGCTATTTGGGACCGGCGGAATGCGAACCAGCTCAGAAGCAACAGCCCCGCGACGTAGACTAGAGAAACCCATAGGTCCCTGAACGCGACATTTGCGAATGTGTCCGAGGAGAGTAGTGTCGTGGTTGGGGCTCCAGATGCGCGGAATTGGAAGCCGCAGAAGTTCAGGACCTGTCCTGGATTCAGGACCCATCGCATCAGCATCGAGGCAAGACCATCTGTCCCGGTGCTGAACGTTTGGCCCCCGCCGCGTTCCAAGCCTGCACATGCTCCAGTCGTCCCTGATGCACCCATTCCTGGTGCATAGAATAGAATTGTAGACGCGCCGAGAAAGGACCCGATGAGGGCACCAGCTATCGTGATGCCGATATAGAATCCGAATGACCCGAGGGCTGCTAGCACGGAGTTCTTGGAGAGAGTTCCTAGTGTCAGGGCTATCGATGCCCACACCATGCTTCCTATCGTGAGGCCAAGGATCCCGAGGGGAACGACGTTCAGGTTGTCTTGCGGGCCATAGATCAGAGTTCCGCCGACCGTTATGTATGCAACGAGAAACGCGTAGGCAGCGAGCAGCGTTGTTACTGCTGCGACGACTTTTCCGGCGAAGACGAGAGTTTTCGAAACAGGCTTAGTCAGTAATGGAACTATTGTCCCGGACTCAAACTCGCCTGAGACAGTGTTCATCGTCGTGGCGACACCCACCAAGAAGAGAAAGATCCCTGTGAGAGCTGCAATTCCATCAAAAGTGAATGTCGGGTTCGCTTGTAGCGTTTGGGGCGGGTTTGCGACTGCATCGGCTATCGGTGCGAAGGCGAGCTGGACGGTGGCGATAGCGAATATGATGATGAATATGGCGATGATCTTTTTCTTTCGAATATTCCACAGAAACTCGTAATAGAGAACAGCGAGGAAAGCGGCTAGGGTCCCGGCTCGGTTTTTCTGCGCCACTATGCCATTCCTTCCTTTCCGACCAGGCTGAGGAATGCGTCCTCAAGCCCTCCTCCTTCCTCCTGCATCCTCACAATGACCCCTCCGGCTCCCGTAACAGCCCGCGAGATCTCCGCCCGGACATCCTCACGAGTATCCAAGTGGAGAGTGTAAGTGTTCATGTTCGCTTCAGCAGTCGCGAACTTCAAGGTCTTCAGCGAGGCGAGCACCGAGTCGACGGGCTTCTCCAGCTCAATGACGATCCTGCGGCGAGCGAAAACATTGCTGGAGATACCGTCTAGCGTCCCGGAGTACCGCATAACGCCCAAGTGAATCACCGTCACGTGGTCGCAGACCTGCTGGACCTCTGCAAGGAGGTGTGATGAGAAGAAGACGGTTGTCCCTGATTTGACAATATCCTTGACCATGTTCCTGACCTCGACCATCCCAACCGGGTCCAAGCCTATGCTCGGCTCGTCTAGGATCACTAGTTCGGGATCGCTAATCAGTGCCTGGGCGATGCCAATGCGCTGCTGCATGCCCTTGCTGTACTTTCCAATCCTGTCCTTGCCTCGACCTTCGAGCCCCACCATCTTGATCAGCTCCGGTATTCTGCCCTTCCTTTCTGTCTTCGACATTCCGTACATGCGTCCGTAGACATCCAGCAGCTCCTCCCCGGAGAGGTGCTTCGGAAATCGGGGTAGTTCAGGCATGTAACCTAACTTACGACGAACTTTCGGGTTGTCTCCTCTGACGCCTTGGCCTAAAATGCTGAGACTTCCTGAAGTTGGCCTTAGAAGGCCGACCATCATCTTGATCGTGGTGGACTTGCCTGCCCCGTTCGGACCGAGAAAACCGTGGACCTGCTTGGAAGCAACTGTGAGGTTCAGTCGGTCGACCGCGAGCCTATCACCATACTTCTTCGAGAGGTCGTGAGTCTCGATCGCGCGATCGTCAGGCAACGCTCATCACACTTTATGACGAGCATCCCGGAAACCCGGGCTATTTAGTGGTTTTACTAGCAAGTTATGAGCGGATCGAAAAAATGGTCGCAACATTCTATAGTGGGGCGGGTGGGATTTGAACCCACGATCACTGGTGCCCGAGACCAGTATGTGCTCGGACCGGTAGTTGCCTACCAGCCCTCTTAGACCAAGCTGTCCCCACAAGTGGGTGGTCTGGACCACCGCCCCTATGACGAGGGAAGCTGGTACATGGAGATAAAATCATGCAATTGCAATTGATGAAGCATTGGAAGTTAGCCTCCACACCTCTCCTGCTCTTGACCTCCCCAAGGTTTCGATCAGACGTATGGCCCTCTCAGCTCGCTCTTGTTTTCTCCCTATCACGAAGCCAATCCCGCTCAAGAAAGTCTTGATGTCTCGCCTTCGAGTGATGCAAAGGTTGTAAGAGTCCTTCCTGAGGACAACGGTCTTTTTGCCACACCTCCAAGTGGCTCCCCTTTTCCGAGCGAGATAAGTCCTCGAGTGAATGTCGAAGTAGCTTCGGAGCAATTCCTCTACCAAGGACAACAGTTCAATCCTTGAGTTGCTCAGAATTATCGATGCTAGAAGTCCAAAACTGCGCACAGAAACGCTTGCGCATCCGTCGGCGGAAAAAAGACCGCTCAAGAACGCTCCAGGAAAGTCATTCATAATTGGGCGAAGTTGCTCTAAGGGCCCTTTGAGAAAGAGCCCCAAGGATCGACAGGAGTATTTTGACTCAAAATAGGTTTTGCCGAGATCGTGAGTCACTATTATCGCATTCACTTTCCGGCCTAGGACTTTCGCAACGCTAAGGTTGAAGGCATCTGTCAATTCTCGGTCCCGAACCGCTAGTTTGACATGATGATGATATGCAGGATCTTCAACAAAGCTTCCGTCGCCGAGGAAAGCCCCTATGACAAGGCTCAGATCTTGCGAAGAATCGAAACTCAACTACGTTTTGCTTTTAGTCGGACAACCCTGAAGAGAATAAGCTGGAGTCCTCATTGAAAGTGTGTTTTGCAGCACCGCGTGTTGAGCTATTTGCAGTCACTGACTTGGTAACTGGCCGTATTTGGCTCGATGTGCTTTCTTGGCAGGAGATCGTGTTATTTCGATTGCTTACGATCCGATGGGGCTTTCTTGTTTCCATTGAAGTATGTCCGTACCAGGCGTTCAAAGAAGATGCTGAATCCCCCGGTCCTACCATAGTAGACCTTGTCAACTTCCTGTCTAACCAATTGTTCCGCCTCGGACGACAAAGAGATCATCACTTTGCCCATGGTATCTCTAGACTACCGGAGATAGCTCTTAGCCGTTTTATGCTTATCCCCTGCAGCCATATCCCATCTGGCAAAGAATAAGAGCCAGAAAACGGGCGATCCGCCACTTCCAACCATCTCGCTTGCTGACCTTTTCATAGTCCCGAGATACTTAGCTGCCTAATTGTCGATGAGGTTGAGCACGTCTAGCAACACAGAGACTGTCGACTCCCGCCAAGTCTTTCGGTCGTGCCCCTCGTCATAGGGATCCTCATCAGATCCTCTGAAAAGAACCGGTGTCAAACCCGCCTGAGAAGCTCCTGTCAACTCATGCTCATTCCCATCAGCCACGTACAGAGAGTTTCGGGACTGTACTCGCAATCGTCTCCATGCAAGGAAGTAGGTTTCAAGATCAGGCTTCTTAAGACACACCGAGCAAGAGAAAATTGGTACGTCTACAAGGCGGGCCAATGGGGTCCTAGGCCACACTGATGGGACATTCGCTGCACAGTTGCTGACGAGCCCTGTTTTGAGCCCTGCGTCCTTTAGAAGGGTGAGGGTCTGGACGGCAGTGTCACGCGGCTTGTCAAGAACGTGTCGAACGAAGGTCTTCGCAAGTTCCGCTGCCTCTGAAAATGCTTGTAGCGTCAGGGGTGGGCGTTCACGAGCGCGCATAGATGCTGAATGTCCACCTCGAGCGTGGAGAAAACTCCTTTGCTTCGCTTATCCCACGTCTCGTTTCATAATCGTACGAAATCTTTCTCCGATACTGAGAGCAGTCTAGCCATGTGCGACAGCATCAATTCGAATTCGGTGCGGCGCAGGTTCTCAACGAGTGTCCCAAAAAGATCGAATATGACAGCCTTGCACTTCATTTGCATCAACTATTGTAGCATTGTACATTTGTTAGTTTCCCGGGCTTACAGCACTTCCTACTGGATAGATGGACCTGCCAGCGCCTTCGTTGGCATCGATCTTCCTATCTTATTGATGAGAAAGACTGCATCGGGCGGGAAAGCTCATAGATTTGGTCGACGCCTTTCTTCGGAGGACTTTGACTCAGTACCCCTTGGACTTCACGCCAGACCTGCGTCGTTTGAAGCCTTGGCCGTCCTTGAAGGATAGTCTTTGGAGGCAACCCTATCTCATCGAACTCACATATGCGGATAACTTCCGCCGAGTAGAGGACTCCATTCGTGGCCGAAATCTCAAGATTCTGGAAGTTGGTTGCGGAACCGGTTTCATGAGTCTAGAGCTAGCTCGGATGGGCCACGATGTTGTCGGGATAGACCCGAATGACAAGATTATCCGTATAGCTAGGCGGACTATGGAAACCGACCCCTACGGTAAGTCTCGAGGCGATCTACGATATGAAATAGCGGACTTCAACAAATGGTCTGATGATCCGGGAACATACGATGTTGTTCTCTTTAGCCGAGTCCTACATGATCTTCTTCATCCAGGGAAGATCCTCTCTAGGGCTCACCATTTGTTGAAAAAAGGAGGAAGACTGATCTGCCTAGAATATGCGTATGATAGAATAGATCGGAGAGCTGCGACCTGGCTCTACCAAATCCGACGAGCACTAGAACTAACAGGCTGGTATTCGTCGCATCTTCCCGTGGATCCGAGGGAAGGGGTGGACGGTATCATGAACGATGCTCTGTACGGGAGGAAGGAGCACATCAACAAGTTTGAGGAGATGAGGCATCCGCTCGAACAGCTCTTCCATGGGGAACACTTCTCCTGGCATTGCTACTATTGTTGGGACGTATTCCGCGAAATGAGAATCCCTGATCAGAGGAGAGAGAAGGCACTCGCGGGTTTGTTCAATGGAATGGAACAGTTGTTGATAGATTCTCTGGAGATTCAACCGGCATTGTTCCACTTCATGGGAACCAAGGCTACGGTGTAAGCTGTTTGCAATTATTTCCCTACTGATCGACCTCTAGGCGAGTTTCTGAAGGAGCCTAGCCACTGCCGTGACGGCGACTACGGCTCCCACAGCTAGGCCTAACTGATCGTTGATAGCCAGAGAAAGGATTGCTGTGATGCTTCCCGCGATGAAGTCTCGGAAGAGTCCCTTGCTCTTGTCAGAAGTGTCGAGTACATCTGAACCCAGAACTAGTAGGAGGATCAAGAAGTACACTGGTTCTTGGCTTATCGCATTGGCGATGACGAAGCTGGCTACCCATGCCGCCGACTCGGCGAGAGGACGTAGGGCTGGTCGTAGTTCAGCCAGCTTGTACGATAGATCGCTCATGCAGTACGGGTACTATAGGGGGATAGAAAAGGCGACCCGACTTTTTCTACTGCGTCCCAGTCCAGCAACAAAGGTGTCAATTCTACTAGGATGATACTCGAACCGTAACCCGGGGCCACGGAATGATCGTGGAAGAAAAGTGGGCAAAGGGACAAGTATGAACCGCAGCTATTCTATTGTATCTTGTCAGCAGTAAAGATCTACAAAGCGATGCCGATGGCTCCGGGAATGGACCAGTCTGAGATTGACGCATTTCTAGCCAGGAGTAAGACACCACTCCGACTCGGAACCACTAACTCGAAGGGCGAACCCAACATTCACCCAGTATGGTACGACTTTGTGAACAACAAGCTTTACCTCATGAGCTACAAGGACGCAGTGAAAGTCCGAAACCTGAAACGAAACAAGACGGTCTACTTTTCGGTCGATACCGACGCAATGCCCAATACAGGAGTGAAAGGAAAAGGCACCGCCATCATAGTAAAGGACATGGGAAAGGCATTACCACTATCGGAGAAGATCATAGCGAAGTATCTAGGCGATCTCACCAGCAGCATGGCGAAGAGCATGGTAGACCAGGTAAGAAAGGGTTCAGAAGTCTTGGTCGAAATAACCCCGCACTACTTTTCGACTTGGGATTATACCAAATCGAAATTCTAGCACATATTGTAAGCCTCTCTGGAAAGGCTCAGACAATCTCTATGAGGTCCAACGACGGGTATCCCTTGTCAAAATTGAACGTTGCACCCTGAATGTGGGTGAACGGTTTCACGCCGTAGATCAGTAAATGACCGTTCCAGCTTTGGACCTTTATGTGATAGTCGGCCTGTCTGAGAAACTCATCACGTACCTTAGTAGGACGTGACGATATGCCGATGCTGAAAGCTCCTTCATCCCTCAACCCTTCTCCTATCTCCGTAAAGCCCGGAAGCGTCAGCTCCTCCCCATAGACTTGCACGAGCTTGTCGAAGTTCATAGTTAACATCATCCCAGTAGACGTTTCCTTCAAGGAGTTCCATGCTCTGTAAAACTCGGCCAAATCGCTCATCAGCTGGCCTCTCAACTTTAGCCTCCAAGTCTTCGAAGGAAGCTGCGAGTTGAACTCCACTATTCGAACCCTCTCTCCAAGGGCCTTGTCGCCTACGTAGGGTCTCAGTGCCTCCGCCGAGGATTCCGAGCTGAAGGTTCCGGATGAAACGCTGAAGCAGGCCCCGCCCTGGTTGACGAAATTCGACCGTATCAAATTGATCAATAATCTTAGCGACTGGGGGGAAACATTGCTTTCCGTGTCGATCATGAAGAAGGAGCCTTTCCGGACTCCGCCTCCCAGTAACTGGTCGAGCTCCCTACTCCCTGTGGAGAAGTGGGTTGCTGTGTGTGGAACTTTCTCTGGACTTCTCACTATGGTTGGTGGGCCGTTTTCGTATTCTTCGTCTAAGAAGGTGAATCTTCCCTGTTCTAGGGAGAATGGAAAGTGTTGGCTCTGGACTCTGAATCCCCTTAGCTTGTCTATTCCGAGGGACCTGATTCTCCTTCCTTCTAGCTCGTTCTGTTCGAGGGTTACGACTCCGTCGACTAGATAGCCGAGGTTGTCGGCTCGTTCGGCCTCACTGACAAGAATCACACTTACTTTTGTCGAATCTAGTTCGGACATGACGGCTGACTCGAGCATTTTTCGGCCTTCAGGCGTCGCGTTTCTCAACGCTCCTTCCCAGCTATCTACGACAAGGATTGATTTCTGTTTGGCTTGTTTCAGTCGTATGATCTTCGAGAGGACACTGTCGGTATCGGATCCTCGGAGGTCGTGGAATTCGTCATTCCAGCTTGCTTTTGAGGATCGTCCGGACATAGAATCGATAACCTCATCGATCCAGGGAAACTGGATGCGCAGTTTGACTGGTGATACCCTGCTGGACGCGTAGACCCTGTGCGAGTCTCCAATAGCATTCAGTATTTCAAATGCGAGAGTTGTCTTCCCGGTGCCAGGTGCTCCTTGGATAAGCAGGACGTTTCCTGGAACCTCGAGAAATTCCAAGAACATGTTCATCATAGGAGATGATGTCGCACGGACTACCGAAGATTCGAGATCTTGATGATCGGGCTTCGTCCCTGAGGCTATCAATTATTTCATCATTATTGAGAGGGAGTGTGAAAGATTTCAAGAATTTGTCTCCTTTGCGATGTT
Organism: Crenarchaeota archaeon 13_1_40CM_3_52_10; assembly: GCA_001918765.1. Lineage (GTDB taxonomy): Archaea > Thermoproteota > Bathyarchaeia > 40CM-2-53-6 > 40CM-2-53-6 > 40CM-2-53-6. Next base: position 14,573 of record MNGO01000007.1, read on the forward strand.
CAGGCGGGAACCAATGTAGTTGTTTTGTCGCGTTGACCCTCCACGTGATATTGAACCGGTAGACCATAGTCCTCAAAGCCTAGAGCATTGCGTATACTGGGTAGGTAGCGGTGCCAAAACTCAAGTTCAGCAAGGATTACCTCCAACGTTTGACGAAGCCTATTCCAAAGAAAGACCCGAACCGGCGAACATCAACGGCCATGGAAGGGCTGTCAGAACCGCGGCATCCAACAGGATTTCACCAGTACTGCACAAACTGCGGGAGAGATCAACTCTTTAGTGTCGACACGTTAGGCTGGAAGACGTGTACTGTCTGCCGCGTTACCGCACCAGACAGAAGCCAGAGCCCAATCTGAGATTTTCAGTTCTGACATGATGGCATGATGTTTCTGCACTGGGTCCGATATTGGTTCAAGTACAATTTTTTAAACAGGGCGAGGAGAGGAAAAGACTTGATTCTTCTTGCAGCGGGCCTACGAACGTTTCAGCTCTGACGTTCTGGATGCTGCTTCTGCGCCGGTTAGGCTTCACATTCTCAAGCTCCTAGTCTCCAAGGGTCCCCTGCCATATACCGAGATAATGTACGAGGCGAAGCTGGACCCTGTGCGGGACGCTGGAAAGTTCGTCTATCACCTCAAAACCCTTCGCAAAGCCGGTTTGGTCGCGATCGAAAAAGGCACGAAAAAGTACAGCATAACAGACCTCGGTAAGATCCTAGTCGAATTCTCACGCGATCTAGAGGAATGGATCGCAGTCAAGAGAGGCCGCCTCTTCGTCCGAACCTCCAAAATGACGATAGAGGAGTTCGACCGGACCCGAATTGCTTCGTCACTTGTCACTGAGGCGGGTATGCCTCAGAGCCTAGCCGACGAGATTGCGTCTGAAGCTGAAGAAAGGCTCCTACGCTTTGGAACGACATACCTGACCGCACCCCTCGTCCGCGAACTCGTTAACACTATTCTCGTCGAAAGAAAACTCGAAGAGTACCGTCACAAATTGACCCGCCTTGGACTCCCCGTCAACGACGTCACGGTCCTCTTAAAAGAGGCGGGACAGAAACATCTTGACTCTGCTTGGGTGCAATCATCCGCGGGAGCCGCCGTAACCGAAGAGTACGTTCTGCTCAACAGCCTCCCAAGACCGCTTGTCGACGAACACTTCTCAGGACAAATTCACCTGGAAGAGGCAGAATCGTGGACTCTCAAACCAAGTATCTTCTCACACGACCCACGCCCTTTCTTCCGAAAAGGGTTGCCTGGATCGCAACCACCTGTCTCGTTCGAGAGTGCCCTGGGAACACTCCTGCGATTGGCCAGGGTGACTAAAGGGCAGGTATCCGGGGACCAAGTATTTGATCACGTCAACATCTTACTAGCACCATTCATCAAGGGCGTCCCGAGTCAAAGAGTCCAAGAAGCTGCCCGACTCTTTCTCTCGCAGCTAAACTGGGATGGCTTTTCAAACATTCTTCCTTTCCGATCCACCTTGGGTCTCGACCGAACTGCCCCCAACATCCTTGAGCAGTCTGACGCGATTGGTCCCAACGGCAAGAAAGAGGGGAGGTACGGAGACTATGCTCCTGAAGCTGAAGAGTTACTTCGCACAATGATCGATGCAGCTCGGGAAATTGCTCAAGACAATCCACTTGTCAATCCCTCGATCAGCCTGAGACTCGATCGCGACAAACTCTCCGAGCCCGACGGACTTCTCTCAATGACCCATGACACCTCTCTAAGATACTCGATCATGAATTATCTCATCCAGAAACCCGGAGAATCCTACACGGTATCTTCGGACGGGTGCATGTTCGTCACCGAAAGCATGGGCGATGTAGCAAGAGGTGCGCTAGTCGGAACAGTTCAGGTCAATCTGCCACGAATCGCTTATGAGTCAACAGGTAAAGACGAGCGATTTTTCCAAGGCGTTACGACGGCCGTGGACGAGGCTGTGAGGGCTTTGGAGATTCGCGGACAAGCCATTCAGGAAAGGATGAAAGAGGGACTTCTGCCCTTACTTTCGTGGCAAACAGATGGAAGCGCATATTATGGGTCTCAACCGATGGCTGAGATAAGCCTCCTCGGACTAAACGAGTCTGTAAAGCATCATATGAAGAAAGATGTGGACAACAAGGATTCTCTTGTCTTTCTGAAAAAGATCATCGAGGCGGCTAGACGTGCGATTTCAGAAAGCGACTCTCGGAAGCTTAGAATTCGAGTTGGGCTTCATCCCTCTCCAGAAGCATCATCGAGACTCGCAAGCATCGACGCTGAAAAATACGGTTTCTCCACCATCGAATATCAAGGATCTAAAAGATATCCCTACTACACGGACGTTCCAGTTATTCCGCTCACGCAGAGGATCTCATTCTCGTCACGCTTCTCTCTTGAAGGAGAGGTTCAAAGATTCCTCGACGGAGGATCAATCTTGCCGCTTCTGATCGGAGAAAAATCGTCGACCGCAGGCTTGACGAAAGCATCGAAACTGCTCGGAGAATCTGGAGTCAAACACTTCACGTTTTCCAAGATATTGTCACGGTGCCAATCATGTTATCACGTCGATACCGGCGTCCAGGCAAAATGCTCGAAATGCAATTCCGATAAGCTGACAATAATTGCAAAATACGCTGGCAGACTGATCCCCCTCGACCTGTGGACCGAGTCAAGGAAAAGAGACTTGGAGAGAATCGCGTTCTATGACTTCACATAGTAAGCCGATTCGACGAAGCGTGTAGAGTGGAAAGGTTGGTCAAGCGGCTGGATGAGACGCAATTGAGTTTATCTCATTGATCCATTGACCAAATGGTTTAGGAAGTGCAGCCTTGACAGAGATCCGAGTTGGTTCGAAGAGCCCCTTCAGAATAGGCCTCTTGACAGGCATTCTCGCCATCATTGTCGTTCTTGGAATACAGCTAGTCTTGCTTAGAGAACTCTCCGTCTTTGACACAGAGCTCGGGCTCTGGGTCCTCGCTACAGAGTTTGTCTCCATTGCGGCTCTGCTTTTGGCCTTGGTGTTCGTCGGCTCATTTTTCTCCGCAAGGATTCAGCGCCAGTCGGGTTCCCGGACCCCTTGGGTGGTTTACTACATCCTTCTCGGTCTCGCCGGGTTCGCAGCATTCACCCTCGGGATGAACAACGGCCTAACACTTGACGTGAAATACTCAACCTATGCAACGAAAGCAGGAATCAACTTTCTCAACCTTCAGTACCTAAACGGCGCCGTCATCTGGACGACCCTCCTTCTAACGGCTCTCTTCATGCTCAGCGACCCTAGAATTTCCACTATCACCGGAAGCGATGGAAAGAGGCGTTTCTACATGCACAGCAAGCTCCTCGGAATTCTTCGATTGCTATCCAGGACCAACCTAGGAGCAATTGTCCAGACGACCAGAAGAAGCTACTATGAATCATCCAGCCCTAGACCAGCCTTCGACTGGGACATTGGAGAAACACCTGACCACGCGGTCCTCTCGAAGAATGGCAAATTGCAATGGAACGACAAGTTCCCCGTCTCCTCTCCCCCATTCATAGCATGGACAACAATCAAGTTTCTACTCGCCCTAGGAATCGCTGCAACCATCGCCAACGACATCGCCCTAAGATTCGTTACCATACAGAACTATCTTGTCCGGACAAACACCACCTGGTTCGTGCAAGTACAGAACTACTTCTCAATACTTGCAACGAGGCTTTCAGGAACATACCAAGTGTCCCCGACTTTCGGCATCGATAACGTCTTCACGTTTGAGGTCTTCAAGTTCATCCTATCAATAATCGGCCTATCCTTCGCTGTGCTCGGGATCAGACTTGGAATCTCGCTCTTTGCAAATGCTATGGTTGGACTTTCGAAGAGAGCGTCCGGAATGTCCCGAGTCGCCCTAAGCAATCTGTTCATCATCATCACGATACCGATAATCTACGCGGTGTTGAGCAGCGGGGCCTGGGTCTATGATGTTGGCACATCCTTCATTCTCTCCACCTTAGTCATTGTGCTGATCGGTGTAGCTTTCATGGCAGGGTACACACGGACCCAGAGAATTCTCCACATCAAGATTACCCGAGTCAAAGGCTTGGTAATACTCGCAATCGTCCTGGTCTCAACGATCACCCTTCCTGTTTATGGGACATACCTCCGTGCCCAGTCCGGACAGTACATCAACTTTCAATGGAACCCGGCGTATGTCCCAACAATACAGTACACGCGCTGGGCGTACGGATTAGACTCTGTTCCCAACGACAGCCCTTCACTTATCAATGCGACAGGAACACAGTCCAACACTCTGGACCACATCAGGATTTTCACAAACGAGTCCGCACGGCTGAACATGAAACCCCTAGTCGGGGTAAACTGGATGTCGATCGACAACGCCCCCGTGGACATAGTCTACTACAACGGGAAAGAGTACTGGGTCTCCATTCTCCAGCTCGTGCAAGCCGGTATAGCAAACGACCCTGATGTGTGGCGCACACAACACTTGTTGCTGACACATTCGGAGAAAGTTCTTGCAGTGGATGCTGCAACCACTGGAAATGTAAGCATAGCGAAGATTTGGAACCTCACTCAGACCCCGCAGATCTACTACGGTGAAGGAGGGCTGTGGCAATCAGTTGATGAGGTGTACCTGAACATTCCGGGCTTCAACGAAACCCATCTAACAGGCTACATCGGGCCGCCTTCATACAACGGGACTGTGGACTACACGTTCCAAGGATTCTGGCGATACTGGAAGTTTTTCTGGCAGGGAAGATTCGACTTCGCCAACGGCGCCTACGGGAATATCAGGGCGCTCGAATATCGGGACGCAGACACCAGAATCTCCAACATTCTCCTGCCCAACATGCAACTTGACCCAGACCCGTACCCTGTCGTGGACAAACAAGGCAACATCTACCTTCTTCACTGGGTGTGGATCAACTGGCAAAGCCCCAGCGATTTCGCAGATTATCCTGACCACACAGACACATCGATCCTCCGACTCTTCGCGGCAACTCTCACCAACATGAAAACCGGGGAAGTGACAGGATATCTGTACAACAGTGGCAAGACCGATTACATCAGGTCATTCTATGACTCAATGTATCCACAATGGAACCAGCAACTACCCTCATGGCTAGTCCCCCAGCTCAGGTACCCTGAAACATACTTCAACATGCAACAGAACGTCTACAATTTCTACTTCCAAACCGACCCCTTACAATGGCAAAGAAACGTGTTCCTGCAATCAACAGAGGACACGCGATTCATTATCACCCCGATCAATGGAACCTTGACATGGGCTGCTGTTCGACTTGTTGAAATTTACAATAGCCCTTCTCAGAACCTCGCAGGTCTCTACATCGCCCCTACCGGGGCCAATACTGGCCAGATCTACCTGATCAGGTTCCCTGAGGGAACGACGATTATCGGGCCAAATTCCGCCATTTCGGCCGTCAAGACTGACCCGACTGTGAAGGGGCAGCTAACCCTTCATCCTGACTGGACCCCTGGAAACATACTCCTGTATTCGGTGAGCGGTCGCCTGCTCTACTTCATCCCGTACTACGGTACTCAAGGAGGTCAAGGAGGTCTAACTGTACCGGTGTTGATGGCTGTAGTTAATGCGGAAACAAAACAGGTCGGTTCGGCCTCGATAGCCCCTAATGACCCCATCAGTGCAGGAAGTGCTTCGGCGAGGGCGGTTGCCAATATCGGAATATCGACTGGGACACGAGCTACCATCAACGGCACTCTTGCGTATGTTCATACACCGTATGTGTTCGGAGGATACACTCGCTTCGTCTTTGGAGTAAACAATGGTACACAAACGATCCAGATTCTCGCGCGAGCAGATACCCTGACAACGACAGATTTTGACAACTTAAACAGCAAAGCCATTGGGGCCGCGATTACGGTTGTAGTCGACACCAGCACAACCCCCTACACAGCCTTGAGCATTCAATGAGTCTGTAGAAAAAACCGTCCAGACCTAGAGGGCTCCGAGGACCAAGCCAAGCAAACCCATTCTCAGCACGACGCCATTCCCGACCTGAGGGAAATATTTCGCGTGGCTCGTAGAGTCGACACTAGAATCTATCTCATCGACTCTAGGCAAGGGGTGCATAACTATCGAACTCTTCTTGGCTCGCGCCAGCTCTTCAGACGTTAACCTGTAAGAGCCCTTGACCTTCTCGTACTCGGCTAGATCCCCGAATCGCTCTTTCTGTACTCTCGTCATGTAGATCACGTCCAATTCTTTCAGATGCTGCTGCAGAGAGGTGGTTTCTTCAACGTCTATCTTTTTCGAGACCTCCTCCAAAACCTCCTTCCTCATCTTGAGGATCTCGGGAGAGATGAGGACCAATCTGACCTTGTACTTCGCAAGTGCATAGGCAAGCGAATGAACTGTCCGGCCGTACCGCAGGTCCCCGATGAGCCCTATCGTGGTGCCGTCAATGGCTCCAAGCTCCTTCTTGATTGTGTAGAGATCAAGCAATGCCTGGGTAGGATGCTCCTCTGCTCCCGACCCCGCGTTAATCACGGGGACCCTTGAGAACTCCGCCGCCATTCTCGCCGCTCCCTCCAGAGGATGCCTTACCACCAAGACGTCAGCATAGTTCTCGACGACCCTTACAGTGTCTGCGAGGTTCTCGCCTTTCTCGACCGACGTCCCTTTTGTCTCTGCAAATCCGAGAGCGGTCCCACCGAGCCTGGTCATCGCGGACTCAAAGCTCAACTTCGTACGTGTACTCGGCTCATAGAATAGGGTCGCCATTATCTTCCCATGAAGCATATCCGACCCCGTCTTCACCAGAGGCTCCATGACCTGCGCCATGTCCAGAATCTGGTCGATCTCAGGCCGTGAGAGGTCGCGAACGGAAACTATGTCTCTGCCAACAAAGTTAGATGTGAGAGGCATTCCGATTCCTAGCTGAACCGAGGAGTCCTATAACTATCTTCAGAAGCGATGGCACAATGACCGTTCAGATACTCGCGATAACCTCGGACCTGTTCCTGCAATCAAGGGTCGCGGAATTGGCAAAGTCACTTGGCGTAAACGCTACCTTGGTAACAACTGAGGAAGACCTCCTTAGACAAGCAAGTTTGAAAACTCCGAACTTAGTCGTCCTCGACCTAGCTTCGTTAGAGTATGACCCGTTCTCGTGCGCCCAAAAACTGAAGACTTTGGCGTCTCCACCCAAGATACTGGCTATATTCCCCCACATCAGAAAGGACCTCAAGGGGAAAGCTGAGAAGGTAATGATCGATTACATTGTTCCGAACTCTGGTTTGTTCAAGACCCTAAAGAGTGTCCTAGAGAAAGAGGTCCGGGGCAGTTGAGCTGGATCGTCAAAGACCTCTGGGACACACTAGACAAGCGTCGCGGAGAATACGAAAGTCTTTGGCAACATCGCACTCTACGGGCCTTCGAAACGATAAACTGGATTGCCAGCGAAGTTGGCGAACGCTGGGGTGTTCTCATACAGATCAACTTTCCACCCGGCCAGGAAAGACCAGAAGCCACCCTCATTGGATGCAGAAACCTTAGCATTATCGTGGACAAGAACAGGAAAAAGTTCGGGACGGTAACAGAAGATGAGGTCAAGCAGGCAGTTCAGAGGTTGAGCCCGCTCTCATTTGACCCCGCTCGCTTTGGTCATGAAGGATTCAGAGCGAAATTACCATCTGGACTATTGGACTGTCTGCCAAGCGGGGTCCACCTATGGTGCAACATAACGCCCGAGGTCTTAGAATTCCTCGACTGGATATTCGTAAACGGTTACGGGCTGAAGCCATGATCCCTTGCTTAGGAGACGGGCATGAGCTTCTTGCCTAATCTTCTCTCGATATCCATCTTCGCCCTTCTCAATTGCCTCGCACGCTTGAGGAGCTCGATCAGATAGTCCAGGTCAACTATCGGGCGCAGCGCCGGATACTCCCAAGGAGTCTTGTTAATCTCGTCAGGGTAGATCATGTACCCGTTAGGATAGTGTGTCAGCAGTATCCCTGTTGGATCTGTTTCTAGGACCTTGGAGAACTCGCGTAGGGTGTATCCTGCTTTCTTGAGCTGTTCCAGCGCTCTATCGAGCTCATCGCTGGCCCTCTCCAGCTCGGCAAACATCTCTCCACGGTCACCATCTCCCATAGAATACCCGCTCTAGGACCCTTATTCGCGAGAAACGGGGCTCGCGGCGGGCATAAGCGTTCTTTAACCGAGACGTCCTCTCCCCCGAAACAAGGTCGATTCCGCCCGAACGAAGGCGACGAGGCGGAGCCTCAGTGGAAGAGCATGTGGGTCCCGACACTTGTCTGGACATAGGCCTGGGGTAGGGCCCTAGAGATCTGGTGAGCGGCTCTCCAACCTGTGCAGTGGCCTGGTACGATGACATCAGGTCT
>MNGO01000044.1 GCA_001918765.1 Crenarchaeota archaeon 13_1_40CM_3_52_10
AATCAAGCTTCTATTCAGCACGGCCATAGTGAGTTGTCGTATCAGGAACAGGTAAAACCGATCAACCTCTTCGTCCCTCTTGATAATTTCCTCAGAAAGCGCAACGTCTCTGTTTTTCAGAGATTCTACCGCGTCACGCAACATGAGTTTAGCGATGAGGCTCATTCTCGAGATGAGCTTTGGTGCTGGGAGGTCTCCGTAGGTCGAAAGGCATTGAACAATCAACTCATCTCTAGATTCCTCGATAATCTCCGATCCAACAAACATACGCCTCGCGGCCTCCCTAAGATACGTACGAAGGTCGGGCCTCGATGCCGCCGGAAACCGAATCCGAATCACATCATACCCTGCTAAATATTGAGCGACAACTGTTCTCAAAATTTGCTCTCTATCCTGATCCTTTGAAGGCGCGAGAACAATCTCCGCGCCCTTGCCCTCGTTAGCCGGAATCTTCTCGTGAGGGACCAGAGTAAGCGAAGAATCTGACCGCGGAAGAACGGCCACCACATCTCCCGCCTTGAGACCCTGTTCCCTTATCCAATTCTTGGGGAGAGAAACAGTAAAACTTGCCCCGCCCGTCATTTGGAGCCTCCTCAGCTCGACCTGCTTCAATTCTGGGATTCGTCTCCATTGATCTATGGATATATTTACCCTAGCTATATACTTGGTCAGTTACCTATTTATTTCTTAGGAAAGACTCACTCAAACAGATGAGGAAGATGATCCAACCCCCAAATTTGCGAAGGACTTTAATCGCAACCCTGGCGGTATACTCAGACACAGGGGAAAGTGGAGAGACATATGACCTAGATGTTCAAACTCTTCCATTGTCAAGAAAGGACAACCTGTTGACTCGGGACCACCCCTTCAGGATTCTCAATTCGTGGCCGGACAGCTCGGAGAGCGGAGAGGCCTACGAAGCAGAAGTCGAAGCATACCAGCGCGATAACCTATCAGAAGAACCGATTGCGACAACAATCCCCATTCACGGGTAAATCCCTTCTTTTTTCCAAAGGTTTCGCGCGACGTAAAGACGAGTATTTTTGGTAACTACTGTGGTCTACTGACCTACATAGGCAGTCAGTATTATCAGTGGGACGATTAATTACTCAGTCATCCAATAGTCTGCAGCGTTGACTTATGGGGCTCAGGGAACTTCTCATTCCAAGGGAAAAAATCTTCTTTCAATTACTCGAGGAGGAGTCGAAGAATGTTTTGGCTGGGGCCATAGCCTTCAGTGAGCTTATCCAGAACTTTGACCATTTAGCGGACAAGAGGGATAAGATAAAGAACATTGAACATCACGGAGACGAAATTGTTCATTCAATCTATGATCGTCTCGTGAAGACCTTCATCACTCCTATCGACAGAGAAGACATTAGCAAGCTCGCTTCTCTCTACGACGATGTCTTGGACTACATCTACGCCGCTGTCAACCGTCTTTTTCTCTATGAAGTCGATTCACCAACTGAACCGATGAGACGGTTCGCAGACTTGGTTTTGAAGTCGGTCCGGGAAATCGACTTCGCATTCGCCAGCATTCAAAAAATCAAAGCCTCTGAGATTGAGACTCGATGCAATGAAGTCGACACCTTGGAGAACGAGGCGGATGTTGTTCTGAACGAGTCAGTCGCCGCTCTTTTCAAGACGAACGATGCGATCTCTATTATCAAGTTCAAGGAGGTCTACGAACTAATGGAGACTATTACTGACAAGTGTGAAGATGTTGTTCAGGTGATCAGGGACATAATCCTGGAGTACTCCTAGCAAAAGGGTCCTCCTAATGTCCTCGACAGTACCGTTTGAGATAGTTGTTCTAGTGGTTGTTGTGGCCCTGGGGTTTGACTTCATGAACGGGTTTCATGACGCGGCGAATTCCGTCGCTACCGTGGTTTCTACTAGGGTTCTGACTCCCCGTGTCGCTGTGCTCTGGGCCGCGTTCTTCAATTTCGTGGCAGCCTTCGTCTTCGGAGTTAATGTGGCCTCTACAATCGGTAAGGGAACCATAGACCCGAAAATAGTCACCGCTTGGCTGCTACTTGCCGTTCTCACCGGCGCGATCTCCTGGGACGTCATAACATGGTGGTTTGGATTGCCAACGAGTTCGTCTCACGCCTTGGTGGGCGGCCTCATCGGCGCCGGGGTGGTGAAGGGAGGGTGGGGCGTGGTCCAGACCGCGGGCGTCAGCAAGATAGCATACTTCATAGTGCTGTCTCCCGTTATTGGCTTCTTTCTCGCAATTGGCTTAGTCCTGCTCACGGTGAGAGTTGCTATGCGATATTCCCGTTCCACATCCGATCATGCTTTCCGACGCCTACAACTTGTATCCGCAGCACTCTACAGTCTAGGGCACGGGACGAACGATGCGCAAAAGACAATGGGGATCATTGCGGCCCTTCTCTTCGCGCAGGGATTGTTAGGCTCAACATTCTACGTCCCATTCTACGTCATTCTGCTGGCCGGCACCGCGATGGGTTTTGGAACATACTTCGGAGGATGGAGGATCGTTCGCACAATGGGTATGAAGATCACAAAGCTGCACCCGTTCGGAGGGTTTAGCGCCGAGACCGCAGCTGCGTCAACGCTCTTCGCCACCGCGTCCCTTGGAATTCCCGTTAGCACAACCCACACAATAGCTGGGGCGATCATGGGAGTAGGTTCGACGCGCAGACTTTCAGCGGTGAGATGGGGGGTAGCGCGTAGAATAGTCTACGCGTGGGTTCTCACGATTCCGGCAGCAGCCGCGATAGCCGGTCTGTCATACTACATTCTTACACTCGCGGGATTCAGCTAGATATGCCTTGCAAAACTGAGTCACATTACTAACAAATGAATGGGGTCGAGAGTTGTCCAGAGCAAACTGTCTCGAACATTTGTACTCTCTCGACGCGCGATCCGCCGAGGAGTTCCATGGTTACTTGCGGAAGATCAAACAATACTGGTGAGAGCGGTTTCCCACCCAGGCGTTGTATATTCCAAGTGGAAGTAGCCTCTTGTCATCGTGCAACCAGACTCTTTCATCCTTGGGAACCCATGTCTTGGCCAAGGTTGTCAACGTTTCAAATGCAAGCGGATAAAGCCGACCCTCGGAGAAAACATTGTTCGTCACGACAACCAAATACCCTCCGACCTTCATGACCCCATACACTTCGTCAAAGATTCGTCCTTGGACATCGAGAAATTCCTCGTAATTGCTAATGTTGCCAATATCCTCCGGATCGTCACTATAGTTAGTGTCAAGTCCATTCTGCTTGCGTTCGCGTTGTCGGAGACTGGCGCGCTTCAGCTGATTCCAATATGGAGGCGAGGTAATGCAGAAATCTACCTCACGAACATCATCCGTCTCTAAGATCTTTCGTAGGTCCCGGGAATCCCCTTGGAGTATGAGTTGGCGGGTTCCGTCGGAGGGCGGAGCATCCTTGAGCCTCGACCTGGCCATTGAAGCGTAGCGGGGATTGATCTCTACTCCAATCGCGTTACGCCCTGCTGCTCTTGCTGCAAGAAGTGTACTCCCGGTTCCTAGGAATGGGTCAAGCACCCACATGCCGGGCTTAGTGAAGAATTCTATGAACTCGCGGACAAGGGTTTCGGGAAAGCCCGCGGGGTGAATCAGTTTCGTCCTATCTCTGGGTGGCGGGCTGTGTTTGAACCAGGATTTTGTGAACTTGATCCATTCTTTTCCCGAGAGATCGTTTAGCTTGTTCACCTGTCTACGCTTGTTGCGAAATCCTTCATTCGACGACAAGAGCTTTATTGGCGCTTCATTGTTAGAAGCCCTGTTAACTTTTCGTCGTATTGAAAGGTGTTGTTGACTCTTGTCCAGGGGATGCTTGTTCCGAGGGCGAAGGTTATCTTCGCCATCCTCTCTACCCAATTTAGCCAGAAACACACTCGCTTGTTAGGCGCGTGCTGATGCTAGCGGTGAAGACGGTCAGACAGAAACATCAAGTCTCGCCCGAGCTCCTGCGACTCCTGGACGACTTCAGACGTATGGTGAACGTCTGCATCGCGGTTGGAATAGAGGAGAATGTTTCCAGTCTCAAGGCTCTCTCGTTGAGATCGTATCATCGTCTCAGCCGTAACATGCTCGGCTATTATAGGCTAGGAGCGATCAGCACAGCCACCGGAATACTCCGCAACCATCGAAAAGCCAACAAGAAGAACCCTCGAACAAAGCTTCCGTACGCCAGGAAGCTGATGCTGACCACCTGCTATGGGTTCAAGATAAAAGACGGTTTTCTCAGATTTCCGGTCAAACCACGACAGTACGTTTATGTCAAGCTCAACGGTCACACGCTCAAGGTTATCTCTAGGTTTGAAGTTCGCTCCATCACGCTGACCCCAGCATCGCTCAGCATGAACTACTCGAAAGAGACAACCGAGATTGAACCGGAAGGATACGTTGGGATAGACCGTAACCTGGACAATGTGACAGTCGCATCAACGGACGGGACAGTCAAAACATTCGACCTGTCAAAGGCGACCGGGATCAAGTCTACCTACCGGTTTGTCAAGAGCCGGTTCAGGAGAAACGACTCCCGAACAAGAGCGCGCGTCTTCTCGAAGTATGGAGAGAAACAGCGGAACCGTGTACAACCAATACTCCACAACGTATCCAAGAGGATAGTTGAGGTTGCAAAGACCGGACGGTATGGAATAGTGATGGAGAGGCTGACTGGGATGAGAAGACTCTACCAGAAGGGCAATGGACAATCTAGAGACTATCGAGCCCGACTCAATAGCTGGAGCTATGGAGAGCTGCAGCGACAGATAGAGTACAAGGCAAAATGGGAAGGAGTCAGAATAGTCTATGTCTCTGCCAGGAACACGTCTAAGCGGTGCTCAATATGCGGGTACAAGACCCTAGAGAGCACCCACCGAAGACTGTGGTGTCCACACTGTGGAGCCATCCTAGACAGGGACGAGAACGCAGCTAGAAACCTTGCCGCGGGAGGGCTGAGGTTCAGCCCCAACGGGCCTCCAGGTGAAGCAATGGTAGAGGAACGGGAACCGAAGAAGGCGACCCTAATCCTCAAAGTCGATGGAGGCAAGTTAAGTCGATAAGCCACAACAACAATCCATCTGACAAAGACTTAACAGAACCGAAACTAGGTTTATTAACGGGTTTCCGGCTGGCGTACTTTTCACCTGTGGTAGGTCGGACTCTGAGCCGTCCCCCTCTTCCGAGGTAGCTACTAATAATTGGTAAAGAAGCAAGACAAGGAGAAGGAACTCTCTTACGACGTATTCAAGCACGAACTTGTCCCCAAACACGTTCTCCTCAAGCCTGAAGAAGCGAAAGGAGTCCTAGGCCGCTTTCACATCAAACCATTCCAGCTACCATACATCAAATCAAGCGACCCTGCGGCGCGGACGATTGGTGCGAAACCGGGCGATATCATCAAGGTTATTCGGAAGAGCGCAACCGCGGGAGAATCCGATTTTTACAGATATGTAGTGGAAGATTTTTGAAAAAAATTGTTTTGAGGAATATTGAATGGCAGTAACAACCCAACAACTCTGGAACTTATCTAAAGAGTTCATCAAGGACAGCGGCCTGGTCCGCCAACACATCGACTCTTACGACGACTTCGTCGATAGAGGACTCCAAGCTATCGTTGACGAGGTTGGAGAACTACCAATAGAAATCGGAGACTATCCATTAAGGATCAAACTTGGCAAGATAGAGATCGGAGCACCGCGAGTAATAGAAGTAGACGGCACAGAGAGGTCGATCTATCCAGCTGAAGCAAGAATTCGGAACCTGACCTACGCAGCGCCTCTCCACATGGAAATGATTCCTGTGATCGGGGAACGCGAAGGGCAACCCGAAATGGTCTACATCGGAGACTTACCGGTAATGCTCAAATCAAAAATCTGCCTACTCTCCAAACTTTCACCTGACGATCTAGTAGGTGTGGGAGAAGATTCGCTTGACCCTGGAGGCTACTTCATAGTAAACGGGTCCGAACGGGTCATCGTTGCACTAGAAGACCTCGCAGCTAACCGTATACTCGTAGATATCGAACACACAGGCGTCAATCCAACCTACAAGGCCAAGATATTTTCCACGACAGTCGGTTTTCGAGCCCGGATTGAGGTCGCTCTGAAAAGCGACGCAGGAGTCTACGTCACAATGCCCGGCATTCCAAGCGACATTCCCCTGATGATACTCATGAGAGCCCTTGGCTTCGAAGAAGACGCCAAGATCGCAGAGCTCGTCAGCACCGATCCGGACGTACAAGACGAGCTCGAAGCATCCTACGAAAAGTCGCTAGAGGCTAACAATAGCCATGACGCCCTCCTCTACCTCGGTAACCGTCTAGCTCCAGGGCAAGTTGACGAGTACCGACTCAAGAAAGCCGAGTCCGTCTTGGATCGGAACTTCCTACCACACCTAGGCAGATTGCCGTCCGAAAGAAGGGAAAAAGGCCTCTTCCTAACGGAGATCTCTGCGCGAATCATAGAGGTAAAGCTTGGAAGGAGAACACCAGACGACAAAGACCATTACGCAAACAAAAGATTGAAACTTGCCGGCTCTCTTCTCGCAGAACTTTTCCGAATATCATTCCGAAACCTCACCCGCGATCTCAAGTACCAACTTGAGAGGATAACAATCAGACGACACATAGAATTCTCCATCGCTAACGCCATCAGACCAGGAATAATCACCGAAAGAGTACAACATGCAATAGCAACAGGAAATTGGGTGAGGGGAAGAATCGGAGTAACACAGCTGCTAGACCGTACAAACTTCGTGAGCACCCTCAGCCACCTCAGAAGATTGCAGTCGCCGCTCAGTCGCAGCCAACCCAACCTCGAGGCTAGAGACCTTCACCCAACACACTATGGAAGGCTCTGCCCTGATGAGACGCCTGAAGGATCGAACTGCGGGCTTGTGAAGAACCTCGCCCTTTCCAGTAGCATCTCGGTTGGAGTCGAACCGCGAGAAATGGTCGACAAACTACGCAGAATGGGCGTAGTCATGATTGAAGAATCCGACAAGAAACTCAGGGCCACAGGCGGTAAGGCCATAGTCGACGGTATATTGGCAGGATATTCCAAAGATCCCGCTGGCCTAGCAGGAGAGCTAAGAGAACTCCGGCGCGAAGGAAAACTAAGCTCCGAAGTGAACGTCTCATTCCACCCCCCAGAGGCCCAAGGCGGGCGTCCAGATTTGCACGTTAACTGTGACGCGGGAAGAGTCCGACGCCCAGTGATCGTAGTCGACGGTGGCAGACCGCGGCTGACCGAGGATCATCTCATCCAACTTGAACAGGGACGAATCACCTGGCAGGACCTAGTCAGGTCAGGGGTCGTAGAGATGCTTGATGCAGACGAAGAAGAAAACGCTCTCATCGCTATGTACGAACACGACCTTAGAAAAGATCACACCCACCTCGAAATCGCACCCTATGTAATGCTCGGAATCGCTGCGAGCATGATCCCGTTCCCAGAGCACAACCAGTCTCCAAGAAACGCGTATGAATCAGCCATGGCAAAACAGGCCCTCGGCGTATTCTCCACCAACTTCTTCACTCGAGCGGACTCGCGTTCGCACCTCCTGCACTATGCACAGACCCCGATCGTCCAGACGAAGCCTATGGAAGTCTTCAACGCTCTTGAACGTCCTTCTGGACAAAACGTCGTCGTAGCCATTCTCTCCTTCCAGGGCTACAACATGGAAGACGCGATCATCATCAACAAATCCTCCGTCGACAGAGGCCTCTTTCGCTCCACATTTTACCGAATATACGAGGCTGAAAGCAGACAGTACCTCGGAGGACTACGAGACAAGTTCGAGATTCCAGAAGCAGGAATCAGAGGATACCGAGGCGACCGCTACTACCGACTCATCGAGGAAGACGGAATAATATCCCCTGAGGCGGAAGCTACCGGCAACACCGTCCTAGTAGGAAGAACAAGCCCGCCCAGATTCATGGAAGAATACCGCGAATTCGAAGCAAAAGGTCCCACGAAGCGCGACTCTTCAGTAACGATGAGACCCTCGGAACAGGGAACCATCGATCAAGTCTTCGTAACCGAATCCATTGAAGGAAGCAAACTTGTCAAGGTCAAGGTAAGAGACCTCCGCATCCCCGAACTGGGCGACAAGTTCGCGTCACGCCATGGGCAAAAGGGAGTGATCGGCCTCCTCGTACCCCAAGAAGACATGCCCTTTACAGTTGACGGAGTCGTCCCAGACGTCATTATCAATCCACATGCCATACCATCGAGAATGACGATCGGACAGTTCGTAGAAACACTTGGCGGAAAACTAGCATCGCAGATGGGAGAGGTCTTGGACGGCACCGCCTTCGAAAACATCGGACCACAAGCCATCGGCGACATGTTGACCAAGCTCGGCTTCGCGAAGAGCGGGCGAGAACCCCTCTACAACGGGATCACCGGAGAACGGCTCGCCGCAGACCTCTTCATCGGAGTCGTATACTATCAGAAACTTCACCACATGGTGGCCGACAAGATGCACGCCCGAGCCAGAGGCCAAGTCCAGATGCTCACTCGACAACCCACTGAAGGCAGAGCCAGAGGAGGAGGATTACGATTCGGAGAAATGGAAAGAGACTGCCTCATCGGGCACGGAGCATCAGCCCTACTCCGCGACAGGCTCCTAGAAGAATCTGACAAGTACATCGCCTACGTTTGCGAGACATGCGGCACTCTCGCATACCACGATATCAAACAGAACAAGTACATCTGCAGGATCGACGCTGAGAAAGCGGTCATTTCTCCAGTGGCGATATCCTATGCATTCAAACTTCTAGTTCAAGAGCTCATGGCACTTGGGATCGCGCCCCGACTGAACCTAGAGGAGAGAGCATAACCATGGCACTCGCGACAATGGAAGAAGCTCAGAAGATCATCCAGAGCATACGATTCACTCTATTATCCCCATCAGAACTGCGAAAACTGTCAGCCGTAGAAGTTCAAGCTGCAGACACGTACGATGAGGACGGAGTCCCCATAGTATCCGGGCTAATGGACGGCAGACTCGGAACCCTCGAACCCCGTCAAAAATGCAAAACCTGCGGGAACACCGCCTCTGCATGCCCAGGACACTTCGGGCACATAGAGCTCGCCGAGCCCGTAATCCATGTGAGCTTCGCTAAGCTCATTCATCGGCTCCTCTCGATTACCTGCAGAAATTGCGGTAGAATACTTCTAAGCGAGGAGAAGATTGAGAAATTCAAAGTACGCCATGCAGACCTCAAACAGCGACTCAACACTATCCCAGACGCTTTTCTCGATGAGATCATTAAAGATGCCAAGAAGGCCCAGCAGTGTCCTCATTGCGGACAGAAACAGTACCCGATCGAGCATGGTAAACCTACAACCTTCCACGAGATCGTTGCGGAGGGAGGGGCGGTACGGCTAACACCAAGTACGGTCCGGGAAAGGCTTGAGAGAATTCCTGACGATGACCTGATTCTTCTGGGAATGGATCCTAAAGCGGCAAGGCCGGAGTGGGCTGTCCTCCAAGTCATGCCGGTTCCTCCTGTCTCGGTCAGACCCTCCATAACTCTCGAGTCCGGCATCAGGTCGGAAGATGATCTGACCCACAAACTCGTCGATATCATCCGGATCAACCAGAAACTTCGAGAGGCCCTTGAATCCGGAGTTCCCATCAACATCATCCAAGAACTGCACGAACTGCTACAATACCACGTAACAACATACTTCGACAACGAAGTCTCAGGTCTACCCCCTGCCAGACACCGATCAGGACGGGCATTGAAGACACTTGTTCAACGATTGAAAGGAAAAGAGGGGAGATTCAGAGGCAATCTGTCAGGTAAGAGAGTTGACTTCTCAGCCCGAACAGTAGTATCACCTGACCCGAACCTAGACATCAACGAGGTAGGAGTACCCCTCGATGTTGCAAGCCGACTAACAATTCCGGAAAAAGCTACCGATTATAACCTCGACGAGATGAAGAAGCTCATCGCCAACGGCCCTGACACATACCCTGGATCATTGTACATCGTCCGTCCCGATGGAAGAAGAGTCCGACTGGAATTTGTCACCGACAGAAAGGTAGTCGCGGAAGCTCTGCAGCCAGGCTTCATCGTAGAGCGACATCTCAGAGACGGCGACATTGTGCTCTTCAACCGGCAACCGAGCCTACACAGAATGTCCATAATGGCACACCGCGTCCGAGTCCTCCCATACAAGACCTTCAGACTCAACCCGACCGTCTGTCCGCCTTACAATGCGGACTTTGACGGCGACGAGATGAACCTTCATGTCCCTCAGGGAGAAGAAGCCCGCACCGAAGCACGTCTGCTCATGCAGGTGCAAGACCAGATTCTCTCCCCCAGATATGGCGGGCCAATCATAGGAGCCATACGGGACTCTCTGACAGCGGCTTTCCTCCTCACCCAGAAATCAACGCTTCTAAACCGCGCAGATGTGTCGAAGCTACTCGCGGCCGCCGGCTTCGAGGGACCTATGCCAGAACCGGCAGTGACAAAACCTGAAGAAAAGTGGACCGGAAAACAGATCTTCAGCATTGTCATGCCGAAAGGCTTCAACTTCGTGTCGAAATCCAACCTTTCAGCCTACTACAAGTGCGCGGACTGCGACAAAGGAGTCCTCCACGACTGCCCATATGACGCGTTCATCGTGGTCAAAGATGGCGTTCTAGAGCAAGGCGTAATCGACAAAGCTTCAATCGGTGCTGAAAAATCGGAGAGCCTCTTCCACCGGATAGTCAAAGACTATGGGGCAGAGGAAGCAAGGACATTCCTCAACGCGGTTACAAAACTTCTCGATCGATACATGGTACTTCGAGGCTTCACATACGCGTTTGACGAACTCGAGATCCCTCCGGCCACTAAGGAGAAAATCGCGAAGGCTATTGCCAAGGCGGAAGAGAAAGTCAACGAATACATCGACAGCTATCGAAAAGAGACCCTGGAACGATTGCCAGGGCAGTCATTGGAAGAATCATTGGAGCTGTACATTATGAACGAGCTCTCAAGAGCTCGAGACGTCGCAGGCGAGTTCGCCGACCAGTACTTCCAGATGGACAACAGCGGCGTGATCATGAGCAGGGCAGGAGCCCGAGGCTCAACCCTCAACATATCGCAGATGACTGCAAGCGTCGGCCAACAATCGATCCGAGGAAAGCGAATCCTGAGAGGTTATCGGGGCAGAGCGCTGTCATTCTTCAAACCCGGAGACGCGGGAGCAGCGGCCCGAGGCTTCGTCTACAACTCCTACCGGGACGGACTTGAGCCGATCGAATTCTTCTTCCACGCAATGGGAGGAAGAGAAGGTCTCGTAGACACAGCCGTGAGAACCCAGCAAAGCGGATACATGCAACGACGACTAATCAACGCCCTAGAGCATCTCAGAGTTGAATACGATTCGACCGTCAGAGATTCCCGAGGCAACATAATCCAGGTCCGCTATGGAGAAGACGGTGTCGACACCGCGAAGAGCGATCACGGCAAGGCTGTCAACATTGACCGACTCATAGAACGCATCCGGCTTACGATGAAGAAGGGAACCGCCGCGACCAAGGAATACGTCGAGGACGAAGTAGACAAGGCGAACGACACCCTATCGCCGTTGATACTCAACAAGCTACGCCAGAGCCTAGTAAACGCGAAGCTGCCTAAGACCGCTGTGGACGAGACTGTCTTGGAGGCGATCGAGAACTACAAGCGCGCCCTAGTGGAACCAGGCGAAGCTGCAGGAATAGTCTCCGCCCAGTCCATCGGCGAACCAGGTACGCAGATGACACTTCGAACCTTCCACTTCGCAGGAGTGAGAGAGCAAAACGTCACCTTGGGACTTCCCAGACTGATCGAGATCGTCGACGCTCGCAAGATTCCATCGACACCAAACATGACCGTATACTTGGACGCGAAGCACCGCGCTAGCAGAGAGAAGGCTCAGGAAGTAGCCACCCTGCTCACCCACGCGACGTTAGGAGACATCGCAAGCTCGTTCGAGTCTGATGTCACCAGGATGAGGGTTGATGTGAAACTAAATCCGCAAGTGATGAGAGAAAGAGAGATCACTGTCCAGGACGTGCGGGATGCGGTTAAACCTCCGAACACCGAGGTCAAAGTCGAAGGATACCATGTAGAGATCAAGTCGAAAGAGCTTGAGATCCCTCAGTTCAGAAGACTAGCGAGTAAGCTCCTGGTGCATCATGTCAAAGGCTTGCCCGCCGTCCGACGAGCGCTAGTCATCGAGGAGAAGGGTGAGTGGATAGTCAGAACGGAAGGATCCAGCCTCGCATTGGCCTTCGAAGTCCCAGGTGTCGATACAAGCCGGACAGTCAGCAACAACATAAACGAAACAGCCGTCGTCCTCGGGATCGAAGCAGCCCGCAACGTAATAATCAAAGAAGCACTGGGAGTACTGGAGGAACAGGGCCTAGACGTGGACATTCGACACGTGATGCTTGTAGCCGATATGATGACCTCGTCAGGCGAAGTTCTCCAGGTCGGACGTCACGGTGTCAGCGGGGAGAAAGCAAGCACTCTCGCCAAAGCAGCCTTCGAGATTACCATCCCCACGATCGTGGACGCAGCGGTGAAAGGCATCGTGGACACTCTCAGGGGTGTTGCGGAGAACGTGATTGTTGGTCAACAAGTGCCGATGGGCACTGGACTCATAGAGGTCTCGATGTCCATGTCCCGGAAGGGGAGCAAGTAGAGCCAGTTGGACGTGAACAAGCAGATCCGTATGGCGGTCAAGACCGGTAAGGTCGAGTTCGGAAGCAAAGTCGCCCTGTCAAGCGCCTCTCTTGGAAGGGCCAAGCTGTTGATCCTTGCGAGTAATTGTCCCGTGGACTTTCGCGATAATATTGTCTATGATGCGGAGCAGTCTGAGGTTCCGATCTATGTCTTTCAGGGAAGCAGCCTTGACCTTGGCGCGCTTTGCGAGAAACCCTTCCCAGTTGCGTCGATGGTTGTTAGAGAACCTGGTGATTCTGAGATCTTGAAGCTGGCTGAGAACAAGTGATGCTTCAGCCCAAGATCAAGCTGACCAGTGAGGAAATGAAGTACATGGCTCTATTCGAGAGCACCACAGGCGCGACCACACAAGACTGCGTAATCGACGAGAAACTTGGACGGATCATTTTCGTAGCGAAGCCCGGTGACATGGGACTTGCGATCGGCAAGGGCGGGAAGAACATCAACCAGTTGCGCCGTATGACAGGCCGCCAGATCGAGGTGGTCGAGTACGCGGAGACCCCTGAAGGCCTAATCCGGAACAGCCTATCGCCGGCGAGGATCAAGGAGATTCGGGTAACAGAAAGGCCTGATAAGAAAATCGTGGTCGTTGAGGTAGACGCTCAGGACAAGGCGATAGCGATCGGCAAGAACGGTCGGACGATTGACAAGACACGGTTACTCGTGAAGAGATACTTTGACATCGACCACGTAGTCGTTCAATAACACCGATTCTTTCGAAAGCTCGAATACAAACTGGCTCGTCGGCACTTGAAATCAGAGAAACCGTTTTCGGAAATCGCCTATAATGAACCCTGATCTCGAATCTGATGCTAGCGCAAGATCTCGCCTGAAAATCGTTCGGGATTCACAGATATAACCGCGATTTTCCCCGTCCGATTAAAGCCCAGACCAAGCCTTGAATCGCCAGACATGCCCGAAATCAGTGCCAGACAGGAAATATTTTCT
>MNGO01000005.1 GCA_001918765.1 Crenarchaeota archaeon 13_1_40CM_3_52_10
AACGAGACACTCGTGAAGATTGTCGAGGGCAAATGGCGATCTACAGAGCGCGGTCTGCAAGGCTCGTACGGGAACTGCCAGGGATGGACGCACATGGGCCTCTGTCTGAAAGCATACCTCGAACACGGCATCAATCTGCGGAAGGGATCGTTCTAGCAACGAAAATCGAGTTAACGAGCATCGTCGCAGAAGACCAGGGCGACGCTCTAGGCTTCCGTCTCAGGACTTGTCTTCTAACACTGGGATTTTCTTTCCGCGTAGACGATTGAGTATTCCAGGTTTCTGTATCAACTTGATCCTCTCTTTTTGAAGGACAATGTTAGTTGAAGCAATTGTCAATTGCATCTTCAATCCATATCCTATATCTTGCCAACCCTCTGATGCGAGAATGACACCAGTGTGGTCCCAGCTTTTTCTTTCAGTCAAGGCAATGTGAACTATCAGCTCGTTCCCTTTTCTTTCAACTTTTATTGTGTGCGGTATTCCTCTCAAGTTGTAGTCACCATGGCTAGACCGACGTTCAAGGGATATATGGACAATCTTCAAGTGAAGACTGGTAAGACCGCAGAAGACTTCTGGAAACTTGCCAGCAAGAAAGGTTTTG
Source organism: Crenarchaeota archaeon 13_1_40CM_3_52_10 (assembly GCA_001918765.1). GTDB lineage: Archaea > Thermoproteota > Bathyarchaeia > 40CM-2-53-6 > 40CM-2-53-6 > 40CM-2-53-6. The sequence continues at coordinate 605 of MNGO01000005.1, forward strand.
TCAAGCGCGGCAAGGTCGTATCAAAGCATTCCGAGATGCTGGCCTGGCTCAAATCAAAAGATATCGGGCTAGGACACGTGCACGCAAACTTCCTCATACTATATCTACGACTCCGCACCGATGACCCAAAACTGAGCATTCAGTCCAAGAAGTGGGCTCATAGCACGGGATACAAGGATCACGAAAAATAATATCTGGGTAATGCGGAACGCTAGGTCGAAAGGACCCTTACGATTGAACGAGAATGGTTCTCGCTAAGAAATTCGAAACAATGGACAAATATATCGGAGCGTTCCCTGAGAACGTTCAGAGCATTTTAGAAAAGCTGAGGGAAACCGTAAGGCAGGCAGCGCCTGAAGCTGTTGAATCGATCAGCTATGATATGCCCACATTCAAGCTAGACGGGAAGGGGCTAGTATATTTCAGCGCATGGAAGAATCATATCGGATTCTACTCAATACCCGAGGGCAACGTGGCCTTCAGAAAGGAATTGTCGCCCTTTGAAGGCCCAAATGGCTCGCTCCGATTCCCGCTGGACAAACCTATTCCATACGATCTTGTCAAAAAGATTGTCCTATTCCGTGTGAAGGAAGTTCGAGGGAAAAAGACGTAGCCGAACTACCTTCCGACCGCATCCTGTTGACAAATCTGTCGATTTCAGACTCATCCATTTCTTCTAGCTAAGAAGCGTTGTTCTAGCATGGATATCTACCTCGTGGACGGGACTTACGAACTGTTCCGTCACTTCTACGCGATGCCCCCCCAGGCAAATGACAATGGAGAAGAGGTTGCAGCCACCCGCGGCGTACTCAACAGCATAGCTGGTATGCTGGAATCCGGAATCACACACATTGGAGTCGCAACAGACCACGTCATCGAATCCTTCCGAAACAACCTCTGGCCAGGCTACAAAACGGGTGAAGGTGTCGATCCACGACTGCTGTCGCAGTTCCCGTTGCTTGAAGACGCGTTGCAGGCAATGGGAGTAGTTATTTGGCCGATGGTCGAGCTGGAGGCCGACGATGCTCTCGCTGGGGCAGCCGCATCTCTGAGTAAACTTGCGAAAGTTGGCCGCATCTACATCTGCACCCCGGACAAGGACTTGGCCCAATGCGTTCGAAATGACCGAGTTGTGCAGCTGGATCGTCGTGCCCGAAGTGTTCGGAACGAGGCAGGTGTGATAGAAAAGTTCGGCGTCCCTCCAAGCTCGATCCCTGATTATCTCGCGCTAGTAGGGGATAATGCGGACGGATACCCTGGTCTGGAGGGCTGGGGAGAAAAGTCAACCGCCTCTGTTCTCGGAGTCTACAAGCATCTAGAAGCCATTCCCTCGAAGGCGGAAAGCTGGAAGGTACAGCCACGATCCGCCACTCGCCTGGCGGAAGTCCTGGAAGCCAATTTCAAACTCGCTCTTCTGTTTCGCGACCTCGCGACCCTTCGAACAAAAGAACCCAGCATATCCTCGCCCGAGGCAATCCGCTGGAGTGGGCCAGAGAAGCAATTTCCAGCGATTTGCAAAAGACTAGATGATGCTCAGCTGGTCGATCGCATAGCCAAGATACGCGATTCACAGCGGCCAAAATCCAGAATCAAGAGAATGAAAAGATGAAAATAAATGTCCTACTAGATGGTTCTTCGCATAAGAACAGTCGCCGTTCTGCCGTTTGAGAAGGGTGCGACGATCTTGAATCCGGCCTTCTCGAACATCGAGACTCTTCCGGTGTACATGTAGCCTGGTCCCTGATCAGTCTTGCTCACCGGAATCGCTTCGACAAGCCCGCCGCCTCTTCTTCTAATTCCCTCAAGAGCAGCTTTCAACGCGGTGCTCGCCACGCCGCGCTTGCGATAATTCTTGTCAACAACAAAACAGGTTATCCTCCATAATTTGTCGGGCTTGTCTTTGGGCGCCAGGTTTCGATAGTTGCGCGTGTGGTCAACCCGTGGAAGCTCTTCTCTGAGACCATACTGGCACCATCCCACGGGCTCTCCGTTTGCGTAGACAATTACCCCATGGGCTTTTCCATTCTTGACGAGCGTTTCCTTTCGCCGACGGTTCCTCACAGCTCTTTCAGCCCTGGTGGGCGCTTGCTGATTCTCGGGAGTAGAGTAAAACTGCACATGATGGTGTGTGCACCAACACCACCATGCATCCCCAATTTCCGGTTTCTCGAAAAGCCTCGCTAGGTCAGGCCATGTCTTCTCTGACAGCTCTTCTGATGTGTATTCTCTGGCTTTTGCCGTCATCGGACCAGCCTATTCCTCCACAGCTCCTCCCCGCTCCCGCAGATGTCTACGGAAGGTGTAAGATGGATCCGAGTTACGCTTTGCTAGGTACTGGTCGAAGTCCAATTGTTCAGAGAGCTTCTTTCCAGCTCGGATTGTTTCTGCCTGTTTTCGCTCCACGTTCGAAATGGACTTGGCAACTTTCAAGACATCTTCTATCTTGCTCCATCGTACGAAGAGAACGCCATCATCATCCCCAAAGACCCCGTCATCGCTATCAACTGTGAAACCATCCCATTGCGCTGAAGAAAGATCCAGGGGTCCTCTCTGGTCGAGGCGACGAGGACCAGCCGGATATGACCCATAGCTGAACACGGGAAACCGCAGCCTCACGAGCTCGTTGGTGTCCCGATGGTAGCCCCGCACCACCAACCCCGCGAGGCCCCACGCCCGTGCCTCCAATACGGTAAGATCACCGACACAACCCTCATCGGTTCGACCCTCATTGTCCACGACCAGCACGTCTCCAGGTAGGGCTTTCTTCATGACCTCTAGGAAAACATCTACACTTCCGCGGTGACGAGCGGGCAACACCCGACCAGCAACACGCATGCCCGGCAACAACGGACGAATGTCAGGTGAGGCGACTCGCAGAGCGATTTTCAGGCGTACGCAAGCATCAGCGATAAGGGCGGTAGAAAGATCGGCAAAAGCATCTTCCAACAATCTGTTGTCCGTCACAACTATTCCTTCTATTCTTGTTATTAACGATCAAAGGAAATGTGCGGCCAAGTTAGCGGCATTTTCTTGATAGGCAAAGGAATAACAGAATGTTTGCTTCTACGACGGATTAGAAGGTAGACTGCTGTCGTTGCCGCAGCTGTAGCCCCAACTGTCGCAATCGCGATGAGGACTAGAAAAGGGAACGAAGATGGTTGAGGTATGAGGAATTGGGTGTTGAGACTGTATATCCCGTTGGGAGAGGAGTAGTAGAGTTTGCCGTTCGGTCCGAGTTCGACGGAGATTATTCCACCGCTCTGAGTGTAGACCTCGGTCATGGAAACGACTGAGCCTGTTGAGGTGAGGTTTAGCCGAACGAGGTCGCCACTGTTCCATTCACCGAAGTAGTAGACGTTCGGTTCAACAGTAGCAATTCCAGTCGGAGTAACGATTGATTTGAAGTCCACGATTGGATCGATGAAGGCTGGGTTGTGCGGGTTGCAGGGCCCGGTGCATGTCGGCCAGCCGTAGTTTCCGCCTTTGACGATGATATTGATCTCGTCATCGCTGCCAGGACCGGCCTCCGTGGCAATGAACCTGCCATTTGACGAGTCGAAATCGAAGCCGAACGCGTTGCGTATCCCCAAAGCCCACACTAAGCTCCCAGGAAATGGGTTATCGGAGGGCACGGAACCGTCCGGGTTCATTCGGAGCATCTTTCCATCCATCGTTCCCTGCTTCTGTGCCTGTGAGCCTTGATGAAATTCGCCGACCTGCGCATACAGTTCACCGTCAGGTCCAAACTTGACGTAGCCGCCGTTGTGATAGATTGTGTTTGGAGCTGAGCTTGTTACGTTGAAGATGCTGACCGGATCTGCGCCCGTATTGCCGGCTGCGGTATAGCGCCGAATATGCCCGTGCGTGTAATTCTGAGGATCGCGGTCCGTGTAGTAGACATAGACGTAGCCATTGGAGGAAAAGGATGGATCCAGCGCTATGCCTAGAAGTCCGGCTTCGCCGTCCGTAAAGATGGGTGAGACCGTCGCGAAAGGGGTCGCCAGGAGAGTTCCGTTCTGAAGAACGATCCTTATGTGTCCAGTGTTTTTCTCTGTGAAGAAGATTCGCCCGTCAGGTGTAAACCTCAGCGAGACGGGAAAGTTGAGGCTGGTAAGAATAGGCGTAACAGGCGACGCGGCGGCCCGGGCCTGCGACAAGAAATGCGGCGCGATCAATAGGACGAGTATGCAGGTGAACCTTATCGCGAGTCTTGTAGACTTTGGTAGTATTGAGTCCAACAGGAACTCAGTCCGTGTTACAATCACAACGAAAAAACCTTCTGATGATTCAAGGCTGGAACGTATTTCCCGCGCGATACCCTGTTACTTCGCGAAATATCGATCAGTAACGACACTGTTTCAACAGCGCTCCCCACGAGCGACTGTAGAGAATTGTCAACCGATCCGAAGGTCATACACAACAAGCTCCTCAGCATGGGCACAGGCATTTTCCTGCTCATCTTCTCAGTCATCGTAAGTCGTGTTTGATGCTTCCAATTTCCTAGCGTTCGGGCTCGCGTTCTTTGTCCTGATGATCGGCATCATGTTAGTGATGGTTGGAGCCTTGAGCGACATGGACAAGAAGCCAAAGGAAGCGGGTTCAACTCACACCGAAATCTTGAGAGAAATAGTCAAAGTACGCTGTCGCTACTGCAACACCGTGAACCTCGAGACGAGCCAACGCTGCAGCAACTGCGGGGCGCAACTTTGAAACGAGCTCGCTAGGGCCGAAGCCCGAATTCACAAAGTAGCCTTTGGCATCCTCTCTCCTATTCAAGAAGCCAGACAGGTTAACAGCCCCAATATTGGTACAGGGCGAGCGTACCCCGCAGTAGGGCAGAACAGTCATGCCATAGACTCATAGTGCAACCTCCTTGCATACACCTGCAGAAAGCAGATATCGAAGAACACGCTATCATACTATCCCATGAGTGAGCTGGTCGTCAAAGAACTAACGCCGTCTCTTAGAGACGACTCCCTTCTGTTCTTCGATGGTGTTGCGTTCGCGGATAATCCTGACTGGTCTGATTGTTACTGCTCCCTCTATCATTTCGCGAACAAAGGAAAAGCTGAGAGTCGTCGCCAGGCCTCAAGCCTCATTGACGACGATAGGATCCACGGATTCCTTGCCTACGACAACGGAAAACCGGTTGGCTGGTGTAACGCGGCTCCCCGTACCGAGTCGGTTCGATCGTCTACTTCGTGATAGCCTCTACGCATCGCAACCAAGGAGTCGCCTCCCAACTACTGAACGCTGCATGCAAGAAATTCTCACAAAAAGGACTAGAATTCGCTGAAGCCTACCCGGTCAAGAAATCAACGTCAGCTGCTTACAACTTTCCAGGCCCGCTGTCAATGTACCTCAAGAACGGCTTCACCACACACCGCGATGCTGACTGGTATGTGGTAGTGCGAAAGCGACTCGAAACGGCATTCTGAGCGGATTTCCGTTCGCTGGGGCTATTCACACAACCACGGGTCTACAATGTCTGCTCCTGCCGGTCCGGGACGACCCATGAGCTCCGTTCTTCACGAAATCCAGGTCAAACAAGGTTGTGCCCCGCATTGGCAGTTTCCTCGCTTCGTCCACTGGACTCGGAGTGTTCCAAGCTCATTCTTGCTAGAAAAAGAAGATAAGCCTGGACAGCTTCGATAAAGGAACATGCAGAGCTTTGCGGGACGATCGGCAGCTATCATTTGCGTAGTGGCGATTCTCAGTCTTGCTCTAGGAACTGCTGTGGCCAACGATCGTGCGGGGCCTATAGCCGCGTTCACCTACAATCCATGCGTAATGTGCGCGGCTCCTGGTGACGTTGTCTTCTTCAACGCCAGTTACAGCATCAGCCCTATTGGAAACATTGTCTCCTACACGTGGAACTTTGGCGATGGATCACCGCTCCTCAAGACCAATAGCTCATCTGCGACTCACATGTACGGCGGACTGCCGGGCAAGTGGCAGGTCACACTCACAGTCCAAGACTCAAACCACCAAACTGACACCGTCAGCCAACTCGTCATCTTCAACGTCGCCCCGAGACTCACATTTCAGCCAGCAAACCCCGACCTAGGCCAAACGGTTTTATTCAACGCCTCCTCCACAATCATCTACTTCCAAAACCCACCGACCCCGCCAGAGTTCCAATGGAGCTTTGGCGATGGAACAAACGCAACGGGTACAGTCGTCGAACACGTCTACCACACGGCTGGCATCTACCGGGCCACACTATCCGTCGTCACAACCATGGGAAACGCAACCATCTCCAAGACTCTCATAGTAGGTCAAGACCCTCCGCGTGGAGGCGGCGGGGCCGGAGGCGGCCGAGCGATACCCGATTAACCGAGACAGTCTCCATGTTCCATTCGATCTCTGTTCAAACTCTCATAGAATGCGAACCTCCGGAAGTCTGAACCGGAGGTTGGTTCCCTTCTAAGACGGAAGACTTTGCCCGACACCAAGGGTCCCCGTCAAGCATTTTTCCACGGTGGAATGGAGTGATTGGACGGCCAGCCAGAAGATAGCGAAGATCCATTGCAAAACTCCCCACTGATAGGGAGGTCTCGGAATGCTTTTGCCACGAGCCTTTGAAAAAAATGGGAGTTTGAGGAGTTCTGGTTAGACGGCTAGCTTTCCCTTGTGAACTATGGGCTCACCGTCGACTGTAACAGTCGCTTTGGAGAGGCTGGCCTGGAACTGGAAGCTACTCTCATTTTCCCCTGATAGATACTGGTTTTCGCCGATTCCAATCGTGACTGTTCCTAGGCCCAAGGAGTCTGTGAGATATCCTGGTTTGACTGTTGGGTTAAGGCCGATGCTGAGCAGCGCGGCTTGGTCTTTGTCGCCCGTGGAGTGCTCGTACATCTTCTGGAAAGCGTCAAAGTTATCCTCAGCGTCTATCTTGACCAGTCGTCCCTTCTGGAATTGCCAGTCGATTCCCTTGATGAGCTGCCCCATATTTGGTACTGCCATGTCGGAATGGAAACTTCCTTCCGCGCTGCCTCTCTTTGGCGCCAGTGTGACGTAGCCCGTGGGTATGCTTGTGAAGATGAAACCTTTGTTCTGGTCTTCCTCAGGTTTGTTCCGTCGCTTGCTACTTCTACGTGGCGTGCGTGTTCTAGCTTGGAGGCTAGTTTCTTGCCGAGCTGGGCCATTTTTTCATAGTCGGCGTTTGAGGCGTCTTCCACGTTCTTCTTCCACTGGTCGTAGTTGAAGCCGTAGGTCTTGGCCCTAGGTTCCGTTACCAAGCCTATCTGAAGGTCTGCGCTGCGTATCTTCTTCTCGCGGATCTTGTCGTAGCTTTTCTGGAATGACTCGAAGAGAGCGCCTATCTGTGGTCCTTGGACCCGTCTGTAGGTCATCGGGTCTTCCGGGCCGGACAGATTGATGCTTGCGTCAGTTTCATCCAGAAGGGCGAGGTTGTGGCGCAATGGCTTTCTGAGGTTTTCCACGGGAAGTTCTGTGAGGCTTTTCCACCATAACTCGTCCATGTCCAGCGTCATCAATGGCAGAGCTCCGGCTTTTCTGACTTGGTAGGCTATCTGGCTGGCTAGTGAGAGAGTGTGCTGCCAAGTGTTGATGACTACTGTCTCCTCAGGTTTTATGCGGAGGCTGGTGTTCACGACTATGTCTGCTAAGCTCTTTGTCAATGAGGAATTTCCCGAGAAGTGTTTAGGGTCATTACAAATAACACTTGCCTCTTTACAGGGACGGCCAACCTCCTGCCGCCGTCAGCTAACGAGTCTCGCGAAGTGTGAAACAGATTGTCAGGGGCAAAGGACGGGCCCAAAATTTCGGTATCGACAACAATCTTCGCATCCATGCCCGCCCTTTGATTTCAGCTAAGAAATACGTTACGAGTATGAGAGCGTTCTGACAGTTCCGACTAGATGGGTCACGGAGAAAGGGTTGGACATGCTTCCTGTCCCGGTGCGTCTTAGCCTTAGCTTGGCGTTCAGGGCAGTGTTTTGGAGAAGGCGATCCATCCAGTTTCTCTTTTGAATCCTAGCTTCATGTTTATCCCGAACATGGGGGTGTTGGTGGTGGCATTCTCGGTTTTGATTTTTTCGTACCCGTTCTTCCGTGCGTACTCAATGACTTTTAGTTTCATGGCGAATGCGACTCCTTTTCCTCTGCACTCTCTTCTTACACCGGTTAGTGCTTGGTAGAGGCCTCGTGGTTCCTTGTCGAGATGCCGGACAGTGCTTAGACCCACATACTGGGTCCCGTGTTTTGCTATGGCGTAGGCTTCTGGGATGAGACCGGGGTCTTTCATGTCGAAGGCCAACCATTGCTCGTAGGGCAGGGGGGTGAAAGGCTCGGGCAGTGGAACGTCAGCCATCAAGTCCTGGTTAAGCGTGTAGAGCTTCGCGTAGCATTCTGGGTCATCCCGGAGCTCTCGCGCTAAAGTGCTGATCTCTACTCCTGCCGTGGAAGCTTTCTCCGAATAATGCGAGTACTCGGATACGTTTACAATGGCTGGGTTCAGCCAGGATTCCCATGTTCGAAATTTCTCCCCGAACCCTCTCTTGGCGAGGAATGATAGCGAAATTGGCATGTCCTCCTTTCCGAACGCCCATGCTTCTGAAGCATTGAGGTCTGACAGAAACCTGATCAAGTTCTCGTAAACGTACTGCCCTACTCCTTTGTTCTGGTGGTCCTTGTCCACGTATATTCTCCCTAGGAATCGACGAGGGTTAAACATTCACGCCATATGCCCAATGTCCGCGAGCCCGACAATCTCGCCCGTATCCTTGTTGAAGCAGGAATAGCGTTGTAGGTAGAACTTGGTCTTGTCAAGATTGTCATCAAACGATTTCAGCTCTTGTGCGCTCAGCGGATGGTCGGGGAATACTGAGGCTCGGATTTGTGAGAACCTTTCGTACTCTGTTGGCTGGAACTTTTTGAGCTCTAGCCTCATCTTAGCTTGTTGCGCGGGTTCTCTTGCGGGAGGCTTCCCGAGACTCTGCTGACTCTGGACCATTGTTGCTCTTTGGAGTACTCAATTGACTTATGACCGTTTCCCTTTCGCGGACCTTAATGGTTCCCCTATGGTTCCGCCGCTGGCCCCTCTCCTTCAGCAGTTCGCGTTGTTCCTTAAGTTCTAGGAGCCACATCCGGGCAAGGTCCCGCAATTCGGGCCTCCGCCTAACCTCACAGAATCTACACCACGCAACAAGAACGGGAAAACATCGAAATACGGGTCCTCACCAAGCTCTT
>MNGO01000009.1 GCA_001918765.1 Crenarchaeota archaeon 13_1_40CM_3_52_10
TACCTATTGATGATATAGCGAAGGAATCTGTAGGACGATCTAGAGAAGCCACTCAAGAATCGATTAAGAGGCTAAGAATTGAAGGGCTTGTGAGAAACTCACGCTCTTACAAACAACACTCCTATACTCCTAGCTCCGACGGATTCGAACTCATTAAACGGTTTGAGGAAGCTTGGGAAATGATAAGACGAGAGAATTCTAGAATTTTTCCCCTAAAGTCTTATGAGCGGCTTTCAGTTTCACGAGTGATTGCCGAGGAACGCCGAGGTTGGCCTGTTTGAACAGGACCCTCGAAAGCTCAGCCTGATCCTCTGAAAAAGGGGAGGCGAGGGAGGGCACCCGGCTGAAGATGGTAACATCTGATACCGGGCTGACGGTCCCCTAATAGAGACCGGCCCAGTCGCAGGTTCGAAGTTTGAAGCCGAGGATAGACATTCATTCATTCATTCGACCGCCGTTATGCGGTCGCGCTGGAAGGAGTCTCTCAAGAGAGAGGCTTAACGCAGGGAAACAAGATAGCGATCAATCGTTTCCTTGACTGTATTGAATCTGAGGGTATTGGAGTCCCTCGGAGATTAACGTACGCATATTGGCTCAAGCATGTTGGCATTTTACTAAGGAAGAATTTCGAAGAATCGACGCGTTCGCGAGCCAATACAGCTACGAAACCATGACAAATTTGCCTAGTGACCTGTCCGATACAGAGAAGTTGTCGTTGAATCGAGCATGGACTAATGCGCGCATGGATGAAGGGTATACGATTGTCGATTTGGGTCCCTCCCCGAGCTACCGTTACTACCCATACATAACCAGCCCGTATTACGCTATGGAACAGGTGGAAATAGCAGCGCGAAACTATGCGAAGTGGTTGCCGATTTGGGGGGTGTTCGACTGATTCCCGAGAGATGGGTGTCCGAAAATTATCGCGAGTTTGCAGAAGAAATCGCTCCGGTGCTGCTAGCGGCTCTTGCTGGAAAACGCGATGTCCCACCACAAAAGCCGTTTGTCGAAGCGTGGCTGGCCTATGCCCTCTATTACTATGATAGACTTCTCTTTCTAGAGGAAGTTATTGAATCAGCTGATGCAATCAATCACGGCATTCCCACAGCGGACGATGTTGCTTCGGCGTTCCTGTGTCTCAGGAAGAGAGGATGGCTATCAGTTCAAGGAAATAAGTACGGTCTCACAGGTGAAGGACGGCTTGCTATCAACACCATTGTTGCCCATGGAAGCCTCGAGCGATTGAATGGTTGGATCTCATCTCATCCACCATCCAGACGAGTGACATCTACGGATGTTTTCCTGGCATTAGGGAAGAGTAAGGTCAAGGAGAGGTGAACCTGTCCGCTCTGACATCGTCAGTTGAACTATGAGGCCGAACTCCGCTTCCTGGGAACCTTCCGCCTTTTATCGCGAAGTGACGTAGGTGCTTCATGTACCCGTCACGCAAAGTCTAATGATGGAACCATCGGTCGAGCAGCATTCCAAGGGCACTTGCATGAATTGCCATTTGGGTTGTCCTCGGAGAAAGTCGTTGAGGGAATTTACAGGAGGCCACTCCGAGCAGGAGATATTAACCCAGAGTCATAGTTCTGCCCTCGGCACCAATCCTCGCTAAGGGTCTCGGCTGTGGCTACGCTCCAGGAATTTATCGACCACGCTGGTCGTCTATGTAATCGAGGAACTTGTTTACTCTGCTGATGAACCTGTCGTAGTCGCAGTGTTGTCTGTACTTTTCGACGTGTTCTTGTTTGAGCAGGGCTCCCTCGGCACCGCCGCCTATTAGAAGAATTGGAGATTTTATCGCGTCCAGCCTGTCCCAGAGGAGTACCTCTGCAGACTCTCGTTCCAGCCCCCGCATTCCTCTCATCCGGTCGGGGTTATCTTTTATTGATGGCTCGGATGACCATCTCTCTGCCCATCCGGCTGAGAACTTGGGATGCCGAGCGGGATAGTCTAGGAGAACCAGTCCTGAGACAAGTTCTGGATGCTGAGCGGCGTATGCTATTGAGTAGGTTACTCCAAGAGACCAGCCCATAACGCAAATCCTATCGAGGGTTAGATGGTTGACGACCACGTCGAGGTCAGAGACGTTCTCGTCGAAAGTGTAGCCCGCCTCGGGAGCGTCGCTATCACCACGTCCTCTCAGGCTGCATGAAACGCACCTCCTAGGTGAGAGCGCCTTCATTTCCGGGATGAAGACCTCCGCTGTGCCAAAACCGGTATGCGCGTAGACTACAGGCGTGAGGTTGGAGGACGAGTCCCAGCCGCTCTCGACGTAGTGGAGACGGATGCTTCCGTTCTTCCACCATCCTTCCCGGAAAGAAAACTGTTCTGAGGTGGAGAGAACCATTGGTTGGAACGTATTGGTTCAGAGTATTGGGTCTTTCCATTTTGAAAGCCGCGCCTCGTCGCTTCTAGAGCGGACCCCTTGAGTGGAAAGCTTGTAGAGGAAACACTAAAGCCCGGACACCCCATGCCACTCGGTGGAACCACAGGCTTTTCTCAAAGCTCCACCCTCGGCACCAAAAACAACTTTCTTCCGGACACCTTAGCGCGTCTACTTCAGGCCAAGTATAGGCAGAACAACTCTAACGACGCTGGACCATGCGTCTGATTCTGGGTCAATTAACTCGAAATGGCCGATGCCGTCAAGTTTGACCAGGGTAGGCTGTTCGCCCAATTGTTTAGCTCTCTCGACGAACTTTTCGGACTGAGACACCGGGACGATGTCGTCGGCTGTCCCGTGGACTAGGACTTGTCTTGTCCGTGTGGGGAGGAGTTCGATGGGGCTGCCAGCGTCGTATCGCTCTGGATACTGGTCGGGCGTTCCGCCCATGAGCCTTGCAACAACGCCGTTTCCAAGCTGCTGCTCCCAAGCTGCCCGTAGGTCGCACACGCCGGCCAGTGAAACTGCACTGCCGAGGCGGTATTTCGGAGCGCCGTGTAGCAGTGACACATCATGTATTCGGTGCCTGCCTCCAAGCCATAGTGCAAGGTGCCCTCCAGCAGAGTGGCCTATGACGGCTGTTCGCTCCAAGTCGACGCGTGGGTCTGAAGAGATTATTTCCAGGGTATGATCGGTCGCGAAGCTAACATCCTGAAAGGTTCCAGGCCAGCCACCACCAGGATCTCCGAGTCGTCGATATTCGAGGTTGCAGGTAATGATTCCCTTGCTAGTGAAGGCGGCGCAGAGGAGGCCAATGTGCGATAAGTCATATGCGGACTGCCAGAAACCGCCGTGGATCACGAACAAGAAGGGGAATGGTCCCCGCCCAACGGGGAAGCGCAGCTCGGCAAACTGATGAGGATCCTGGCCGTACTTGACGCGTTTGTCGAAGCTCGGTGGAAGCCTCGCCAAGATGTCGCTCAAGCCCCTTTCCGAGGTGACACGCCGATTCCGGTCGTATAAGTTAGAAAGTGGAGAGTTCGATCAGCTCCGGTTAAATAAGCCCAGGTTGCGATCTTACGGTCGGGGGCTAGAGGAGAAATCAGTTCTGGCCCAGTGGACCCGGCTTGCGAGTATTCCTGTTGCTTTTTCTGTTGCTCTGTGCTAGCATCTTTCGGAGCCCTGGGTGGATTATCGCTCCCAGCGGTTCTTCAGGACAAGCGCTCTACGATGAGCAACTCGCCCTGTCGTTTACCCAAGTCTTCTACGAATTGTCCTTCAATGTGACCGCAGTGGAGCAGTGCGGAACAGACGGAATAGGAATAGGGTACCTCCTCAATGGATTATCTGATGCAGGCTACTGGTACCAGGTTGGACTCTCTTGGAGGTGGCCAATTGTCACAAACGCCTCCGTCGTCCCGACACTTCCAGGATTCGATGCGATCTATGAAGTGTTCTCTTCCAACGGATCGAGCTTGCGCATAGGCGGAAAGGGACCTATGCTCACCGCCATGTCGGTTAATCCGGGCGATTCTGTGCAATTGAGAATGGGATTTTCGAGCAGCAATGTTACTATGTATGTCCATGACTGGACCACTGATACCTCGAGTCAAACCAGCTACGATGCCTTTGGAGCTGGAGATTTCGTGCCGACTAGCAACTATCCTACGAACAACCACGGATTCTTCACGGGACTCATGACTGAGCAGTACCACAGCGGCCCCTATTATGGCGACGAAAAACAAGCGACTTACTCTGAGGCGGGCTTCGGCTTGTCATCAGCATGGATGTGGGTTGATGAATTTCACGTCCCGTATAACCAATACACGGAATTCTTCCAGTATTCCCTCGCGAACTATGCTACCTCTCGACAGATGGTGAACTTCACTTCAAACGGAGCGTTCGAGTCCTCGAACGCAAACCAATTCATCACGGGACGATCCACCTCAGGATTTGAATGCCCGCAATCCCCCTGGTTGGTTATCTTGCAACGCTACTGGTACTTCATCCCTATCTGGGCCGCGATTGTTGTGGGAGGGGTTGCGACGGCTTTGTTGATGATGCGAAGGTCACGAGATCGTCCGGTGCTATACGCAACACCTCCACCACCTGTCTAGTTACGGCTAAAATTCACGGCGGCGTAGCACCACGCAGTGGGCAAGCTCTCCTTACATACCGCCCTCATCCACACAATTCGGACACCCTCATTGACAATCAGTGAACTTCCTCCGGAAAAACTGCGGTTGGAATGTCCACCTGGAAAGGTCGAATGTAAGACCAGCGAAGAGCTTGCTCCTCTCGAAGGAATCGTTGGACAGGATCGCGCCCTCAAAGCCCTGACTTTCGGCATGGAGATGAAGGGGAAAGGGTTCAATGTCTTTGCCGCTGGTCCTCCGGTAACCGGTAAGCGGCCAGCGACTAGAAGTTACCTAGAAAAAATCGCCAAAACCAAACCTACTCCACCAGACTGGTGTTACGTTAACAATTTCCAGAATCCTTACGAGCCGAAAGCCCTCAAACTCCCCGCAGGCAAGGCTAAGATCTTCCAGAAAGATCTGAAGAACCTCATAGACCAAGTCAAGAGAGCCGTTCCCGCAGCTCTTCAGAGCGAAGAGTTCGCGGCCCGAACAAACAGCATAACCAAGAAATCGGTCGAGGAGAGAGACCGGATTCTCAACGGGCTTAACGATATTGCAAAGCAGTCCAGCTACGCTGTTCGAATGAACCAGCTGGGCATCGGAATAGTCCCAATGCGTGCGGGAAAGCCCGTCAGTCAAGAGGAGTTTGACGCTTTACCCCCGAGTGTGAAGAAGAAGTTCGAACAGAGCAGAGAGACAGTAAGAAACGCGCTAGACAAGGCAGGGAAACAAGTCAACGAACTCGAAGCGAAAACATTGGACGAGCTGAAGAAACTCAGAGACGACACTGTCCACTATGCGATGGGTGGCCTAATCAGCACGCTAACCTCTCGCTATCAGGACCAGCCAGACGTGATACAGTATCTCGACGATCTGAGAGACGACATTTTAGAAAACACAGAACTGTTCACCCAGACTGGGACGGAACAGCAGAAGAAAGATGCTGACTCGCCACCCAGTCTTGCAGAGAGTGGCTTGCCTGACCTTCTATACAGAAGATATCAAGTTAACGTAATCGTCGATAATTCCGAACTCAAAGGGGCACCGGTGATCGCGGAAGACAACCCGACGGTGACGAACCTTCTTGGCAGAATCGAGAACGAGGCAAAGTTTGGAACTCTCTCAACAGACTTCACCTTGATCAAGGGAGGATCGATTCACAAGGCTAACGGTGGCTTCCTCATTCTTGGGGCCAGGGAGCTTCTGACCAGCCAGTTGTCATATGAGGGGCTCAAGAGAGCTCTTCTGAGTGGAAGCATAACCATTGAAGAAACGGGTCAGAGACTCGGTATTGCAAGCACGAAGAGTCTCACCCCGCAGCCGATACCCTTGAACCTGAAAATCGTCTTGGCTGGCGACCATCAGTTATACCAAGCGCTCTACGTCGCTGATCCGGACTTTGGCCTGCTCTTCAAGGTCAAGGCCCACTTCGACGATACGATCGATAGAAACGACGAGAACATGGAAACGTACGGACGATTTGTTCATACTCTGTGCGAGAAGGAGAAACTGAATCATCTCGAAGCAGCCGCGATAGCAAGGGTCGTGGAATACGGTTCAAGATTGGCGGAGGACCAGACCAAGCTCTCAACGAAATTCCCTGAGATAGCTGACCTTGTTCGAGAAGCCAACCTCTACGCATCCCAAGACGGGTCCAAATACATCAAGGACACTCACATCGCGAAGGCGTTAGAGGAGAAGATCTACCGCTCCAACCTCCTCGATGAGAAAACCAAGGAGATGATCCAAAGAGGCGTTATACTCATCGACACCTCCGGGACAAAAACAGCCCAGGTAAACGGGTTATCCGTCATCAGCCTGGGCGACTTCGACTTCGGCCAGCCCTCTAGGATAACTGTGAGCATTGGTCTAGGAAGAGAAGGAGTCATAGACATCGAACGCCAAGCGAAACTAGGCGGACAAACACACACGAAAGGAGTCTTGATAATTTCCGGTTATCTAGAGGACAAATACGCTCGTGACAAACCCTTGAGCGTCTCGTGCAGACTGGTCTTCGAACAAAGCTACGGCGGGGTCGACGGTGACAGTGCCTCCAGCACCGAACTCTATGCGATCCTCTCGGCCCTCTCCGACCTTCCCATCAAACAAAATTTCGCGGTCACCGGGTCTGTAAACCAGAAAGGTGAGGTTCAAGCAATCGGAGGAGTAAACGAGAAGATCGAAGGATTCTACCATACATGCAAGGCCAAAGGCCTGAAGGGTGACGAAGGAGTTCTCATACCCAAAAGCAACGTCCAACACCTAATGCTCAGCGAAGAAGTGGTGGAAGCTGTCAAGCAAGGACGGTTCCATATCTACCCTGTAGGCACGATAGATGAAGGTATCGAGATTCTAACAGGCGTAAAGGCAGGGGTGTTGAAAAACGATGGAAACTATGAAGCGGACACTGTCCATTTCAAGGTAAACAAACGACTGGCTGAAATGGCCGAAGAGATCACAAAATTCGGAGAGTTTTCAAGCAGACCTAGGGACTAACCCGCGTAGAGCTCAGTCCGTCCCATGGAACAGTCAGGCCCGAACGTGCGAATGACCCATATCATTCCGCGATCGTTCTTTCATCGCAGAAGATTTCTATCACGTAACCGTCCGGATCTCTAATCTTTATGCTTCGATACTTCTCATCCGTCACGTCTTCGTAAATGATTATGTTTCTGCCTCTAAGCCAAGCTTGCCACTCGTCAACCTTCGAGTATGAATCCACGCGGAAACCGAAGTGGAAGCCGGACATCCCAAGGCCCTTCTGGTGCAATATGAGCATGTCCTGGCCTGAAGGAATACGTGCTACTCCCCCCTTGCTCGCTCTGCCATCGAGGCCAAGAATATTCCGGTAGAACTCTACGGATGCTTCGACCTCATTCACCTTTAGACCAATATGACCAATCCCTAAATTGGCCATTGAGCCAGGACGAACGCGCTTTCGTGATTTGCTGGCCATAACTCTCCTCCTCCAACACGGGATTTATTGCCTTTAGGAATCAGTTGGTTCTCTACAGGAACGCGCTTCTTAGGCCCAGTAGTATTCGCTGGTGAACCTCGTTGGGAGGCCTTGTGCCGTCTACGAGATGCCATCCGAAAATGTGAGCTAGCGAACGATAGTTTCTCCGCACCTTCTCTAGGAAGGCACGGTCTCTCTCGTTGACGTCCCTACGGCTGGTCTTTCTCGAAAACGACTTAGGAATAGGAACGTCCAGGACG
>MNGO01000016.1 GCA_001918765.1 Crenarchaeota archaeon 13_1_40CM_3_52_10
GTCCTATCCATTTACACCGGGGGGGAATTGCTCTGCCTACAAGTTTGTCGGGCTCTTCTCCGAGCTGGCTACAGAGTGACGCTCTATTCTGATGCCAGCGACCCCGCCAAGGCAGAGGAAGTTTATCCTGGAATGGGTCAGGTCTTGAGCCAATGTCATCATATCCCCTCTAATACTGCCCACAGATCTATTCCGGGAATAGCCGTTATCAAGGATTTCAAAGACATTAGAAAGGCAGAATCGTACTTTCAAGAAATCGCTCCAGATGTTACTTTCTGCACCCAATCTTCTCTCTTCCATGTTCCCTCACGCCTCTACCATTTCATATACCACGGGACGGACCTTTTCCAATACTCCGCGAGCTACGTGTCGAGCTCTTTTCCCAGGCAAAAACTACCTCAGGGGTATATCACCATGAAAAGAGGATTGAACAATTTTCTTAGGAAGATTCTTCAGATTAAGCCTCCACGTCCTAACTGGTACTTTGCGCTCTCTCCAAGTATTCTGGAACGTTTGAGAAACAATGGGCACAAGAATTCCTCTCTAATCTTCCAACCTAGCACTCAGTTTCTGCCAAGACAAAAAAAGAATCAGGTGATTCTGGTGACTAGACTGATCCCTGAGAAGCGTGTAGAGATATTTCTTGAAGCCGCAAGAAGACTGCCCGAATATCGTTTCATACTACTAGCAAGAACGAAACCAGGCTTAGAGGCCTATGCGCGTGATATCGAAAAGAGGATCCCGGTGAATGTGGTCTACCAAAAGACTACACTAGGGCAGACACCCTACCTCCTTGAAGAGAGTAAGGTGTACCTCTACACCGGCGCAGAAAATGCAATGATGTTGAGCGTTGTTGCAGCGATATCCGCGGGCTGTTATCCGATAGTTGCCAAGAACACTGGCCCCGAGGAGACAATAGAGTCCCTCGGCGTAGGGACGACTTTTACTTCAATTGATGATCTGGTTCCAACCATTCGTGAGGTAATGCAGAAACCTACTGACCCTTTGGAAATCTCGGAGAGAGCAAAACCATTCAGCCAGGAAAAGTTCGATCAGAAAATTGTGGATATTGCTGATTATGGTGTTAAGCAGGAGCCGGGCAGTGACTAGTGTTCTACAGTAGTCCATCGAGACAAGAACGCAGGGTACAATCCTTGTCTGCACTTTCGGGCGACCTCCCCAGTTGATCGACTGTTGATTCTGCCAACAGGGATCGGTGTGACGGGGAGGGGCAAACCCTTTCTCTTGGTCGCCGACCGTGCAATCCTCCCGCACCAGTTCCTGAAGAGAATGTTCGTGACCTGGAACTGGAAGCTGGTCAGGTCCAGCTCACAGTACTACGATTTGAGAATCGGCAGATACACGATCAAGCTTCGTCCAGAGTACTTTCAGATCATCTTTGGTGAGTGGGGCGAGTGGAAGAAATACCATCTTCCTCCCTTCAGCCTGAAGGGAGCCACTGTTCTCGACATAGGAGCAGGATGCGGCGAGACTGCCTTGTTCTATTTCATCCACGGAGTAGAGCGTGTAATTTGCGTCGAGCCAAACCCAGACCTGGCAAGAATAATTAGCGAAAACGTCCGTTCCAACGAGTGGAACGTAGAAGTTCAGGCAAGATCTTTTGACACTGGAATGCTGAATCTAGATTTTGACTTCATGAAAATGGACTGCGAAGGATGCGAAATTCGGTTACTAAGCGCTGACACACTGCCCTCATGCGTGATGGAAGTGCATGATGGACAGATTCTGCATGCTTTGACGAGCAAGTTTGGTCTTCGAGTCGCAAGTGTAAAGACGGTTGGGAAGAATTCACTCAATAATGATTTCGAGCGTAGGCAATTCCGAATGTACTATCTCGGGTGGAGATTTACAAGGGTTAGGGAAAAACTTCACAAAACCCATGGGTTGAGAAGATTCTACTACGCAATCATCCTAGTCATCCTCGAACTTCATCCTGACTTCGCAAATGTTTACCGTGCCAGATGGGGAAGGGTTTGGGAAGCATACTACTTTCCAGACAAAGGGACCGGAGGAGGACTTAGCGAGTAGCTAGGGGGAATAGTCTTTCAATCGAGGCCGAAATGTACCATCGTTTCAATAGCTCATTCGGTCGACAGAGTTCGGCCCCCGATGCTAGATTTTTCATGGTTGCCCAAATGACCGACTGCCTGGAAGCAATAGTTTGAAAGACTCCTAGAAGCTGGCTCCCAGACTCTGAAGGAGCCCTTATACTAGCATGACCTTGGAAATCATCGGCGCAGTCGTCGCTCTGACAGTTTTTCGGCTCGCTTGGACTCTCAAACGCCCAGTACACAAAGATATAACGTTCTACATTCTGCCGGGTCTCTCCAACCTGAGTAAAATTCTCAGGTATGACCCTGATTTCTCCTACGTTCCCTACGGTTTGATATGGTACGCTATCAACGTGCCGATAGTGCGCACTGTGAGATACAACGGACGATTCTGGATAACAGTGCTGGCTTTGATCGACATTGTCTTCCTATATTACGCGAACGAATTTCTTGGATTCACCGTTTTCCTCGCATACGTCATGATAGGAACCTTCCAGCTACTTCGGGCCCCTTGGAATGCGAGCATTAACTGGCTGATAATTCTAGCACCGATTAGCTGGATATTCTTGCTCCTAGCACCTATTGCGAAGTTTCCAGTAGGACTGCCCGTTCAAGTTTGGAGGTATACCGAAAGAGCGGTTGGACATCAGCATAATTACATCTATTTTGGATTGTTGGGAACGCTTTGGCTCATCGTCTTCAACCATTTGTACTTCCTTCCTGGGTTGGAGAGCTTGGTCGTGATTGGTCTCGGCATAGTTTGGTGTTGCATCTTTGGCTACGCGTACCTGGAACGGAGGGTTAAGAGGCAGAAGTCGACCGCCAAACCACCGGAATAGTTCCATTCTTGGAGAGAGAGAATGCGATTGGGCCGATTTAGATCCCGTTTCATAGCAGCCTCTGACAAATAAGGAGTGGTCTGGGCCCAAGGCGAACGGCGTCTGGGAGTCTTCTGAATCGGTCCGTTAAGCGGCTTCAACCACAAGAATATTAACGTCAAAAGCGAGACCGATCCTCCCTCGTAATTACTAAGACCTGTGGAAGAGAGTGCGAACTAGAAGTGGAGGTTGAACCAGAAGGCTTCCTCGGTGAGATCCGAGCAGGCTTAACGCGTGAGAGTATTGCCTCTCGTTTCAGAGCAATCCGGAAAAACTTTGGTCTGGTTTCTCGAGCGTCGTTTCTTCACTATTCCATTCTCTCCCTAACTCTTGTGCTTGCTTCGTTGGTCCGGTTGTTACCCCTCCGCTGGGGAGCGTATATTTCGGAGTTCGATCCCTACTTCAACTTCAATGACATGCGACAGATCACAACCAGTGGTTGGCAATCCTGGTTTACCTATGTTAATACTGCCGAGTGGTTCCCATTCGGGCGCGCCCCCGTCGTTACCAGCTATCCGGGAACGAGTTTCACCGGCACTCTGATCTACCAATTCTTCCAGTCCATAGGTGTCAACATCAGCCTCTATGATGCCGCTGTCTATGGCCCGATCTTGCTCGGCGCCTTCGCAGTCTTGGCCACATACTTTTTCGCAAAGGATCTGTGGGGCAAGAGTGCCGGCTTGTTCGCTGCTCTATTTGCAGCCTTCAGCTCCAGTCTGATCAGCCGCACAGAACTGGGATTCTTCAGGAATGAAGGAGTTGGAGTCCCCACAATGATTCTTACCTTCCTATTCTTTATGCGAGCAGTCAATCCAGGAAAGAGTCTGAAGAGCACAATCATCTACAGCATGATGTCGAGCGTTAGTCTCATCTACATGTCGTTCTCGTGGGGAAGCTTCCGTTACGCAGCCGAAGTGCTGGGCCTATTCGCCCTTGCATTAGTGGTGTTGAGGAGATACACTCCGCGCCTCTTTCTCGCATACGGCGTGACAATGGGATTCATGCTCTACATTGGGACCGAAATCCCGCTCTTGGGACACGCATTTCTGACCGAGAGCACTACCATCGCGCTATTGGGAGTCATGGGAGTCCTGATAGTGATGGAGCTTGCAAGGCTTGCTCCGTCTTCGAGAGGAAGACTGAGCATTCTAGGCATCACAATTATCTCAACGGCGGGAATAGTCTTTGCTCTGGTAAGCACTAAGGTTCTGTCTGGAGCACTACTCCAAGGAAAGTTCCTCGCAACAGTCAACCCGTTCGTCAGGAACAGTATTCCTCTCGTCGCGTCAGTAGCTGAGAACCGGCCCTCTACATGGGCGAGTCTGTATCTCGAACTTGGCAGCATGATAATTTTAGGCGTCTTTGGTTTCTTCTTCGCCTTTCAGCGGCTTCGTGAGGGGGACGTTCTATTGATAATCTTCGGCGTCACAGGGTTCTATTTCGCCGCGAGCCTAGTCCGGCTAACCCTACTTCTTGCGCCTGTAATGGCAACCCTTGCCGCAATAACCGTAGTTGAGTTGGGCAAACCCGCGATGGATATTATTCAACAAGCAGTAATCTTTCCCCGGCGGAAGCTACGTTTCACCAGCAGGGTGAGCCGAGAGTTCAGTCTTGGTATCCTGCTAATAATCATGATTTTGGTGGTTCCTACGTTCATCAACGCTGTACAATCGGCCTACACCCCTACCACTATTGCGTCGGCAAGTCTTCCGGTCAGACTCCCCATCCCTGACTGGCTTGAAGCTCTCTCCTGGATGAACAACAATCTACCACATTCGAGTGTCGTCTTCACCTGGTGGGACTATGGTTACTGGATCACTGTGAACACCGGACTGAGTACTTTGTCGGATAACGGAACAGGGAACACGACGGCGATTCAGGACATTGCTACCGGGTTCATGCTGAACGAGACATTGGCCGTTCAATTGATGCGTCAGGAAAAAATCACCCATGTTGCGATCTTTATTAGCTACAACCGTGGGCTCTGCGGCTCTAATGGACCGCCATTCTGCGGATACGGTGATGATAGCAAATGGTACTGGATGGTCCGAATAGGCAACAACACTAAGATCAATACCCCAATGGGCGTTGCCACAATCAGCTATCGCCAGACGATCACGAACCCTTCGACCGGCGCATCGGAATACCACCGGATCGTGACTGTTGGAAATACGACCAGTAATGAGAGGATTACCAGCAATTACCAGAACGTGCAGATCCCGACTAGCAATACCGTTCTAGGCCTACTAATGCGAAGCAGCTATCCGGGTGGGCCGCCGAAGGATAGGAACGATACAGGAACTGCCACGCCTCACTTTTTCGTCCAAGACTTCGCCTCTTCCTCCTCGTACGTTCTCGTTTATTCGGTCAGATATCCCGACCAGCCGTTGATGACAGCCCAGCTTACGCCGGCAATTGTCAAGCCCACGGGTGGAAGCACAACAATCACCGGAACGCTGACGACCTCGACAGGCAAGCCAGTCGACACGACGACTGATAAGATCCCGGTTATTCTGGAATATTCAGCGGACACGGGAAAGAGCTGGAATTTCATATCAAACGTCAATGCAACGGCAGGCCACTTTAGTTACAACTGGACGACCAATCTACCTACAGACGATCCATACGTTCTAGTCCGGGGCAGATGGCAGGGTGACCCTGCTCAGCTCTTGGACATCGCGGTCACGATGCCTCAACCTCTGACCTTTATGTGAGGGAATTCTCTAGACTTCTGAGCGTCCACTGGACCCTTCCATTCTCTGTCGAGCGTACTTGTCGTCCGGCGAGAACTTTGGGGGGTGAGGATTTCTAGTAGGAGTCCCGCAGGCTGGACATGTTTCTTTGAGGGTGTATCTCGAACATTTCGGGCATCGTCTCATCAGCCACTTCATCCAAGCTTCCTTCCCTCACCGCCAGCCTTCTTGATGGTCCCCAGGGCTTCTTCCACCGCTAGACTGAGGGTTTTCTCGGCTGCTTCGAAGCTCGGAGCTTCCACTTCTATCCTGTACTTGGGGGAGCCTATGGAGTAGATTTTTACCTCGCTTCCGCGAGGCTTGCGAATCTTCTTAGCGCTCATCAAGGCTTGCTTGATTATCTCGACGCCGCCTGGTTTGTGGCATGTTATTGCGACAGTTCCTCGTACCTTCGACCTCTCTAATCGGATCTTGGTCTTTGTGACTTCGACTATCGCTTGAGCCCATTCCTGCGAGACGCCACCCTTCACCAGCACCTCCGGACCCTCGTCCAAGGCCTCTTCGAGTGGAGAGTAGAGTCCTCCGAACTTGTCCAGGAGAATTTTCTTGATATCTTCAGCATCGTCAGCCTGCTTTTTCAGCTTGTCGGCCGCGCTCGTCAGGATCGCTTCGGCTTTTCGCTCCTTCTTCCATTCCAGCATCTTCTCTGACTTCTCTCTCCCTGTAACCCTTCTGAGGGAGAGATCGATCTGGTTCCGCTGAGAGCTAACTCTTAGGACCTTTAGGACTAGCTTCTGGCCTTGTCTCGCGTGTTCCCTAATGTTCCGGACCCACGTTGTTGAGATCTCGGAAATGTGAACTAGACCCTCGATTCCACTAAACTCGTCGAGCTTCACGTATGCGCCGTAGTCTTCGACTCTGGTTACTGTTGCAACGACCAGGTCGCCGACTTCTGGCATTAGTGCTTGTGAAGCCTGGCTACTCAACCTTGACTCTTCCCAGTTCCCTCTAGGCGAGGGGCTGTAATATTTCTCCTCTGATCTCTGCCTTTCCGCCGGTCGGCTGAGCGAGAAGCTCGTCGCAGACTGTGCATTTTACGTAGTTGCTGGTTCTCTCGAAGATTACTTGTTCGTTCGCGCACTTTGGGCACTTGACTTTTAGGAATATGCTTCGAGGCTTTGGGATCAGTTCCCATCGCATAGGGTTAGGCTCCGACCTCCAGTTTTCTCAGCCTGATTCCCAGCCTCTCAATTGTATAGTTGCAGGTTCGACATTTCAATTTGACAAGCGCTTTCTTAGTTGTCTTGGCGGTGCGTTTCAGCTCGGGAAATTTCTGTCCGCCGTACCCGTGTTTTCGTCTCTCTTGTCGTCTTGCTCCCCACGAAAGGGTCCGCTGCTTGCCTGCCTTATAGACTGCGACGGCGTGTGCTGTGTGGTGTTTGCACTTGGGGCAGTAGGTGTTGATCTCTTTTGGATACTTCGTTTTTTCTTTCACCGTGGGGAAGGCTGTTGGGGGCTGGGGCGTCCTTTTATCCATTATCCCTGTGGGTTGGTCTTATCTCGACCGCGGTGCCTTGCCGTATTAGACTCTCTGCATTCTCGAATGGAAGAACAGCGATGTCTTCTTTCCGGAATGGTCCATGAGTCTTTAGATCCACACCTATGATAGAGGGCATGTCGTTGACGAATCGAAGTAGGAGGTTGTCCTTCTTTTTCTCAGGGGAGTTGGAAGGTTCTATTCCCTGGACCGTGTCTTCCTTGAACTTTCTGTAATGGCGAGCAAGAGTGGAGAGTTCTTCCTGGGCCCATTTCTCCGAGGCGTGCGCCGTGACCTGAGTGTTTGTCTGGGATGTGCGCCAGATCTTCGAAAGTCGCCGATCGATAAGTTCTACAACTAGCCGTTCTAGTCTTTTTGTTTCCTCGTCTAGAAGGTTGGCTTTGAGGGATCTCTGGTCTAAGTTTCTCTGAGCTTCCTTCAACCTTCGAACGTAAGCGGCTACATCTCGAAAGAGTTCGGGCCTAAGCTCTTGGAGTTCTGGGCTATGGAACTCTCGTCGCCAGGCTTCGATAGTCTCATCATAGATAGTAGCCGTGTTACAACCTCTCTTTGGAAGACAGGGCTATGCTCCTTGACGAGCTAATAATATCTTGACGGTGGTCTAGGCTACTGGCTCTGCTCGGTGCTTGCAGAGAAGGAGCATAGCAGCAGCAGATGGCAAACCTACTACCTCGTCTCGGTATGGCCCGAAGTGTTCTTCCCCTAGCCTGAAGCCCGGAGACTCCTTGACCTTGACCTTCATTTCACCCTGAAACGCCAGTGGTTCTGTGAACGGGTCGAACTCGTCAAGTCTTTCTTCTGGAACCTTCATCGCCAGCAATCCGGTGTGGCCGTTGAGAGTTCCCGGCATCCTAATGAGTCTGTGAATATCGGTTGTAACAACAGAGTCTATTTTGGCCGATTTTTTCTCGACAGCTTTTGATACGAGGGTCTTCCAGGTGGACATTCCGACGCCCTTCACGGAGCTCCAGAACGGTTTCCTGAGGAGATCCTCTCTGTCCCAGGACTTCAGGGCGCTGACTTGATTTGAGGTGAGGCCTATCTGGTCGATCTCGCTTCCGAGAATGTCGTATATTCCAGCAACTATTCGTCCTCTCCAGCCGGGCTGGCCTATTAGTGGTCCTTCTGCGACTTTTGTTCCTCCGACGCTGGTCTCTTCTAGTTCGTGAAGTTGTGGGTCTAGTCCTTGGGCTAGAAGGTAGTCGGCTATTTCCCTGCGTTCTTCTTCTCCGAGTTTTGAGGTTTGTTTCGAATGTATGTGGACGTGGTATCCTCGGTGTCCTGAGAAGAAGAGCTTAGTGTCTTCATGGTCTATTCCAAGGTCGGTGTATAACATCTCGAGAAGTTTTGCGGTTTCTTCTTTGGCCTCTTGTAGGCATCTATCGCAGAGCCAGGTTTGTTCTTCCATTCTGTCGTTCTTGCATTTTGGGCAGAGCTTTGGGGCGCCTCCGTTTCCAGTTGTGCCGCACGCTTTGCATTTCCAGTTGTCATGGTCTGGTTTGCATGGTGTGTTGAGATGGTCTGCGTCGATGTCGAAGACCAGATCGGCACCTATCCATCCTTTCTGCTCCATTGGTGCCGTTGGTTCTCGGTAGTAGGCGGTGGAGAAGTAGACGTGGGATGGGACCAGGTCTCTGACCGCTGTCAGGAGCGATGTGGGGTCTTTGAATGAGCGGTGTCTGACCATGAACTTTCCATTGAAGAGTAAGAACCCGTATTCTCGTTCTGACGGGTTGGGGGGTGGGTCGAGCTGTCTTTTCGGGTCAAGGTAGTATTGTTGGAATTTCTGTCTGATGACTTGTTCAGCTGGGTTCACGTTTTGGTCCCTTTCCGGTCAGGATTCTGGCTTTTGTCTTGTAGTAGCTTAGCGGGTTTCGGATTGTACTGCAGATCTCGTCGGGCTTGTAGCAGACTCCGTGGGTCTTGAGTGTGGTGCACATTGGGCAGGTGTACTTTGTCCTTCCGCCTCGTTTGCCGGCAATGTGCTCGACTTGGTAGCGGGTCATTCTCTCGGAAAAGTCGCTGGCGGGTTTGAATGTCTTGACGATCTCTTCCTCTCCTGCTCCTATGTTGACGAGGAATGATGCGAGGGTGAATCGGCCCATGTGTTGCACGTTCTTTCCTTCTGCTAGGTTGTCGATTAGATTTCTGACGCAGGGAGGCATTGCTTCTGGTGCGGGTACTTTCGGAAGTTCGTAGTGGGAGGGGGTGCCGAGCCATTTGGTGATAAGCCCCCTTGTCCGTTCGACTTTAGGCTGCAACAACTTCGGGACCTCACCAGGAAGCCTCCCGCTCCTATCCACTATTCTCGTTCTCACTTCTTCTTCGAGGAGACGGGCCAGTTCTTCTCGAGTGGCGTAGACCAGACCGTGGTCGAGAATCCTGTTCGGCAGCTTCCATTTTGGCTCTTTGAGATGGATAGAGTTCCTGAGGTAATCGGCCAGGGAGATCGCAAAGTCATAGAACTTCTTTCCAGGTTGGGCGTCGATTTTTTTCAGCTTCCAGCTGAAGGTTGTGCGGGCGATGTAGTCTAGCTTCTCCGGGCTTTCCTGCCGGAGCAGCTCGTAAGCCCTCTTGGCTTCCGCGAGCGCAAATCTTCTCTGCGCTCTCTCCTCCCCTGTAAGACTGAGGATTAGGTTGGAGACTGGGAACGAGAGTATCTCGGCGTTTTCATTTTGAAATTCGTTCGAGACTCTTCCTTTCGATAGGGCCTCTTCCAGCCGTTTTTCAGCTCTCTCTAGGACTGGGCTGAAGTCCGGGGATGCGATGTCGTCGATGGAGATTCCTAGTTCTTTGATATAGTCGGAAGCTTCGTTGAGGAAAGGGTATTTGGCCAGGTCAGCCCTTGTTAACATTAGATTCGGCTCTGTCAACCTTGCTGGTGATGGGGACCGCATATTAACTGTCGGGTGCTTCGGGCCTATTCTCGCTCCTCTATCGATTATCAGTCGGAGCTCGGACTCTAGTGAGGAACCCCGCGATTGCGATCAATCAAGTCGGTCAGACAGAAGCATCAGGCTTCGGACGATCTCCTAAGGCTCTTAGATGAGTTCAGACGAATGGTAAACGTCTGCGTCGCGATCGGAATAGAAGAGAACATTTCGAGTCGCAAGACTCTATCGTTGGCATCATATCACCGTCTCAGCCGTGACATCCTCGGCTACTACAGACTGGGAGCGATCGGCATAGCCACAGGGATTCTTCGCAACTATCGGAAAGCTGTGAGAAAGAACCCTCGGACAAGGATCCCATACGCAAGGAGGTTAATGCTGACTACATGCTACGGGTTCAAGATACAGGAGAACCTTCTCAGACTGCCGGTTAAACCACGAGAGTACGTCTATCTCAAGCTCAATGAGCATACGCTCCAGGTCATCTCGGCGCTTAATGTTCGCTCGGTCACTCTGACTCCAGACTGGGTCAGCATCAGCTACTCGAAAGAGATGGTCGAGATAGAACCGGAAGGATATC
>MNGO01000046.1 GCA_001918765.1 Crenarchaeota archaeon 13_1_40CM_3_52_10
CTCAAAGGCGACCATTCGAAGCCGGCGTTCACTGACAATGGTCTGACCCTGACCGGGTCCGGAGAACTTGCGGGTCTCGGGTTCGGAGATGTATTGGTCAACCTGTCGGCCGTCGCGAACCCTACGGGCACATGCGGCAACCCTGGTGGCAACACGTTTCAGGCCCCAGGACAAAACCCAGCACCTGTTACCGTGACTGGCAGCGTGTCAATACCCGGTAGCGAAGTCAAGAATGGGAACACCCCGTTCAGCGTTACAACAAACTCGCCAACGACTCCGATTCCAGGCGCGCCGGACTGTCCCAACTCGTCGTGGACTGAGATTATCACTGACATGTCGTTCACTAGTGCCGTCATAACCGTGGAGCAACCACCGGGTAATGTTGTACTCACTGTTTCCTGCAGCTTCAGCCCAGCGACATCCAACGGTGCGGTGCCATCCACCAGCGTAAGCTGCTCCAGTAGCTAGGACCAGTGATGCACTGAGCCACAGCAACCTAAAACCCCCCTTTTTTTCTGAACACCACCCCGAAGCTCTAAGGGGCCGAGGCGTACCAGACTTCCGAGTCTATCGCTATGCTGACACGGATAGATTCGTGTAGACTGCAGTTCTTTGCTTTGTCGTGCAAACATAGAAATCTCATGCAACCGTATGCGCGCTCTTATATCATTCTCCGACGCGTTTTTCACTGAAAATATTTGTCAACAATTGGAGATATTTCAACAAGAACAAAATGGCTAGTTTCAAAACGGTACATACAAGCTATCATAGTAATAGGGTTGATGACGCTGGCAATCGCGGTACCACTCTTTACCAGGGCGTTCGCGATCACCGACGTAGGGAGCGCGGGCGTCTTCGAGCTGGACGGGAACATCGTCAAGGATTCGAGCGGCACCTTTCCAACAGATTGGAGCGCCCTCTTTTCCTCCACGGGCTCTAAGCTCGCTTTGCCACCCGGCGGAGTGGACTCCGGGTGGACCAACGATGGACCCCACAGTGTGTCTGAAACCACGACGTTCACTACCGGCAGCAAGGACACATTGGACATTGCGAACAACGGATGGCAGTGTACGGGAACCAACAATCTTACGCCCAAAGACGATATCCTACACGCGTACAGTTTCGCCATCAGGGACCCATTGGCGGGTCCTAGGAATGGCCACCTACTGATCTACGGCGGTTTCGAACGTTTCGCAAATAACGGAGCTGGTGACCTTGGATACTGGCTGCTCGCCGATCCATCTGTCAGCTGTGTAACATCTGGTGCTACCACGAGTTTCACCGGTGCACATACAGTAGGCGACCTCCTGGTTGTGGGAGAGTTTTCCACCGGTGGATCAGTTACTACACTCAGCGT
This sequence comes from Crenarchaeota archaeon 13_1_40CM_3_52_10, assembly GCA_001918765.1. Lineage (GTDB taxonomy): Archaea > Thermoproteota > Bathyarchaeia > 40CM-2-53-6 > 40CM-2-53-6 > 40CM-2-53-6. The sequence continues at coordinate 1,358 of MNGO01000046.1, forward strand.
GATCGAATGGACTGGTGCTGGGCCCTGCGCTACTCCTGCTGGACCTAACCTGTGCCTCATTACAACTCCAGGCAACGCGGACTGCCAATTGGCTTCTTCCTTGGCCGACGTTTGTGCCAGAGTCAACATCGCGTCTCAATCTCCCATCACAACTCCCTGGGCCACGCAAGACAAGACATCAAGTCCAAATCAACTCGCCACAGCCGAGTTCTTCGAAGTAGGCCTTGACATTACAAATCTGCTCCCATCCTCTTCAGGATGCTTCAACAAGTTTCTCTTTGACACAAGGACCTCTCCCTCGACCACGGCGACTCTGAAGGACTATGCTGAAGGTATACTCGCTACGTGTCCTACCGCAGGGATATCGACAACTGCTTCACCTACGCCCATAGCTCTCGGTGGCTCCTCGACTGACAATGCAACGGTGACCCTAACTAACGCCGCGGGTATAGTCAGTGGTAATGTGGTCTTCAACGTCTACGGTCCCTTCAACTCGGCTCCAACATCGTCGTCATGCACTCCCAGCAGCCTTGTTACATCGTTTACCAAGACGATCGGTCCCGCTACGCAGCCTCAAAGCGTCCTTTCCGACCCGTTCACCCCGACACTTCCGGGCTACTACGGCTGGATTGCAACCTACAACCCAGCAAGCGTTGTCAACGGTAACATTGTCTCTACGGTGTGCGGTGATCCTGTCGAGACACTCGTCGTCATACAAGCATTGATATCGACAACCGTTTCACCCCCAATCATAACTTTCGGTGGTTCCGCGACTGACACTGCAACCGTCACCTTAACTCCTGGCACCGCCACGGTCTCGGGTACGGTGGACTTCAAGGTCTACGGTCCTGTCGCAACTAATAACCCAACCTGCACTACACAAGCTGGATCGTTCCCTGGTGTTACTATTGGTCCGGGTGTGTCTCCGCAGTCTGCCACTTCTGGTTCCTTCACTCCATCGGCCACAGGCTTCTACTTCTGGATTGCAACCTACAATCCAGCAGGTGCTGCCAACGGTAACATGGTCTCTAGCACGTGTGGTGCCACTGGCGAAACACTTCAAGTCGTGAGCATTCCGAAGATAACCGCATTCGGTTTCACCAACACGCCAACCGGCAATGATCCCACTCTGGGCAGCGGCACGGTCGTATACTCATTCACCATACACAACTATGGCGCCACCGGCACCTCCGTGACACTTAGTGGCTCACTCGCAGTCTCAGGAACGGCCAATACAATCAGTTGTGCTACCGGCAACCCACTTACACTGTCGGGTTCACTTGCAGGAGGAGCGGACGCAATGTTCAGCCTGACCTGCACGTACAGCGGCATCTCTGGACAAAATGTACAAGCGACTATTAACGCGAACTTCACAGACCTGAACGGCGTCACTGGCGCAGTCTCAGGAAGCCCAACAACATACATCTTCACCATACAGACAAGCTAGAATAGGCGCGCACCACGCGCCTCCCCCTCCTTTTTTGTCTCTCTTTATTACCAGTCTTCCTTGACTGCAACACATTCCAGGTTTCAGATCCGAGTTTTCTTGAAGGAAATTTCTCGTATAGACAACGTCGATGTGTCACCATGGAGGACTACGCGCCTCTTTCGGAAAGGACTATGTGATCGAAGACCGTAGAATCCATCTGGCTCACTCTATGGGAAACTAAGCGCAAGTCTCAGAAGTATCTAGGGGGATTCGGGTGGCTGCGTCTGCAACAGAACCTTCGCTGCCCATGGCACCCATATGAGAACCGGGGGTAGAAGGATGAGCAGTACTGCCCACGGCCAATTCCACCCCAACGATATCGCGAGAAACGCCGACACTGCGCCAACCTCTGTAGAGAACGTGAGTCCAGCTTTGTTCTTGGCCGCGAAGTACACGTGAAGAGCATACCATAAAGGGAGTAGAGGCAAGAGGAAGAAGAAGAACAACCTGAGTAGGAGGAAGAAAACAATCGCCAATAATGGTGCCGTGTCGAAGAGTGGGACCAAGAACCCGCCTAGAGTAAGAAGAACTACCACGTCGAGAACTAGGATTGGGGCGGCAGGGAGAGCAACCACTCGGATTTTCGTAGCTATCATGATCTGGAATGCTGGTTGAGCCAGGTTTAGAGAAATCGTAACCTGTTATTCATCATGCAGGGACGAGTACTTCAAGGAAACTCCCGCTTACCTTCTCGCTTGTTTTCCACGGCAGGATCAGACTCGATTCTCTCGGCTCTCGATAGTGCGAAGGTGGGAAAATCGCGATGGAAAGGAAACAAGCTTCCCGTCGTGCCACATCGCAGTTTGTTACTCCTTGCGCCGCGAGCTATGCGCTACAGATTGCAGTGGAGAAAATCAATGGGGCCAGTTGTGCCCTCCTGTGTTGCCTTAGAGAGGCCGAAGATGTGGATGTGAATGTTTCGTCTTGCTGCGAGAGCGAATGCGAGAGATGCCGGGCTCGAATTGGGTGGGCTGATGTTGGTTACCTTTCCATTCTCGGTGGCTTCTCTGGTGGCTATAATCAGATAGAACAAAACTAGAGATGGTCGATATATCAAAGGGTATAGATAATAGCCCAAAGAATGATTTTACCTTTTTTCTGAGAGAAAAGCTTTATTCGCGGAGAGAGTGAAATAGCCTACTGTCCGGCTGATTTGTACCCACTTTGCCTGGAGCGGATTCTGTGAGCGGGACTCGGTCTTCCAGACCTAGGGCCAAGACTGAAACAGTGTCGTTTAGAGTCCCTAGCGATCTCCGGCTGACTCTTGAAGCTGAGGCCCGGAAGACGGGTGTCGCTCTCAATACCCTTGTCACCCAGATATTCGCCCGGTACGCAGGCTGGGGACAATACGCAGGCAAGCTCAAGCTTCTCCCAGTCAACAAAGACCTTCTCAGAGAGGTATTCCAGTCGATGCCGAAGGATAAGATCGTCGAAATCGCCAAGAGACTTGGCGAGACCACCGGGCGAGAAGAAATTCTATTTCTGTTCCACCAGATTAGCCCTGGAACCGTCCTCGAATACATGGACGTTTGGACTAGCCACTTTGACGCTTGTAAGCATCATTATGATGGGAAGACTCACTTCTATACTGTCCACCATGATGTCAACCTCAACTTCTCCATTTTCACGAAGGAGTATGTGGCATCGATGATTGAGAGCATGATTCCTGGCGCCGTCCGCTTTGAAGAGATGTCCCCTAACGCGTTGACCTTCAGCTTCGAAATGCCATAGAAAGCCGACCGATGTTCAACGGGCTCTGAGGCTTCGCCAGAAAGAAATGTAGGTCAACATGGGGACCCTGGCGAAAAAGGCACGCATCAAGCTTTCCGTCGAAAAAGGATTCTCTCAGGTTCGCTCTACCCTTAACTACCTCGCTCAATCCCTAACCAAAATCTAGGTCGGTAGTCCATGTCTACGGGCTCGACGGAGATCAGCGCTGACAGGATAGCGAGCGAGCTCAAAGGCAATACGTTGAGGGTGTACTGGTTTGTGATGAACGCTTCCAACCAGACGGTAGGAGTCCGGGAGGCTCAGAGAGCCTTGAACTTCTCAAGTCCAACCCTCGCTTTGTACCATCTCGACAAGCTTCGAGACCTCGGCCTTGTCTCCCGCGATCCTGGCGGGTACAAGCTGATCAAGGAGGTGAAAGTTGACGTTCTCAAGCAGTTCATGAAGCTCCCTGGGCAGTTTTTCGTGCCCAGGTTCTCCCTCTATGCCGTTCTTTTCACTGTCCTAACCGTCTATTACGCGCTAAACCTCGTGACTATCGACTTCTTCGCGTTCTTCGGCCTCCTGTTCGGAGCGCTGGGCTCTGCGATATTCTGGTTCGAAGCCATCAAGACCTGGAAGCAGAGACCCTAGACTTGTCAAAATCTAGAACAGGTGTTCAAAATCGTTGAGTTAATTGTCAGAGTGACCCTAACGTAGGAGGAATAGACTGATGGATCTGGCAACACGCAAGATGGTCTACTACGGCCTTCTAGGACTCTTAATAGCCGGATCCACAATCGCCGTGTTCAGAGTGGCACCGCGAATTGTCCCAATCCTGGCCAAAGATGGGACCATTGCTGTCTATTTCAGCAGTATTCCCTCAGATATACAAAGCAATCAGAGTGGATCTAATCTTGCTCCCGTTCAGGGTTTAAGTCTCAACCCTCCGGCCCATCAGATTGTCCCCGTTAGCGTTAATGTCACGATAGATTCAATTTCCTTTCACGACAACGAAGGCAATGACAGTGGGTGGACCACAGATACTCTCTCTCCGCCGATGACAATCAATCTTCTTCAGTCTACGGCCGTCTCGGCGCTGATTGGAACAGAAAAGATCCCTGCACAGAACGTGACTATGATTGTTCTTCATGTCTCTAAGGCTGTTGCCTCCGTGAGCGTCAACGGTGTCCTTTCAGCCAGTCTAGTGCAAGTTAGTGTTCCCAGCAATGCTCTCAAGATTCCCATGGGTTCGGGTGCAAGAGTCGATCCCCAAGGGACCACGAAGGTAGTGGCAGTACGTCCTCATATCGTGGTAGCTGGCAATAGTGGAATGGTGAAGGTCACGCCGGTTCTCCAAGTGGACAGCATCAGCGGACCTGAATAGGCCAAGTCAATTTTTTGGTAGCGGGGGGTGGACATTCGGGTCCCACAAGAGCCCTTCGAACCACCGCTTGAGGATCGAACTCTCATCGATCAATCTCAGGGTTATGAGCCCTGCGGGTTAAACCTGGCTACCCCACCCCGCTACGCCCGGTGCTTCAAGAGGAGGTGCTTTTCTTCTTTTCCATGTCCCTCGAACGAAGGCATCTTTGCGATCTTGCTGGTTTGAATTTCGGGTTCTCACTGTCTTCGCGCCATAGACTTCTAAATTACGGAAAGCGTGTTCGGTGAGAGCACAATGGCCAGGTCGTCACGTTGTTGTTCTGATTGAAAATGGAAGAAATCCTGCATGCCTGAAACGTCGCCCAACCCTATTGCCTCGTCAACCGGACCCACAGCAAAATTACCGTGGAGCTTGTGGAAATGGTCATTGCTCTTCAGGCGAGGGTTTCTTCTCGCTCTTCTCAAGAGCCTCGTGAGAGAAGCAAAGGCAGGAAACTAGGGCTGTCCTGAAGGGACCCTAGCACTTGTAACATGCTCCTTTTGCTCCGACGTGACGTAACGCCTAATGAGTGGCCATGCTCTCATCATTCCGTCGCTCACGCAAGGGAATGGCCCCGATCGTCGCAGAGGTATTGATGGTTGTTATCGTAATAATCATGTCCACCATCGTCTATGTCTGGGTGGTACCTACCTTTACATCCCAGACCGGCCATGATAATGCCGGTGCCGCGTACTCAGAAAAGTTCAACACGGTACGAGGCCAATTCGCAACATTTGTCCAATCGATACCTGAGGACGTGGATCCGTGCACGGCGTCGCCCATAGGATGTTCCCCCTCAAGTCCATTCGTGACATGCAACGGGTCCATAACGTCACCGTACTCCGGGGACGTCATTGTCCCGATCAACGGCGTCTGCGTGATTACCGCATCAGTTCATAACGTGTTTGTGATGACTGGTGCCAACTTGACAGTGGTAAGCGCCACCATTAACGGGGATCTGATCGGCAACTACTCACAGAGCATCACGCTGAGGAACGCTATCGTCTCTGGATGGACGGGCTTGTACAACGTGCAAGCCACCAACATTCTAGGGAGCTCATTCAACACTTCTGGCAATCTGTCCTATTCTCATGACGGTTGCTGTTCGGCAATGTACGGTGGTGGTCGGGGCTCGTTTACCATGACCAACTCGACCGTAACTGGACAGGTGGAGAACGAGGTTGGTCATCAGACTTTTTTCGTAGGGAACCATGTTTCCGGTAGATTGGAAGTTGAAAGCGCTGATCAGGGTTCGATAATTGGAAATACGGTGGGGAGTCTTGATCTTGACCAAAACGGTGTTGTCGTGATTGCCTCGAATACCGTGAACGGCATTGCAAAATACGGCACCAACGGTTGGTGCGGTACCGGATACAACGTGATCTCGGGCGGGACCCAAGGCGTCTGCATTGGTAACGTTGAGGTGGACGTCTTGAACACAGGATCGATACCAGTGAAGTTTGTCTCGGCCTACATGACCAACATCCCGTTGGCCGGCAGTCTTTCGTGGCGGCTTGCTTCTGGAAACCAGGTCCAGTGTGGAGGTACACAGTCCTTGACCTGCACGCAGCTTCCGATCATAATTCCGGTTGGAGACATGGCCCAGATTACGATGGGCTGGACTCCGCCCGCGTCATCGTTCCCACTCCCGTGGAACTACATCTACTTCATCTTCGTCTCATCACACCAGAACTTCGTGGACGGATACCTCTACTTTTCCGTAGGGCTTGGACTGCCAATGCAGTCACGCCTAGAAAATAGAATCTGTCCTCCCTGTTGGTAATCCCGTTCAGCAAAGTTCACCAGAACTAGGTCGCAACAGTCTGGCAAACCGACTTTGAGTTCCCCAAGGCAGACTTGAGAGGGCGAAAATCCTATGGATGCTCTTGGATTACGAAACAACGGGAACAGAAACCAACGACCCTAATGTTGGGTCAATTACAGCACTACTAGCATTGGAAGGTTTTGGTGTACGGAACCCGTACCTTGAGGCGGGCTTCGTCAAGTGACGATGTGCTCTAGGCGGTGGGAGATAGATTCCACGCATGATCCCCCGGGGTTCCGACTTTGGGCTCTTAGACGCTTTCTCGAAGTGGAGGTTGCATTTTCTACACCGGAAGCCTTGGCCCCTACCCATGGATTCGCAGCGTGCTCCGCAGTCTGAACAAAGAGGGTTTTCCCACCGAATTGCGTTAGCCAGTCCAGTTACTTCCAGCTTTTCAACATTCAGAGTCAATTCTCCGATCCGCCGAAGGCGAATTCCACCTGAAACAATGACTAGGTCTCCAGGGATGAGATGGCTAGCGGTTTCGCGAATAGTTCCTGTCGTACTATAGGCTGCGCAGTCAATCGATCCTGTCTCGTCGCTTGTTTCGAAAATTGTATGGCCTCCTCGAATAATCCGAGGGGCATCACTTATCGTCCCGGCAATCACAGTAGACTGATAGGGTCGGAGGACCCGAATGGTCCTACGACAATTGAGATGGGCGTCTGTGCCCTGGTTGGTCTTGAAGACCATGATGCTTTCAACCTGTTCTTCAACGCCAACTAGTGCGCACGCGTTAACGAGGCTGGCAGGGTCCTCGCCCCGGATTCCAAATAGCACAGGGTCCGGACCGTGGGGGCAAATGAGCACTCGCCCTGTTTCAGGGTCAATATTGTTGAAAGTCGATCCCTGATACATCGCGTCCATCTGTCGAACGGAATCTTGGTTCACCCTCCTTACACTCCCACGATTTTCATCCGTTCGGTACGCTAAGATCTCAAAAGTGTGATCGTGGCCAAATTCGGCTCCAACGCTTGCTAATGCTCCGACGAGTCCCCGAGACCCTTTGAGCAAGCGGGTTTCCGCACCTACTGCACTCGCTATGTGTCGCGCTTCTCTAACGGAGAGAATATCGTGCAGCGCTCTGGCGGAAAACTCACTAAGCAGAGTTGTTACCGGGCCTTTGAGAAACACCACGGCTGGGTCCGTTGATCGCTGGCTAAGGTCTGTGGTCCGTTCGACAACTGCGACGGCAATTTGCTTCACCTCTTGGATTTGTTCTTCTTCGAGAGTGAAGTGTAGTGAGAGGGCTCCGTTTCCCCTTGTCTTCCAGGGAATGTTAGGGTTGAGCCTGACCAGCCAGGGAAAGTCGATGGGTTTGAATCTTTTGGATACTAGTTCTTGGAAAAGAAGCGCGGCGGTGTATGTGGTGCATCCTCCGAGTCTTGAATCGGTGTCGTCGATTCCAATGTGAAACTCAGTTTGCACTGCGCTTAATCACTTCAAGGGGGATCTAAGAGATGGTTTCGAGAGCTACTAGTTCTCGATGACTATCATGGTGAGAGTGGATTTTACCTTGTTGAGATGGCGTACTTTCCAGGTGATGATCTCTTTCAGCTTGTCCATGGTGTCAGCGGAGACCTTTGCGACAATGTCATATACTCCGTAGACCATGTAGGCCTCTTTGACCTGTGGAACCGACTTTAGTTCCTTAACGACTTGGTCTTCGGAACCAATCTCGGCGTTTATCAAAACGAAAGCCATAGGCATTTTGAAACAGCCGAAACGGTGGTTCGAGCTGTTCAGTTTTAAGCTTTCGGCCGAATCGTGCGACACTAATGTTGAGTAGTACCGGGCGTTACTAGTGTTGGTTTCAGAACTAATATGCCCGGTTTCAGTGTACCGCGGTAAAACTGAAAGTCGATGAGTACTGCGACGCCGTCAAACATTGATCTGGCAGCTCTCATTATCAGCTTGGGAGTGCTCATAGTGGCGTCACTCAGCGATCTGAAGACTCGAGAAGTCTCCAATAGATTCTGGATAATCTACGCTCCCGTGGCAGCCGTCTTATTCACAGGGCGAATCCTTTTTGCCCCAGATACGGCCGTGATTCTCCTCGTCTCCGCGGCAGCAACTATTGTAGTCGCGTTCCTTCTCTTCCAGTTCGGAGCGATGGGCGGAGCCGACAGCAAGGCCTTGATGTGTATTGCTCTTGCTCTTCCAGTTGCTCCTGCTTTTCTATCTCCGCTTTGGCAAGCTCCGCTGGTCTTCTATCCGTTTCCAATCGCGATCCTTGTCAACTCGTTCCTGCTCTCTATCAGTATGATGTTCATTCTACTGGGAAAGAACGTCCTGTCGAGGTCTTCAGCGGGCAAAGGTCTCTTTCAAGGGTTCGAGAAAGAATCGATTTTGAGAAAGGCTCTAGTTCTTCTAACCTCATACAAGACAAGTTTCAACGTGCTGCAATCCAGCACACATCTGTATCCTGCCGAACAGGTGGCGGTTGTTGATTCTCGGCCCGTCCGACAATTACACCTTGTTTCTTCTGTAGATGAGGAGCGAGAAAAGCTCGTGGCCGGACTCCAGGGTTTCAAGGATCAGGGGCTATTCTCGGATGGTGTTTGGGTTACCCCCGGTCTTCCTCATATAGTATTCATGACCGCGAGCCTAGTCGTGACCGTTGTGATTGGTGATTTATTGATGTGGCTCTTTTTCAGAGCCGTGGGGGTTTCATGATGACATCGTCTATTTTAAATCCCGTCGTAAACGACAACGACAGAAGCCTAGGAGTGAAAGTGTTGGCCGCAGACGAATTCAGCGTGCAGTCCCTGATGAAACTAGGACTGACAGAGTACGAGGCCCGGATCTACGTCGTACTGACAAAAATGGGGCCTAGAAACGCGAGTGAGATCAGCTTCCTCGGCAAGGTTCCGAGGCCGAAAACATACGGTGCCATCCGTGGACTAGAGAGCAAGGGTCTCTTGCGGATCGTTCCAGGCAAACCAGAAAGATACATGGCCGTCTCGCCAAACGACGTACTAATACCGCTAGTCGAGAAACTGAACAAGGAAACAACGGAATGTGTCCAGGTAGTCGAAAACCTGGCCATGGCGTTCGAATCCTCAAGATACGTCTACACCGAGAAACCATACGAGAGATACGATCTCTGGAGCGTTAGGGGCCGAGACAAGGTCTACAAGCGCGTCCAAGACATGATCGGTGAAGCCAAGGTCAACGTGTTCTTCACAACCACCGCGAACGGGCTGGTGCGAATCTACAAAGCTCACTCGGAAGTTCTGGAGAAAGCAGCTGAAAGAGGAGCCAAGGTCAGAGTCGCAGCGCCGATAAACCAGACTAATCAGAGTGTAGCAAGAGAACTTGGAGAAGTCATAGAAGTCAGAAACTCGGCAGGCCCGATGGTAAAATTCCTCACCGCCGACTCGGCAGAGATTATCTTCACAGAAGACATCCCTGACGATACAAACGTAGCAACAGGACAGGATGTCGCTACGTGGACAAATGACCCGTTGCTGGTGAAAGCGCACGAGAAAATGTTCGACCAACTCTGGCCATCACAACCTCCGAAGGAAGTCGTGAGAGCCAAAGCTCGCTAGTCACAATCTACAACAACTGCTATCCACGCGGTTTTTCCC
>MNGO01000073.1 GCA_001918765.1 Crenarchaeota archaeon 13_1_40CM_3_52_10
TGGTTGCTAGGCTTCTGTCTAGGAAGATAATTCTGGGCCCATCCTTCTCTGTTGCTAGTTTGTAGGCGAGGTAGTATTCGGAGAATGTCATGATCCACATGGGGATAGTAGAGTTGTTGGCAATCGCCTCATCCGTCAACGGCTTTGCCAGAGACATCTCAGTGCTCTCACCGGGATGCAGGAAGCTTTGGTCAATCTCAGGAACCTCATTCACATAAACCGGGACACAACTGGACAATGCCCGCCCAGACTTGAGAAACTGCTCTTCATAGTCGACCGATGGGGAACGAGTTGGTGAGAAGGTGATTGTTCCACGTGACGCGTAGGACCCTCCGAGGAAAACGACTAAGTCGAAGAGGGGCCTGGAGTATTCTGTTCCGTCCACCGCTGCGAAGGAAACAGTATCTGAGCCGAAGAATTTCTTGGCGGTTTCGTATGCTGAGGCGTGATTGAAATCTGATTTGATGATGCTCTGGAAAAGGCGTTCATAGAGACCTTCAACGGCTTCGAACCTGGTCCTGTAGCCTTCTATCTGATCAAGCGCACCGTTCTGAAGGAGTGTTCCCGCCCTCTCAATTTGGGAGCTTAGCGATGAGCTCGCGGGGGCATCGTTCTCGACACTGAACAAGTTGTAGTGAGCCGGGACTGGTATAGTATAAAGATGGGATACCCGAGCGTAAGTTATTTTCCCAGGGTTGAACGCGAAAGGCGAATTAGGGAGCGAAAATGTCCAGGGCTGGGAGAACCCGACGTGTTGACACAACCCTCCTTATCGCTTTTGCACAGTTTGTGATCATAGTGCTCCTGCTGTCAGGTGTCTCGGCGGAGTATCAGTCTAACACGTACATGCAAGATTGGATTGCCCAGAATGCCTGGCCAGTTGGTTATCTCTTGAATGGGTATCTTGCATCCACACTAGTCGGTGTTGCGATAGGTGGAGGAGTTCTACTCGTTCAAAGATGGAGGAGTAGAGTAGACTTTGGGAAAGACTGAGGTTCCTTTAGCGAGAGGATAGTGCGATTCTCTCTATTTCATCCCGCTTCCGCACAGAAGCGCTCTTAGGATCTCTCGCAGCTGCGAGTATGAGTTCGTCTGCGAGGCATTCGTCAACGCTTCGTGGATTGTTGTGTGAGGCAGCTCTGGCGCCCTGTGTAATATGTCTCAGGGCTATGTCGACTCTTCGCTGAGGCGCAATGTCTATGGATATTGGATAGACGATACCACCGTAAGCAATTCTCGTAACGTCCTCCGCGGGTGCCGCGTTCTGTATGGCGCGGACGAGGATCTCGATGGGATTCTTGTGGGTCTTGATGCTAATCAGCTCAAAGGCATTGCGGACAATGCCGATAGCCTGGGCTTTGCCACCCCCGGCGATCCCCGGACGCATCATGTCGTCGATGAGTCTTTCCACCACATTGATCGTGGATTTCCTGAAACGCTGGTGCTCGTGTCGACCGCTGGTGTGAGGAAGGAGGATTGGCCGAGCTGATATGTAGCGCTTTAGTCCCGGGTCTTCAGATTCGATTCCCGCGGTCGGCCACATGCCGAAGACCTTGACTTCAGGGATTTTCTTCAGTTCTTTGCTCATATCTATCCTTCAATCTACCAGCGCGGGCTTGGACACAGCGACGGCGTTTTAAACGTTCCCGGGAGAATGCCTTGGGAACTGGCGGGTTCCACAGATTCGCTAATTCTCGATAGATCGAGACTCCGAGTTCAACCCTTACATCTTGTTGGAAATTGGTCTCGACATGCCAAAATTCATCGACAGTCATCCGATGGGATCCCTTACTCCTGAACAGTTGAAGCAACTCCAAAACGCCCCGAAAGACAAGTTTGGCGTGACCCACCACGACATACTCTACAACAAGAAAGAGGACCGGGTTTATTGTGTCCTCGACGCGCCAAGCAAGGACGCCGTTGTGAATCATCACAAGGGCGCTGGACTCAAGGTCGAGTGGGTCCACGAAGTCGAATCCACGAAACACTAGTCCGACAGTTTGAAGCAAGAACCCGCAAACCTCCCCCCTCTCCCCATAGTTTTTCTTGCCTGCTAACGTCCAGAGACTTTCACTCACCTATGCTATCTCCGCCTGGATTTCAACAAGACCTGAGCAAGCAGTCCAACAATCACGAGGGCGATACCGATCTGAAACAATCCTGATTGAACTGATTGACTAATGACGATCAGAATGAATCCTAGAAAAATGAGTAAGAGAGGAGATGCTGATGTCCCTGTTCGCCTGGACAATTAGCGTTCGACTACGGCGACAGCGAATGGACTCGCTTAATGAGAGTTTGCAAGCCGATGGTCTCTTCGCTATCTATTTACCGAAAAAGTTGATACACTAGTCATCCTTTCAATTTCAGCGATCTGGTCTTGACAGTTACCGAAACTCTAGTTAGACCAATGGCGAAGCAGCATTTTCCGATAGAATCTCTTCTTTCCGCGCGTTTGCTGCTTGCTCCCAAGATCATCGGGAACAAGGTGTTCTTCCTGTCCGATTTCAGTGGTGTTCTCAGCCTGTATTCCATGGACAAGAATGGAAGTATTCCTCAGCCACTTCTTCCTGGCGGCCAGGCGTTGGTGAATCCGCATTTGATGGACGGACACAATTTCTACGTTCTGCCTGAGCAGGGCAAGGTTTTGGTGATGATGGACAAGCTTGGAAACGAGAATTACCAACCGATGCTCATCCCGGTTGAAGGAGGTATTCCCGAAAAAGGCCTGGGTGACAGATACCAGGACCAGAAGCTGGCTTGTGTTGAGTGTGATATTGAGAAGAATATTGCATATTTCGAAAGAGATGACAGAAAGAATCCTGAGACAGAATGTTTGCGCGTTGATCTGACAACCGGTGATGTGATTTCTCTCGGAAGAAGCCTCTACGGCAACAGGTGTATCGGCGTCAACTCTGATCATTCCAAGGTTATCCTTGGTGACGGTTACACTGCAGGCGACGTTGTTCTGTTCTACTGGGAGGAGGGAATGAAGGAGCGGAAACGACTCTACGGTATTCCTCTAGCTGAGAGAGACGGTAGGACGGTCCCTCCGTCCGGAATCGAATGGTGCAACTTCGTAGATAATGACAAGGGATTGTTGTTCGTATCGAGCATCTTTCATGACGACGGAGGTTTGACCTATCTCGGATTTGACAATCCCTCCAAACCAGTCGATGTTCAGATTCACGGGCTCAGACACTCAGGAGTCGGAGAGCTTATTGGGTCAAAGGAGGTCGAGGGGAATCTCTTCGTCTTAACCTACAACATCGACGGTGCTTCATGGGTTTACGAAGGGACCTTCACCACTGGCAATCCTCCATCGTTCAGAATCGTCAAAACGCTTTGTGGCCTGGGCCAGCTGTCTGATGGCGTAATTCAAGGGATAGACTGGCAGGTGAACAAGGGTCCGCCGATGACCGTTGAGTATGTTTTGTCGTTCACCAAGGCTAATGTGCCCTCGCAACTCTACCTCTATCCTCCAAACGGAAGGAGCGCTCCTGCTCGTCTTTCAGATGAGAAAGTCTTGGGTATTCCGGCGGATTATCTCTCTGCTGGAGAAGATGCCAGCTACACGACTTGGGATGGGCTGAGGGTTTCGGCCCGACTATATCTTCCGTCGTCTAAGCTCGGATTCAAGGGTCCGCGTCCACTGGTGGAGTATGTTCACGGTGGGCCTCAAGGCCAGGAGAGACCTGATTTCACGTGGTTCTCGATGCCTCTGATACAGTTCTTGACATTGAACGGGTTCGCGGTCTTCGTCCCGAACGTCCGAGGAAGCACTGGTTATGGCATGAAGTACATGAAGCTCGTCGACAGGGACTGGGGAGGTAACGACGTCAAAGACCATCTTGAAGGGTTGAAGCATATTGAGAAGGACCCGAGGATCGATTCCAAGCGCAGAGGTGTCGTCGGACGATCCTATGGCGGCTTCATGACTCTAACACTGGCTTCCCGCTTTCCGAACATGTGGAATGCTGCTGTGGACATGTTCGGACCTTACGATTTGCCAAAGTGGGCCTCCCGAACCCCACCCTCCTGGATGCCCTACATCCGACTAGCAGTAGGAGACCCGGAGAAAGATCGTGACATGCTCTTGGAACACTCGCCGAAGACCTACCTAGCGAATCTTACAGCTCCACTGATGATCATCCAAGGAAAGAATGACCCCAGGGTCCCGGAGCCGGAATCCGCTGAGATCGCAGCAGACCTTCGCAAACGAGGCGTTCAAGTGGACTATCTCGTCTTCGAGGATGAAGGGCACGACGTGCTTCGGTTCAAGAATAGAGTGACTTGCTATTCGAGGATAACGGAGTTCTTTCTCAAGCATCTCGGCTCCTGATGCAATGGAGTGTAGGCCATCTAGAAGAACGGGTTACTGCTTGGTCCGAACCGGTTTCTTTCCACTCTGCGTTTTCTGAGCTCTTTCTCGCTCTCTCGCTTTGAGTTCGGATTCCCTTTCTGTCTCCGACTCTTTCTCTTCTTCTCGCTCCTCTATTTCTTCGGAGACATGTTCTTCCGATTCTTCATCGGTTTCTTCTTCCAATTCCCGGTCTTCACTCATGTCATCTTCTTCCGCGCTCATCGCGACTCCCTACCCGATAATGTACAAAGATGGGCTTTTGCCATTCTGCTTTATCCCGGCCTGTCGATTGCGGAAGTCATCTCCGGAGGATATTAAATCGTCGTTGTGCAGAGCCAAGGCGAAGTCCTTCTAGATCAAAGTTGAAATGGGATCCTACCTCTTACAATCGTTAGAAAGAAAAAAGGGGATGGTGCCTCTCGAGCGACACACGTATCACCGGAGGCTTGAGAAATCAATTACTGGACACCGTACTAGGGTCGACGTGATCTCAAGACTTCCCAGACCCGCGTTCGCAGCAGTAGTAATATCGTCGTCCTTGTTTAGGAGTGTTGGTGCGACTCCGTTCTTCCAGTGGAATATTTGGAGGTTCCAAGCCCCGCCATTGTATTGATTAGTGACCCCATGGTCTGTTGGGATTCTGTTGAGAACATTGCAGCTGGTAGCATCCTGGGGAAGCGCGGCTAGCAACGGTGCGCATTGAACTGCGGGAGTGTTGCCGTTAGCATCGACTATGTGGTATACGATGTTTCCTTTAGCTATCAGGTTGGCGGCCTGGGGCGATGAGGTGACCTCCGCAGTAGCCTTGTACTGTATGATCTGGTGATCGTACCAGCCAGAGTTTGTAACCGCTGCAGAACTGTCTCCTCTTGCACCAGGAACTGCTAGGACGAGAAGAGCTAGTACCGCGAGAAAGATGGGAAGTTGCAGCTTCTTCATTTTACAATTTCACCTCCCAGTTCGTGGTAATAGCTCGGAATAGCGCTGAAATCTATTTGAGGGATTAGCGAAATGTGGCCATTGTCTGGTCTAGATTTGGCCTACTTCTAACGAAGGGTCGTCCTAAACAGGACTAGAACCCCGAGAACCTCGGCTAAGTTGATACCGAGGAGATAGGGTAGGAACGGCTCTCCGACATAAGGTGACATTGTAGCGAACGAGTAGACGGACAGAACGTTCTGTGCGAAGAGGATAAGTGAGAAGACCATTAGACCCAGACTAAACTGGGCGTGCGTATCACGATAGATTCGTGCGTAGACGATAATGAGCCCAAGAAGGAGAATTGCGTTGAGCCCTGCAGTGTACATGCTTGCATCCATCAATGAAACCATTACTCTTTCACCTCCCTAGCTCGGGGTTGGATCTGAGTCCATATCTCGTCGAATATGTGAAGATGGGCTTCCATCTCTTGGGAGAGAAAGTAGAGCTTGCCGTAACGTTCCCCGGAAGGAGTAATGAGGCTGTTCTTCTCCAGCGCTCGGACGTGATGCTCCGCGACTCGGTAGTGGACGTCAAGCGCCTCAGCGAGCTGGTTGACATTGCGAGGCTCGTTACGGAGGAGATTGATGATTTTGCCACGATTGGGTCCCCCGCGGGACCCAGCGAGAACATACCACAGGAGACGCTTCCATGATGTATCAGACGGAGAATGGACCTTCGCCAGTTCCGACACACCTGGAGCATCTTGCAATCAACCTCGACCATGCATTAAGACTTGCAAGAATAACAGGACCAGTGCATCTAATATTGGCTGGTCAGGATTAGGTCAGGATGTGGCCAAAATCCGCGCTTGTGCAGGGCCCAATCTAACGTAACGACTTGAGAGGCTTAGGTTGGCCGAAGTGAACACCGTGTCTTCCTACGCGGGGCATGGCGATCGCGGTTGCCGTCATTCCTGCGACTGCAAGCTGGATTCCCAGCAGTGCCAGGAACGCCATGTCGCCCAATAGATACGCTCTGAACGCGGCTTGCAGAGTCCCTGTAGGAGTAAAGGTCAACGCATCTCCGGCCATGGCGGCGACCTGAGTTATTGAGACGAGAAGGGCTCCTGCATACGCAAGCCTTGGGATCGCTATTACGACGAGTGCGAGAACAAGGTCAAGGACCGCAAATGCGAGGAGACCGTACGCGTGAGTTGGAGCGACAGCTCGAAGCCATCCATCGCTGGCCACTATCCACACACCGACAAGGCCTGATACAAGTAGAGTCGGAGTTAGAATGATTTTGGCAATTCTCCCGGGATGTTCCGAGGCCCCCTTTTCTATGGTTCTCAACAGTTAGTCAACTCCTTCCCATTATGAACGGTTGCGGCGCTGAACTAACTGGTTTGGACTCTAGAAAACGAGGAACTAGAATTGAATAGACGGTTCTGTTAACTCTTGGTCGGTTGAGTTAGCTTCGGGGCATCGACTCCAGGGATTACCGTAGGCGTCGGGTTCCCCATCACAGCTTCAACTGCCCCGCCTTGCGCCTCAGTTATGGGAGGCCGGGAACGTGCGAACCTCACCCGTCCCCGCCGAGCCAGGTTAACAGCGGCTACCATGTCCCGGTCCATTACTACTCGACAGTTACCGCACCAGAGCTTGCGTTTCAGTCTCTTGTCTGATTGGAGTCTCTTCCCGCATCTCGGACAAGTCACACTGGAACCTCTGGTCTCCCGTCTAGAGAGACGGATAACCGGTAGGCCTACCCATCGCGCCTTGTACTCTATCTGTCGCTGAGCTTCTCCGAAGCTCCAGCTGTTCATTCTACCACGATACTTTCTGCTCTGGCCATTACCCTTCCTGTAGAGGGATCGGATGCCCTCGATGTTCTCGAGAACTATTGCTGATCTCCGCTGGATTGCTAGGGCGACAATTGCCTTTGTGGCCCTGTGGAGTAGCTGACCGGATCTAGAGGTTCTCCTTCGCCCGTACTTTGACGCTATACTCGTCCTTATCCTGGCATCGTCTCGTCTGAAAGACGCCACAATACTAGTCGTAGTACTAGCTATTCTCACCGTCTCCGACAGATCATATTGATGGGTCTGATTCTCGTTTCCAACCGTGAGGTTACGAAGATTACGGTCCACAACTGCCGTGGAGGCGCACTCCATCCTGGGAGGGTCGCGGGCGATGCAGAGACTCAGTATGCTCGTGGTAAGGGTGAAAGAACGAACCTTGACGCCCGGTTGAGATATGACCTCTAACGAATGCTTGGTCAAGGGTATGCTGAAACGTTTCCCTCTCGATACCGGAATACGCAAATATCCATTCTCTATCTTGAACCCGTAGCAGGAGACGAGCTGTGGCCTGACAGCATATGGTGCCCTGGTGGCGTAGCCTCTACGGACAGACTTTTTTCTAGCCGCCAGTATTCCTGCGGCCCGAGATATCGCGCAAAGCTTGTAGCAGCTAGGGGAATCGAACTGGGCGAGCTGGTTGTAGGAGAGGAGTGAAAGCTTTCTCAGCGAAGACGCATCGTTGGCTATACCTATCCGCAGAGACTCGTTAACCATCTTCCTGAACACCCCCAACAGCCTTAGAACAGCGCTAGAGGAAACGTAGTATTGCCAGACCGACTTAACAGTCAACACGATAAACTACAAGAGCCAAAATCCC
>MNGO01000011.1 GCA_001918765.1 Crenarchaeota archaeon 13_1_40CM_3_52_10
TACGAGATGAGATGCTGGAAAGCGTACACCTACGCTTTGATGGAATAATCGGATGGCTTACCTACTGTGGGCTCAAGGCGATGGAGAAAAAGAAGCTGGATAAGAAGATAATCGACGAAGCTGCTGAGAAAGCTACTCGGCTAGTTGCACTGGAGTTCAAGAACTTTCTCAGGCTTTACAAATCAAACAGGTACAGTGTAGTGATGCGAAATCTAGCTAAAGGGAACACTAGATGGGCAGACCTGAAGAGAGCCGTGGAGTCAAGAGAGGGCGTCACGATAGGCCAGGGCGAGATCACCAAACTGCTTTCTAATCTCGAGGACGCAGGTTTCGTAGCGAAAGGAAACGATGGCACCTACTTCATCGCAGATCCCATGGTCATTGAAGGGGCGTCAAAGGGGGTAATCTAGGCGGTGGTTAGTATATGGATATGTACTTAGTATATCTCCCTGCGAGGCTCGTGCGCCAAATTGACTAGAATCCACCCTCTTAAGCCGCTGCACCGTGTGGCGCACTAACCTTCAGGCTAGAATCGTAACCTGCTTTCTACTATCTTCTGTTCGCAGCCCCCGAGATGAATCGTCTATGTGGCGAATTACGACGTAGAGGGCGGTCATTACCGATTCATGTGCTAGCAAAATGGTGCGGGGGTGGGATTTGAACAGAAGAATCCGTCCTTAGAATACAATCAAGACGAGGTCTCATTCCCGGCGCCTGATTGACCCACGCTCGAGGTTCATCTTGAATACTGCACGATTTCCCTGTCTCTGCCAGAGCTAGGCTATGTGAAATTCACTCTCGAGGAATCTTGCGAGACCGTCTTTGGTGGAGTCCCACACAATCAGGAATCCCTCTCGTGGCAGTGGTTGAAGCAAAGCCTGAGGAAATTTCTGGCTGACCCAGTCAAGTACATGAATCGATTCTGCCATCTTCTGACTTAGGAAACTTGCGTAGTTGGAGCGAAGAGCCTCGGGAGGAAACTTTTCCTCCTTCAGAATCGAAAACAATAAGCCTTCTTCCTCTGGAGCCAAGATGCCTTCGGCGAAAGCAAAATCCGACCACAAACGCTTCCCTAATTCTAGAAAATCATCGACAAATGACTTGCGTTCGTCCAAGGACAGCATACGGAGCTCCTTGTTATCAAAACCCAACACAACCCAATATTGGTTCAGTCCATGATGCGTGTTTGCCGCGAGTGTTACTTGTTTGCCTGAGGGCCTTGTCCACTCGACCCAATCTAGAGTCGAACTTCCTTTCTTTAATGCCACACTCAGTTCTGCTAGCTTTCCCCTAAGGTCGTCTAGCGTTATCTCTTCAGTGCTCAGAAATGTGAGGTCAACTGTTTGTCCGAATCCTCCGTATCTAGTCGTACTCGACTCTTTACTGGTTGCAAACACTAATCTCTGCACGTTCTTTCCCGAGGAATCTGAGACCGTGATGTCGATTGAAGGAGTCAACGAACAAAACTCCTTGAGTAGGCTCAGGAGCTGTTGCAGTTTTCTTCCGCGGAGCTTGCTGAGGAAAGTGTGCAATTCGCCGGATTTCATAGTGATCGTGGTTAGAGTTGGTTGAACAGTCACTCTGGAAATGTCAGCCCTATCCAGAATAATGTCTGAACGTAATCTCTGGAGCTCCTCGATTGTGGTGATCGTGACACGTTCTATCCGGTTTGAAGCTTGTTTGGGGCTCCAGTAGACGAGAAGTATCAAGTCTACGACAGCCAAGCCCATCACAAAAGGTAAGGGAGGTAACTCTTGGGCGCCTGTTAGCTTCGCATACACAACGAGAAGAATGAGAGAGATGATCCAAATGATGAAAATCATCATTGCTGGACGATAAGCCTTGGAAGCTATCTTGGTATATGAGACGCCTATGAAGCGATGGTCGGTCAGATAGATTCCGTAGCCCACTGGACCGCCAGTCTGTATGTAAGACCTAGACTTGAAGCTGCGAGTTGTCCGGGTCATGCCCGCGCTTGCAATTCCTCCAATGAATTGTTCCCCCTCCAATGGACGCGTGGTCAACTCAGCCAATTCTCCAGTATCATGAGATTTCGTTGCTGCTCTTGGAAAAATCGGTTATGGTAGAGTTCTTTGTTTAGACGAAGAAACATGTCACTTAACTGTTTGGAAACAGATACAATGGCTTCAATCCACTCCTTCGATGAAACTGCTCCAACTTGAACGGTCTGGGGCCAGGTCACTCCCTGCGTGGGACCAGCGGAATTGACTGCTATGTAGATGCTGAGACTGTCGCCGTTCCTTTTGAGCTTGAAGCCGAACCCTGTGCCATACATCCAAAAGTTATACTCTGCATCGCTCTTTGGATTCTCCTTGAAGTCCTCAACGATGTCGAGAGTTTCATTGATCCATTGCTCCCTCGAATGCATGATTACAGTGTGCCTCGCACCTTCGACTCCAACAGAACGGAACACGTTTCTCCCGTCGATTTCAAGAGCCACAGTTGCTTCAAGAATCGAGTAGCCTTCTTCATCAGTTACTCGCTTCTCATCCATATCAAAAAGTATGAATTGACATGCCATGGGTCCCACGGTTCGCGGTAAATTGTTCTCCTACTTCTAAGCTAAGAAAATAGTGAGCTTCACGGAAGTTCTCGTCACGCAGGGACCTCGTCTGGAGGGATCTCCAGTTATTCAGTTGTAAGGTTACATCAGGCAACTATTCAAGGCTGTTTCACCGGAATGAGTTCAGAAATCGCCACATCTGGTTGGTGCGGGGGGTGGGATTCGAACCCACGAAGGCCTACGCCACGGGATAGCACACCCGCGTTTTGCTTAGGCATCAATCGAATCGATGCCTTTCGCCATATTGGGTCTTGAGTGTAGCGCGCGCGTGCTAGGCGCGACCCGCCCATCTGGTCAGATATTGACCTGACTCTGGTACCCCCGCACGAGGAAATCCCAGGTTAGTCTTCTCAAATATGCCTTAAGGCGTTTCATTCCGACGGAATCCATCGGGTCCTAATCGCTCGACTCCCTACGGAGTTCCGCCCCAAAGATATTATTGCTCGAACAGCTTTCTTCCTCGCGTAGGGCTTTCCCGATGTCTCAGACTCAGACCCGGAAACAGAAGATTCTTGGAGACGTCAAGAGAAAACGCCGCCAGAGAACACTAACAACCCTTACGATCGTAATAGTTCTCATCGCAGTAATCGTGACCGCTGTTGCCTTATTCCCTAGGTCCACGAATCTTGTGCCTCTTCCCGACTATCTGAGCCACTGTGTGTATGGCTCGGTTTACCACTCACACCCCAACTTGATCATCACAATAAACGGAGTGAACTTCCCCTTACCACCCACACCGGGGACGGTCGACAATGGTTGCCTTCAGCCCATTCACACCCATGATGCGACAGGCGTACTCCATATCGAAACGGACCAAAATAGGGACTACACGCTGGGGGACTGGTTCCTCTTATGGGGACACTGGGCTAACAACCCCACGACGGCCATTTTCAACTCGACACAGATATTCAATCACAAGGTAGATGGCATACACCATCTAAACATGACAGTAAATGGCAATCCTAACAACGATCCCAACACCAGTTTTCAACATCACGTCTTCCCCCATAACGCAGCTCCTTCACCAGGTCTATGCGTTATCCAGCCCTGCGTGCTCGACAACGTAGTGATAACATACGGCTAGCAAGCAATGTCCAAAAGTTCAACCATTCCCTCCGAGTTGACTCGCCACCATTGGTCTGGACGCAGTATTGTCTTTCACTCCGGAACGATCCCGTGACAAATCTTGCGGAACGTATTGTCGATGGCTCTATTACCGAGTCCCCTCTCACCATTATGATCCCTTACATCAAGCGGGGATTTGCTATCATTATTGAGAACTAGCGAGATGGTCATCATCGCACTTGTCGCCGCTGCCCTCGCGACAGGGGGAGTGCTCGCTGTGGTGCTCACTCCTCCCCCGTCTCCTTGCTCAGGGGTCGCCGGAGCACTTCGCTCATTCACGATTATTGCAGATTCGAATGGCTACAACGGCAGTCTGACCAAAACCGGATCTTGGCCTGTTGTCACGGTCCAACGTTGTGATAATGTGGTTTTCACCGTGATCAATAATTCTACCGAGTCTCACGGGTTCGCGGTGGCCTATTACTCAAACGTCGGTTTGGAGTTGGTGGGAGGAGCCCACCAGACTCTAAAGTTTCAAGCTACGAGGGGCGGACAGTTCCAAATATATTGCACGATCAACTGCTCAATTCACCGCCAAATGCAGAATGGTCTACTAAACGTAGCCTAGGCATTCATCACGGAGAACTATCATGCGACTATCATATGCGATCGCACCAATCCTGTTCGTCGTTTTCTTCTCCCCACTCGTGTCCCACACCACCATACCTATCCACCTTGTCGGCCAACCCAATGCTGCACCATTCAGCCCGCAAACATACGTAACCCTCATGGAGAAATCCACAGATTCAAGCTTCAGCCCATTGGTCCTTTATCCAACAAACACGACTGTATGGGTTGCAGGATCCTCGGGGACGCCGCAGAATTCGCAGATTAGGGAGTACTTCATTGATAATCGAACCTCGAAACCCGTGGCTAATCTCGTAAACGTCACGATCAACTCTTTGCTTGTTGACCCTCAAGGTAGAGTGTGGTTCACGGACAACTCAACACTCGCATATTATGACAGCCAGCACCTGACGGTGAACAAGACAATAACCTTCCCCAACCAAAGCCTGTGGTATTTGGCGCTAGACCATCAGGGAAGAATATGGATGACAGTGTTCGGCTCGACTGGCAAGAGTAGCGTGGTAATGTTCGATCCTTCTAACGGTTTGAACCGGACCTACTCTGTTCCGACGAGCAACGCGTTTGTTCAAGGAATCACTGTTGCTCCTGACAATGCAATCTGGTTCGCAGAGGCAGGGGCAAAGACGCTTGGTCGCATTGCCTGTGACAGCTGCGATATTGAGCAGTTTCCTGCGCCTTCTTCTCTAGGCATTGCAGCGCTTTCACAGGCGGCGGTCGACAACTCCGGCAATGTTTGGTTCACCGTTCATGAGGGGGACAATCAGTTCGGTGTGTTCAGCCCGCCGAATACCTGGAAGGCTTTTCCAATTGGATACTGTCTCGACGCTTGTGTTTCGGGTCTTCCAAACGCTATTTTTGTGGACGCCCATAACAAGATTTGGTTTTCGGAACATATTGCCGGGAGAGTAGGAAGCTATGACCCTTCTAGTGATCTCTTAACCGAGTATGCTGTCTCTCCTGACCCCTTCCCGGCAGTCTGGTGGGCAATGCCGGGGCCGAACAATCTGGTGTGGTTTGTCGCCAACCGACTTGGCGAAGTGGGTTACGTGAACGCCAGTTTGCCGGTTCCGGTGAACCTTGCCGGACCCTCAGGTGACATTGTCATCCAGAAGGGATTCTATCGAAACATTCTAGTTACTGTCAACTTTCAAGGTCCTCAGACCCTATCTTTCGCTGTCTCTCCCTTAACCCAAGACCAGCAGTCCTCGACATCTCCCGCCCAACTTTACGGGTCCGGGCCTTCGAGCATCGGACCGAGCACCAGTCCTCAAACAGCTACGATCAGTGTCTCAGCTGCCTGGAGCGCGACCTCCGGAGCTCGCTACGTAGCTCTGACTGCTACCTGGAATAATGTGTCTGTGAGCATCCATGTTAGGATAATGGTTGTCGAAGCTTCCGTGCCGGTCGTTGCTTTAGGTTTCTCGTTCCTGATCCTTCTTGGATGTCCCGCGTTCTATTTGCGAAGGCCGAGGAAACCCAAGTTGCAGGTTTCGAAAAGGATTAGGAGATAATCGTGCTAGAGCAGTTCTATTTCGATGAAAACGTCATCCGGCGCTCTTATCCTCATTAATCTCTTCAAGAATCTTTCGTTCGGATCTACGTCGATGAGGCGTTTGTGAATTCTCATCTCCCACTTGTCGAAAGTGTGCGTTCCTTGTCCCGCCGGCGATTTTCTTGATGGGACGATGAGCTTCTTGGTCGGCAGGGGTATTGGTCCTTTCAGTTTGACACCTGTCTTGTCCGCTATGTCTTTGATCTCGGTGCATATCGTGTTGATGTCCTGGGGGTCTGTGCTGGACAATCGGATTCTAGCTTTGGAAACCATACCAGGATACCTTCATTGTCGACCTTTTGTTGCGAAGAGTGAGGGCAGGTCCAGTGCGGTTAAAAACCTTGGTGTAAACTGACGCGGAAACCGAGGCATTGAAACTCGTGGGTTTGAACAAGAGAGAGTGTTCTAAGACAATGAGCCGCAGTTACTGACGGGTAGCGACGCACTCAGTTGACGCTTAGCCCTGGCTTCCAGGCCCGCATCCATCTCTCTTTCCGGCTGTAAATGAGGCAGGCTAGGATGAGCAGCGTTCCGAGAGGTAATAGCGCCAGATGTATGAGGCTTCAGGGACATTTGTCCAAAGAAAAACCTATCGGCTTCGATAATGTTAGCTGACGAAGCCCAACCCAGTCCATCCTTGAGCGGTTACCATGGCGAATAGGTTCCAAAGACGGCTCGACCGCTAAGTATGCAAACAAGACAGCAGATCCACGGACCCTTTGTTAGAGTCCAAGAGTATCCTTGGACAGCTATTGCAGTGTTTAGCTAGCCCTTCGTGAGGATCTCTTTGACAACACCGACCCCGACGGTGCTGCCCATGTCCCGGATTGCAAATCTTCCAAGCTCGGGAATATCGGAGAACGCTTCCAAGACCATGTTGTGCAAGGGTTTCATCTTTACAAGGGCGCTGTCCCCGACCTTGAGGAAGCTGGGCTTCTCCTCGACCACCTGACCTGTTCGCGGGTCAATCTTCTTGATGAGTTCCTCGAAAGTAACACCGACAGTAGCAGTGTGCGCATGCAATACGGGCGTGTATCCTGCGGCGATGGCAGTCGGGTGGTAGATGATAATGATCTGTCCAATAAATTCTTTCGCGATCGTCGGTGGCTTGTCGGTGTGGCCCATGACTTCTCCTCGCCCGATCTCGTTCTTTGCAACTCCTCTGATGTTGAAGCCGATGTTATCTCCGGGCTCAGCCTTCGTCATCCGTACATGATGAGTCTCGATCGACTTTACCTCGCCGAGCTTTCCGGAGGGATTGAAGATGACCTTGTCACCATCCCTCACAACACCTGTTTCGACTCGTCCCACTGGAACAGTCCCAACACCGGTGATCGTGTACACGTCCTGTATAGGAACGCGCAGAGGCTTGTCCAACGGCTTCGGTGGAGGAATGAAATCGTTGAGCGCATCGAACACTGTAACCCCCTTGTACCACGGGGTGTTAGTGCTCCTTTTCGATAGGTTATCGCCAAGCCATCCGCTTGTCGGAACGAATGGAATCTTTGAAATGTCAAAGCCGACAGTCTTGAGCAATCCTTCGAGTTCTTTCCGGCATTCTTTGTATCGTTCCTCGGAATACTTGACCGTCTGATCGTCCATCTTGTTGACAGCAACGACCAAGTTCTTCACTCCGAGAGTCCTAGCTAGGTAGGCGTGCTCTCTCGCCTGACCGCCGGGTCCGACGGCGACTTCGAATTCGCCCTTCTTACCCGAGATGACGAGAATAGCGACGTCTGCCTGGCTGGCACCAGTGATCATGTTCTTGATGAAGTCTCGGTGTCCGGGTGCGTCGATGATGGTGTAGAAATTCTTCGGTGTCTCAAACTTTTGGAATGAGAGATCGATGGTAACCCCTCTCTCCCTCTCTTCCTTGATCGTGTCTAGGACCCAGGCGTACTTGAAAGTATCACCGGCTCCTGTCTTTTCAGACTCTTTCGCGTACTGCTCGATTGTCTTCTGGTCAATGTATCCTGCGTCGAACAGAAGATGACCTGTCAGCGTACTCTTTCCGTGGTCAACGTGGCCCATCACTATCAGGTTAAGATGGGGCTTTGCGGACATTGTCTTGGTTCAAACTCCCTTCTCGAAGCGAAGAGAGCAAACGCCCGGTTTCTTTATAAAAAGGCTTGTTCCCTATTTCCACTGTTCTAATCGAAGAAAAATCTACAACCGTGATTTTCCCTGAATTATGAAGAAAGGTCTAAATGGGAACTTTCTCGCCGCTTTCCGATTCGAAGGCAGAATGATTGCTAGAGACCACTTCTAAGCACGAAGCTGCTCCGTCAAGCCTCGGCATGCAGAAAACCCAGTACGACATTGCTGTAGAACAATTCCAGCGCGCCGCTGACTTGATGAAGCTGGATCAGAACGTTCAGGAGATTCTTCGAAAGCCTCGGAGAATTCTTAGCATAAACTTCCCTGTCAAAATGGACGATGGCAGGATCCTACTCTATCAGGGATTCAGAAGCCAGCACAACAACGCCCTAGGACCTTACAAGGGTGGAATCAGATACCACCCCAACGTCACTATCGAAGAAGTAAAGGCGTTGTCCATGTGGATGACGTGGAAGTGCGCGGTTGCAGGTATTCCATTTGGAGGTGCAAAGGGAGGCGTTACAGTTAACCCGAAACTCCTGTCCAAACACGAACTGGAGAGGCTCTCCAGAACATTCTTCTCTCTCATAAGCGAGATTGTCGGTCCCTTCCGAGACATACCGGCTCCGGATGTCTACACCGATTCTCAAACGATGGCATGGTTTATGGATGAATACAGCAAGACCGAAAGGAACAACGCGAACGCGGTCGTGACAGGTAAGCCGATAATAATAGGAGGCTCCCTCGGACGGGATTCGGCCACCGGGAAGGGAGTCGCGGTCAGCGTTGAGGAAGCTGCGAGGCATCTCAAGATCGATCTGAAGAAGGCAACCTGCGCAATCCAAGGCTGGGGAAACGTAGGCTCCTTCGCCCACCAGTTCCTTGAAGAAGCCGGAGTCAAAGTTGTCGCCGTCTCCGACTCAAAGGGAGGAATTCACAAGAAAACAGGCCTATGGTTCAACGAGGTAGCAGCCTACAAGAAGAAGAACACGAGCATGGCGAACTTAACCGGGACCGAGAACATTTCGAACGAGGAACTACTCGAACTAGACGTGGACATACTCGTACCAGCCGCGCTAGAAGACGTCATCACCGAAAATAACGCTCGAAACATCAAGGCAAAGCTAGTCGCCGAAGGCGCTAACGGGCCGACCACACCCGAGGCCGACGACATACTCTTCAAGAAAGACATCACCCTGATCCCGGACATCCTAGCAAACTCTGGCGGGGTAAGCACAAGCTACCTTGAATGGGTACAGAATCTCCAACACCTCTGGTGGACCGCTGAAGAAGTAGACCATCGCCTAACCGCGATAATGAAGAAGGCCTTCGCCGAGGTTTGGAAGACCAGTCAGGAGCAGAATGTCGACATGCGTACCGGCGCGTACGTCTACGCTATTGGAAAGGTCCGGGACGCTATGCAGATCCGAGGCTGGGTCTAAACAACTACTGCTAACAGCTAGTCCAACAGCGCGGTGAGCTTTCGCTCTTCACGAGCCTCATCAGCCATAGCATCCATGGCCATCTTATGAGTAACCATGTCGCTATCTCGCGTCTTGCTAGCGAGCCTCTGGTAGAATTCCAGTGACGACCTTTCAAGCTTCAAGCTCTCCTTAATCATCGCCTTCAGATCATTTCCCCTCCGCGGCGGGTCCGTGTAAGAGAAGAAAGCTTTCTTCTCCCATTCAACCGGTTTTGATACGGGCACTCCTCCGAGCTGGATGATTCTTTCCATGAATCTTGAGGCGTGGTCCCATTCTCCGTCAGCCATCTCCCTGAAGAGCTTCGAGAGGGGTAGCGAGCTTATTCCGGTGGCTATCTTGCTCAAGTACAGGTATCGGAACGCAGCCAAAGTCTCTCCGGCAAGAGCTTGGTTGAGATCATCTAGAAGCGTCGGTTCCTTCTTGACTGACAAGACTGGTCGAACCATTGCCTAGCCTCCGGGAGTCTTTTTAGCCTTATTCCAACAGCCAGATGTTGTGGAAATCACAAAGCAAGATGCTGATGAGGGACGAGGCACTGAACGTGTCTAGCCGCGCCATGTCAGCACGCCTTAGCGCGTACTCGACGCTGATACGGCCCCCAAACACCATAATGATCGGGCTTGCAGTGATCGTTGGCGAGGCAATAGCGCTCGGCAAGCTCCCAGGAGCTCCAGAAGCCATTTTCGGGTTCCTGACCGCATCATTGATGATGGCTGGCACAATGGTGGCCAATGACGTTTACGATGTAGAAATTGACAGAGTGAACAGCCCGCAGCGGCCTCTCCCGTCCGGAACCGTCAAGACCAGTGAAGCAATCGTGTTGGCGGTAGTTCTTTCCGCAGCTGCGATAGGTTTCTCCGCCCTTCTCGGTCTGGCCACGTTTCTAACTGCGCTTATTGCTCTTGTTCTGATGGTTTACTATAACATGAAGGGAAAGAAGACTGGGCTGATAGGAAATGCGGTTGTAAGCTTCAACGTCGCCTTGCCTTTCTTCTACGGAGGGCTCGCCGTGAATTCCATCAGACCGTTACTCTTCATCTTTTCCGTTATCGCGTTTCTCGCAAACTTTGGGCGAGAGGTTGCAAAGGGGATCGTTGACGTGAAAGGCGACAGCCTCCGTCAAGTCCGGACCCTTGCCGTAGTCAGGGGGACCAAGGTTGCAGCATCCGCGTCCACGGTTCTGTTTGTTATCGCGGTTCTGCTTAGCTTCCTCCCGCCGTTTCTTGAGAGTATTTCCTGGCTGTATTTTCCGCCTGTGATAGTCGCCGATGTCGGCTTTTTGTATTCAGGTTACAGATTGGTGGGTAACCAGACGCCTGAGAACGTTCGAGCAGTCAAAGGTCATGTTCTAGTATGGATGCTGTTAGGCCTTGTGGGTTTTCTTCTGGGGGGCGCCGCTCTCCTTTGACTTGGAACTTTCGATCAGCAATTCTCTAGCCCGGTCGAGCCGTATTTTCCGTTCGGCGACCATCTTGTCCGCCACCAAGTCGATCAGATCACCTTGAGCGCCAGCCATAGCGGCAATATTTCTTGCGTGAAGAGACATGTGTCCCTTCTGAATCCCCTCCGCAGCCAAGGCCCGTAAAGCAGCCATGTTCTGAGCTAAGCCCACCGAGGCCATGACCTCGCCGAGTTCGCGAGCGGTCTTCACACCAAGGATCTTCAGGCATATTTTCGCCATTGGGTGTACAGCAGTGACTCCCCCAATTATTCCAACGGCAGCAGGGATTTCGATCGTCCCAACCAGGTTCCCTTTGGAATCCTTCTTCCATGTCGTGAGGGGAGAGTAGTGGCCGGATCGGGCGGCGTAAGCATGGGCCCCTGCCTCGATCGCCCTGGTATCGTTCCCAGTAGCTAGGCAGACGGCGGTTACCCCGTTCATGACCCCCTTGTTGTGGGTGGCACATCTGTACGTGTCGGCGGCGGCAAACGCGTAAGCCTCCACGATCCCGTCGATAATGTCCTCGCCGCCAAGAACTTCCTTCGAAACGGTCGTTGTAGCCCTCGCGATCCTTCTATCTGCAAGATTTGAGATGATCCGCAGTCGCGCTTGACCCTTGGAGATTTTCTCAAGCATCGGTGCCACAGCCTCCGCCATTGTGTTGACAACATTTGCACCCATAGCGTCACGACAGTCAACCAGAAGCTCTACAATGACCAGTATTCCGACTTGGCTCGGTAGGATTCTGACACGGAGGTCCTTTGCCCCTCCACTCATTGAGACTAAGGTCGGGTCCTGCTGGTTGGCTTTTTCGAGAATCTCTTTTCTCGCCAAGATGATCGCCTTCTCAGCATCTTTCGGCGAAGGACACTTCACAATCTGGATCTGACTAATCATCACAGGCTCAGTACTGGTCGCCGTGAACCCTCCAGTTGGTCTCGCCATCTTCGCCGCGTTGCTCGCAGCCGCGACAACCGACGGCTCCTCGATCGCCATTGGTACCAGGTAATCTCTTCCATTAACCAAGAAGTTCGTGGCGATTCCAAGAGGAATCGGGAACATGCTGATGACGTTCTCGATCATTCGCTGAGCGGTAGCAATGGGTATTGATGCATTGGCTAGGGTCTGAGCTTCCTCAGAGGTCAGACCCGCGAACTCTTTGACTATCCTGAGTCTCTCTTCTAAGGGAAGTTTGTAGAAAGAGGCTATGGTTGAGCTTCTGTTTAGAACGGACGCTTCCAAATCTAGGCCTCTGGTAGACCTAGGCTTTCCTTTCTTAACTTGTTAAAGGCGATCGGAAACCAAGGAGTGTATTTCTTGGGGTTCTTCTCCAAGTCTTTTTGGAGCTCGGTGAGGGTGATCCATTTCCAGTCGTCTACCTCTTCAGGATTCGGTTTCGGGTCTCTGTCGTATTGCCCGACAAAGACATGATCGAATTCGTGTTCTGTCAAGCCGCTCTTCGGGTCGGTCGCTTTGTACACGAAGCTGAAGATTTCTTTCAGCAGGGTGTCAAAGCCCAACTCTTGCTTCAGTTTTCGGTGAACTGCAGCCTCTAGTTTCTCGCCTTTTATTGGATGACTGCAACACGGGTTGCTCCAGAGGCTCTGAAAGTGGTGCTTAGCCTTCGATCTAAGTTGGAGAAGCGCCTCGTTCTTGGAATTGAAAATAAAGATGGAGAAGGCTCTGTGCAGCTTGCCGCCGTCGCGATGAGCGGCTAGTTTTTCCTCATATCCGATAGGGTTGTCTTTCTCATCGACTAGAACGATGATCTCGGGCATTTTTCTTATCCGTTTATCGAGGTAGGAAACGCTCTTTTTCTGCCTTTCCGATAGAAGACATCTCGGTTACTGTACTCCTTGCAGGTCAAGGGACACGTTGTAGATCGTTCCTCCCTCCCTTCGTAATCCCCTTGCAATGCTCGATCGGGCCTTATTGTCAGCGCACAGCGCTATGATACATCCTCCGCCTCCCGCGCCTGTGAGCTTGGCTCCGAGAGCTCCAGTTTTCCGAGCCGCGGCCACAAGCCCATCCAGCCTGGGAGTTGAGACACCGATCTGACGGAGTAATTCGTGATTTCTGTTCATCAGAGACCCCAGCGCGATGTCGTCCTCGTCTCTTAGAGCCTTGACAACCGCATTCGATAATCTAGTGATCTCCTCTAGATGTGTTTGAAACTTATCTGCTTGTGTCCGAGATCTCTTCACTACCGACCCCACCAGGGCTTTGGTTGACCTGTGAACTCCCGAGTCGCATACAAGGATCATCGGTGGTCTTTTTACTTTGATCGCGTTGATCTTTGAGGGCTTTCTGAACTGTATGATTCCGCCGTAGGTGCAAGTTGCCTGGTCCACCCCCGAAGGGTGCCCGTGGAGAAAGTTCTCTGGGATGAAAGCGAGCTTGAAAATTTCTCGTCGGTCGAGTCGAGTCCCCGTTGACTTAGCTACTGCTGAGATGGTTGCGACAGTGGTGGACGCAGAGGATCCTAGGCCCGCGCCGATCGGAATCTCGCAATTCGCATCTACAAGGACGCCTCGATCTTTGGTAGCCAGGTGGTTGAGTGTAGCGCTCGCCGCGAGGCGTAGTGGCTCTAGAAGTTCTTGATTATCCGCGGATGACGATCGTTTGTCGGCATCGCTGACTAGATGAAGCGGAATGTCAGCTGTTACTTCAATCTGGCCGCTTTGAGATGGCCTTACGTCTATCTTTGAGTAGAGATTGACAGCCATTGCAACGGCTGGCGCGCCAAGGACGACGAATTGTTCTCCTGACACGATAATCTTTCCAGGTGCTCTGGACGAGACGATCGCTAGAGAAGTTGATGGCGAGGACGATCTCACTTCGTAAATGCGATCCCGGCGTAACCGACCACTGAACTCTTGTCTCCCGCTGTGTCTCCGCTCGTCTGATATGATAGCAACTTGGCTTCTTTCGCGCCGAGGATCTTGGATGCGTGTATTACTGCAGTGACAGGGCCGTATCCGCACGCTGAGACACTTTTCTCTTCGATCACGTCTTGGAATTTCTTCTCGTCCATTTCGAGCACGGCCTCGATGGCTTCCATGTCCTTCTTCCTTGCCGACTCGTAGGGTTCGTAGTGTGTCCAGTCTGATGAGGCGATAAGCATCGCTCCTGTCTCTGCGGACGCCTTGGCGATAGCGTCGCCAATTTCCATACTTGTTCCAAGGTCTTGGAGCATCATACAGATCGGTACAAATTTGAAGCGTCTTGGATAGATGAATTGCAGGAAAGGAAGTTGGACTTCTATCGAGTGTTCTCTCTTGTGAGCTTCTTCTTCGACATCGATCAGACTCGAAAATCTCGTAATCGAGAAAGCCAAGGATTTGTCTATCGGAACTTCACCGAGCGGAGTTGCCCATTGCCCGTCTGTCATTGTTGAGACGCCGCTACCGTAACCCGTATGGTTAGGCCCCAGAATTATCACAGATTCCCTCAAGCCTGACGAGGCAAGTTGAAAATAGCTGTTGGCAGCTACAGGCCCGGAGTAATCGTATCCCGCGTGTGGTACAACTATCGCTACGAGCTGGTCGTCACGTGTGGCGGG
The DNA here is from genome assembly GCA_001918765.1 of Crenarchaeota archaeon 13_1_40CM_3_52_10. GTDB lineage: Archaea > Thermoproteota > Bathyarchaeia > 40CM-2-53-6 > 40CM-2-53-6 > 40CM-2-53-6. Next base: position 14,434 of record MNGO01000011.1, read on the forward strand.
AATGGATGGTATTGATCTTGGTCCGAGGGGATCAAGGAAGCAGTTGTGTATTTTGGTCCGGAGCGCGCCTTCAGTGTCGGGGTAGAAGGTGCCTGCTTGTGCCGGCGGGCGTGTTTTCACGCCTCTCCACCGGAAGCTCGTCCCATGGGCATGGCGGCAAGCTTCGTTTCAAAATCATCCACAGTTAGAGGGATTGTTCCATCTTGGGGAAGCTCTCCTCGTTCGCGGAGCACTTGTCTGGCGAGGAGCCAATAGACCACCGCGAGAGCTCTCCTTCCTTTGTTGTTTACCGGGATGACGAAATCAACCCCGGAAAAAACGTTGTCGGTATCGCACAAAGCAATGACAGGCACGCCTACGGAAGTTGCTTCCTTGATTGCTTGCCAGTCGGCTCGGGGATCAGTGACCAGGACGACCTGTGGTTCTGCGTGGTGGGGCTGTAGGGGATTGGATATGAGTCCCGGCATGAATCGGCCTACTATTGGAACGGTACGCGTGATCTCTGCGAACTTTTCCACAGGGGTCTTACCGTAGAGTCTCGAAGACACGGCCAGCACTCTTCCAGGATCGAATCGGCCCATGAATCTGGCAGCGATCCTAATCTTCTCGTTTGTCTCCCCGATGTTGAGGATGAACAGGCCGTCAGGACGGACTCTGAAAATGTACTTTTCCATATCCACGGTTTTGATCCGTGTGCCAATGTGGAGTCCTGCAGCCAGGAGCTCTTCTAGAGAGAGAAGCAGGTTTTCTGCTCTCGGTATTGCTTCTCTGTCTTCGATGTCTTGGCTTTCCAACAAGGTTCCTCGTCTAGATGATCTCGGCTCGTTTCTTAGCGGAGACTTGCGGGTACTTTAGGAACTCGTCGATTATCTCGACATGAGTTATGAGCATTCTTCGGCAGCAGTATCGTCGGATCCCTAGCTCGTCTAGTACCTTGATGGGTCTATCGCCGGCTCTAACCCTAAGATTGAAGGTTTCCCACTTGTCAGCTATCTGTTTGCCGCAGGTAAAGCATCTTACTGGGATGATCACTTTCTTTCTCTCTTACCTGTACGATTTCTGTTTTCTTCGTCGTGCGCTTGGCCCACCGAACTTCTTGGGTTCGCTTACTCGTTGATCCCCAGCTAACATTACTCTGTCGAAGGCAATGAAGTTCTTTCTCAGCTCGCTGCTCTTGGTCCACGAGGCAAGTGATCGCGCGATAGCGATTCTGGCGGCTTCAGCCTGGCCCATGAAACCTCCGCCATTGACTGATACTCGTATGTCTACGCCTTTAGCCCTGTCTCCAGCTATTATCAGTGGTTCTTGGATCTTCATCCGGACGATCTCGGGACTAACATAGTCGAGAGCACGATCATTGAAGTAGATTCGGCCCTTTCCAGGTCTTACAACAGCACGAGCTATTGCGGTCTTTCTCTTGCCCGTTTCGAGTACAGTCCTCTTCTTTTCGCTCAGGCGGGTATGCCCCCGATCTCTTCTGCTAGTTGAGCGACGGTGATGAAGGGAACTCTCAGCTTTGACGCGTTTGCATGGGATATAGTGTTGTAGGTTTTGCCTTCGTATTCCTTAGGAACTCCGATGTAGACCATGACTCTGTGGAAGGCCTGTTTTCCATGAGTCTTCTTCCAAGGAAGCATTCCCCTGATAACCCTCCGGACATAGTTGTCAGGCCTTCTAGGATGAGTTGGGGCTTTTTCCTGGTTGCCGAGCGTTCGCGTTTTCAGTTTTGTCTTGGCCCGGGCGACAACTCTCGCCTTTGTCCCTGAAATAATGGCACGTTCAGCATTCAGCACGACCATCTTCTTCCCTTCGAGGGCTTGCTTCGCAACGTAGCTTGCCATTCTTCCAAGAATCAGATTTGACGCGTCAACAACCTCTTCTTCCGGTGAGAGACTTGCAACTATTTTTTTCAACTCTCGGTCATTCCTCCAAGTCCTTCGCCGAAGCCGACGGATTTCGCGTTGATTATCCGTGCAGCCTCAAGGACGATCTTTTCGGGAGGCATCGTTCCAGTTGACTCGACAAGGAACGTGAAGGTCCGGGCCTTCTCGTCATAGTCGTACGTCGCGGCAGAGACAGATTGCCATTTCGCGTGGACGTTCCCTCTCCCGAGCCTAGCGTATGCCTCGAGCTTGATTTTCTGGCCTGCGGTGAGTTTCACGATGGGAATCTTGTCGGAGACCGGCTTAACTTCCGGGTTCTCGGGCTTAAGCTGGGAGGAATAGACTACCTCGATGGGTTCAGAAGCTTCTATTTCTAGCGAGAATGATGCTCGGCATTTTTCGCAGCCCAGCTCACTCTTGCAGGTGCATTCTTCCGGCAGGTTGTAAGATGTGTCGGTTGTAACCGGGATCAGTCCGAGACGGTGCGCGAGGATCTCATCGTACATCACAGAGTTGTTTTCAAGAATCATGACATCGTCAATCGCCATCACCGGGACCTCTGAGATCATTATTCGGCGCAGCGCATTGGCGAAGGCGGGTGATACGTCTGAAAGCACGAAGCGGAGCGTTTCTTGTTCCTTACTCAGGAGTTTAATGTCCATCTAGCTATCATGCTTCCAGGATGAAGTGCCCCGGGCAAGCGGTCCGGACTTTATTTAAAGCTGTTCACGAAAAACTTCGCCATCATCCGAGTTTTAGACATTTGGGTCGCTGTTAACACGATAGTTAGCGCATGACAAGGAGTACCCTGTCTAATCGCTCAAAACGTTCCTATTTTGTCGCCGGTCGAGTCATCGGCTGAACCCTCAATCTTTCGCTTCAGTGGAACGAAGCTCAAACAGAACATACAGACGGACACATGTTTGACCTTAGTCATTCTAGGCTCACTGTTTAATCTCACCCGTCACCGGGCGGCCGCGCGGGGGTGTAGGTGAGCGCGACGACTCCGGATTTGAAAGACTTGGCGCCGACCAATTTCAGAGGGTGACGTGCGCTTTTGTCGATGAGTAGGGGCCGACCCTGTCCCAGGATGATGGGTTGAATGCGGATCCTATACTCGTCGACCAAACCGTCTTTCACCAGAGGAAGAACGATACTCGAGCTCCCGAGCACGACGATGTCGCTCCCCTGGTTCTGATTTAGCTTCGCCACGACTTCCTGGGGAGATCGGCTGACTACGCTCGAATTGTTCCACTCCGCCTTCTTTAGCGTCCTCGAAAACACGATTTTTGGCAATTCGGTCAATTTGTTAGAAATGAATGGCTCTTTGTCCTTCGCCGTCGGCCAATACGCTGCCATTTCTTCGCAGGTCACGCGTCCGAACAGAGTGGTCCCCGCCGACCGTAGGATCTCACGCGACCATTCCAGGGATTCCTCGTCGAAGAGGAACCAATCGATCTCGTTCTTGGGTCCCGCGAGATATCCGTCGAGGGAGAGAATACTATCGACCACGACTCGACCCATGGCGGTGCATCAATGTTGCCGACTATTAAGCCGCAAGGAACCGGATTTCCCTTCGCTGGAGCTATTCATCCGGCGAAACATCTCTGTAGACTGGCCTCCCTACACTGGATCGGCCATGAGTTGCTATATTGTGAAGAATAGGATTCCGAAGTAGATATTGACCAGCCCGATGGCGATAGCGATTGGTGGGAAGGCTAGCACTGAGCCTATGAATTCAAAGAGGTCTTCAACGAATCTCAGCAGGGTGTAGATTGCAAGAGTTGCGATGAGGAAGACAACCACGAGAACTGTGGTGCTTGTAAAAAGGGATGGGAGAAATGTTCTTAGAAAGTACGCTATGAGCAAGCCCAACGCAAGGGAGATGAGGGAGGCCCAGCGAACGTTTCGAATGGGGCGGGAGATAAGCAGAATCCCGAGTAGAATCATGGCCGGTAGGAAATACTTCAGATAAGGCGAAGTCGTCGATGCGACACTGGCAGAAATCTCGCCTGAGAGAAATCCAAGGCTGAGGGCATAATCAACTGCGACTATGAGCACCACTATACCGAGGAGGAACCCGAGAATGGATAGCGCGCGTCCAAGCGCCTGCGAAATGCGTTTGAAGAGAGGCGCGCAGGCACAGAGTCCTCCTGCAATGAGAATTATACCTGCGGAGATAACCATGAAGTGCCCAGGTCTCGAATGAAGGACGGGTTTAGTTTAAGTGGCTTGTTACTTTTTCTCTGCTTCGGGCTCAGCCGCCAGTTCTTCCTCAGGCTCGACCAGCTCCAAGGGTTGTTCCGCCGCAACCTCTTCCTTGATCTCAGGTGAAACTACCGGGAGCGCAGGCATCGCGGGTGCCACGGCTACCGGCGCTTCTTCAATGACCCTAGCGAGTCTCTTGCCCCCGGGCGCTGCTCGCGCAGGATGCTGAGCATTGGTTAGTGGGCTTCTCTGATCGAAGGCGATTCTTGACTCCTCATCGCGTTTGACAATGTAGCTTGGCACTGACACGATCTCGTTCGCGATGCTGATGTGACCATGACTGACGAACTGGCGTGCTTGGTGAATGCTCCTTGCCAATCCCGACCTGAAAACGATAGTCTGTAGGCGTCTTTCCATCAAGTCTTTGACGTTGAGATCGAGAATGTTGTCGACGCTGGCAGATTCGGGAAGGATTCCAAGCCGTGCAAGACGCTTAAGATATTGACTTTCAATCTGGGACTTTTGATCTTCTGACCCACCGAGAAGAGTTCTTGCTATCCCTCGTATCTTTGACAGCATCGTCTCGTGACGTCTTAGTTCCCGCTTGTTTCTGAGACCATACTCGCCGAGAAGATGGAGCTCGGCTTCAAGCTGTTCCTTCCGCCATGGATGGCGAGGAGTCTGGTATGTCTTTCTCGGCTTTCTAGGGTCTCCCAAAGACTACTCCTTCTTCTCTTCCTTCTTCCCTGACGCCGCAGCGCGTGCTGCTTCCATGAGCACCTTCTTCTTGACTCCTACAGCTTTTCCTGAGCGACCTGTGGTTCTAGTGCGCTGGCCTCTCACTTTCAGTCCAAGCGAGTGTCGGATTCCCTTCCAGCTTTTGATGTCCTTCATCAGATCAATATCGGCCTTGTTTCTGAGCGCGAGATCTGGCCCAATGAGGTGCATATCTCGTCCACTCTCGATATCCTTTCGCCGATTGAACAGTCGTGAGGGTATTCCGTGCTTTGCAGGATCCTTGATGATGTCTTCTAATCGTGAAATCTCCGCCTCGCTGAGGCTTCCTATTCTCGCTTCTGGGCTGATCCGGGCTACTTTCACGACGGCTTGGGCGAAATTTGGCCCAACTCCTCGTATCCTGCTCAGCCCGAACGGTACTTTCTTGGTCCCATCGACGTCCGCTCCGAGTACGCGGAGGATGAGCCTGAACTCTCTTGACATCGCGCTTACACGAGGAAGAGGAAGCCCACCTTATCGCTTAATTTAACGTTTCGACTTTGCGACAGCTTTGCGCCTCATGATACAGGCACTTAGCAGGTTCGTGTCTGATCTGTTTTGGATCTCGCTGACTGTAACTCGTTCAATCCCCTGGAAATTTCTGATTTGGTTGCAAAATTTTTTTCGGTGAAAAAGTTCGTGCAACAAATATTTTCTACGACTGCGGATTTTTTTCTCACCGGAAAAAAATTTACCAACGAACTCGGTTGTTGTGTAAACAATTCTTAAATACGCCACGCGCCTTGTTGGCCATTCATCCGAAAAATATTCGTAAAAAGAGAAATCAACTCCAGAAATGTTCGGACCACATCTTACACTGGATTTGTCGGAGTGTAATCCTGAAAAGCTCTCCGACCTTACTTACATCTACGATCTCCTAGACGAGCTTCCGGACGTGATCCACATGCATAAGATCACGGCGCCATATGTATTCGTCTACAAACCTAAGGAGAATCCCACGGAGTGGGGGATCAGTGGCTTTGTGATCATTGCCGAGAGCCACATCAGTATTCACACCTTCCCCGACAACAAGCACGCTTTCATGGACATTTTCAGCTGCAAACAATTCGACATTCACAAGGCTGTCAACTACATCACATCGAAGCTTGAGGCCCAGAGGGCCGACAAGAGACTCTCCGGAAGAGGCAAGGAGTATCCACGTCAAGTCATGGCCGCCAGAGAGATCGTGGCAAGATCGAGACCAACACTAAAACACTAGACCCCGAGAACCGCTTTTTCTCCCAAGACACGACTGGATCTGCTTCCCCAGCGCGTACTACAACGAAACCTTAAATGACGAATTCCATCGACCGATGATCAAGCTATAGAGGTGAGACTGTGCCAACCATCGAAGTCGGACGCGTCTGCGTCAAACTCAATGGCAGAGAAGCCGGACGCAAGTGCGTCATAGTCGACGTTATCGACAAGAACTTCGTTCTAATCACCGGACCCAAGAAAGTGAATGGGGTCCGCCGCCGTCGAACCAACGTCAAACACGTCGAACCGACACCGGAGACAATAGAGATCAAGAAGGGCGCAGCCGACGAGGACGTCGCCAAAGTAGCTGAAAAGGCGAAAAAGACAAACTACCTGAAAGAGATCGTCACAATCAAAGAGATCAGCGTAGCAGCCTAGACAAGGCAAGACTAGGTTCTGCCCGTCCCAGTCCAAGTTCTACGAACGGACAGGCACGTTACTATCACAGTTTAAGAACAAGAAAATGCTCCACCACTGGTGGAGAAAAAATCGATTGTCACAGCAAGCTCCCTGGAATAAGTCACAGAAGTTGCTCACCAAGATCGACGAGGAAACAGACCCAGCCTTAGGCTGTCCACCCGAAAAGAGGACGATTGATCAACACATCAGATTCGGCTTGATCAACCTAGACAAGCCCTCCGGGCCCTCAAGTCACGAGGTCGTAGCCTGGGTCAAACGTCTAATGCGGCTGCATCATGCTGGCCATGGTGGAACTCTAGAGGTCCAGCTTAGGGCCGGAGTAATCCAATGGTCACGGGCGTGCTCCCGCTAGCTCTGGAAGACGCTACCAAAACTATCCAGGCATTCCTCCTCACTGGGAAGGAGTACGTCTGCCTCATGACAATGCACGGTGACGTTGACGAGACCAGACTCCGCGGAGTATTGCAGGAATTTGTCGGCGAAATTTTTCAGAAACCTCCGGTGAGGGCTGCGGTGAAGAGGGAAGTCCGGAAAAGAACAATCTATTCCATCGATGATGTAGAGATTGACGGACGCCAAGTTCTGTTGCGTGTCGCCTGTCAAGCAGGAACTTACATCCGCAAACTAGTCTACGATGTAGGGGAAGTCCTTGAAGTGGGAGCTCACATGCGAGAGCTTCGGAGGACGAGATCAGGATCCTTCACTGAAAAAGACATACACTCCCTCTACGACGTCCTCAAACTCTCTCAGGCTTCCCCAGACGAAAGAGAAGGGATGGTGCGTCAGATCGTGAGACCAATGGAGGACGCTTTTGAATATGTTCCGCGGATCTACATTCGTGATTCGGCGGTTAGTTCAATATGTCATGGTGCGGATCTTGCTGTTCCTGGGATAGTCAAGCTAAGCGAGGGCATACGTCCCAAGACCTCACTTGCGCTCTTCACTCTCAAAGGAGAACTCGTCGCGTTATCAAGAGCCCTCATGGGAACCGAACAGATGATGAAGGATGAACGTGGGCTGGCTGCGAAGACCGTTAGGGTGATCATGCCGACCGACACTTATCCAAAGCTGTGGAAGCCAAAGCATGCTCGTACAGTAGTGAAGCAATTCAATTGACAAGCTTGAGCGAGAACAAGGTTACTTTTGTCTGCAACTGCGGGGACGAGATCACAGTCGAGGTCAACCCTGATCAGGAAAATGAGGTTGTATGTTCGAAGTGTGGCCAGGAATACCGGTTCTTTGGACAAAGCGTGTTGAGATTCAGGAGCAACTCAGAAAACACGGAGCACTGAGATCGCGACCGCTATCCACAGTGGAATCGCAACTGCCGCCCAGACTCTTCGGTCCCAGGTGAAGACCTTCTGCCCATCTAGGATGAAGAAGGGAATCATGTTGAATGCACCTAGGACGAGGTTGATTTGGATGCCCTCTTGAAGAAAATAGAAGCTATGACCGATTACGATGTCTCCGAAACCGAGAGCTGTGGAGGCCACTAGGGCGAGCCCGAATATTGCCGCGGCTCCTATGTTGACGAGGGGTCCGACGAGCGATATTATTCCGTTGGCCCTCCGGTCGATTCCTTCGCCGAAGTAGCTTGACCGGGAAGCGATGTAGACCGCGCCTGGAGCAGCGAAGATGAAGGTGCCCTGGGAAATTACGGCGAATAGTAGAGCCATGATCGCTCCCACGGTCCAGAGCTTGAATTCTGCCCAGCACCCGAATTGTTGAGCGCTGAACTTGTGCGCAAGCTCATGTCCGAGGAACCCTGTCCCTATCACCAGGATAGTGAGAATGAAGACTTCTAGAAGCTCAAGTGGTCTCAGGCCGCCGAACACGAATCTCATCGAGAAACTGAGGCCTAGGACAAGTAGAGCCGCGGTCAGCGCGTAGAGTTCTCGGCTTGATATCGAGGATAGCTTTGGGGCTCTTATCAGTCTCAGGTTTGTCCCGGATGATCGTCGCTCGACTCGGATGATGGGTTTCGGAGCTCGCGCCTGCTGGATGTTGGGGCATTCGTGGTTTTCGGGTAGTCGGTGGTAGACGCAGTGGACGCGGCCGCAGTATCTGCACACGTAGGGGATGAATTCTTCCGCCCCGCAAACGGCGCAGCGTTCCATGAGCGTCGCGTGAGTACTTGCTATTGCCCACTTAAAATCGTGCCTACAAGAGGGATATTTCGTAGTAACGATTGTGCGTGTTGGTTGGTTACGCGAGGCTTAGAATCGCATCTAGCGACTTAGCCGATTCAAGGGTGGCGTCCCCCGGATGCGGACACTGCCATTCGCCCGTTAAGGGTTGACGGCTGGCCCGCACCCACCGCCACTCTATTTCCTATTTCTCGACCGATCAATGTCTGTCTCGTCTTCTCGCATCATCCCAAAGGGGAAAATACTGCTACTGTCAATGGGCGAGACTGGGCCGGGATTCCTGAGCCTGGTACAGGGCAGTCCACTCGAAGAATGTGGGCCTAGGCCTGGAAAAAATAGGCTCCTGTCAGCCTGTGGTCCTTGCGGGCCGCGTGGGTTCAAATCCCACTCCCGGCGCCAAAAACAACCACTCACGGATCGGGGCAGCTGAGCAGTATTCACCGTTCTCTATGGTGGAAATAGTAGGTCAGGGTATTTCTCCGGTTGGTCTCCTACATGTCGGACCCTCCCTCCGAGGTTGAGATCGGTGACTATCCGTTGATGGCCAAGTGGCGCACGTCAGAAAGGGCCCAGATGATTGAGGCGATTCGAGAGATGATCCAAGAGGCTAGGAGGATGGCGATGTCTAAGCGTACTTCGTCAAAGGAAAGGATCAGGTGGACGCGACTTGCAGGTCAGCTGATTTGGTACAAGGACTCGAACTTGAGGAGCATGACCTACGAGTCGATGGAGAGGGAACTCACAAAATTGAAGGACACGATCTTCGAAAGACGCGCAAAGCTCGGGCCTCCACGTGGATACGATTTCCGAGCAGATAATCCCTCCAGCGGATGAAGCCTCGGCTCGGTAGCGCCATCGGGCAGATCATGTTCGCCCACCTAGCAGCGATCCATGATAGGTAACCCCTCCGAATCACAAGCAACATAGGCACTGGAGTAATCTCGAATTCCAGGGCAAATCAGTCAAGACGGGGCTGGAATCAACCCAGATCACGATTCCAACCCGGTCAATTTGAACCCCGCGGTTTTCACGCCCATCGCTAGGGGATTCAACGGGGATCGAGAACCCTAGGACCAGCCCATTACACGCCCGTTTACGGAAAACAAGCCAAGAAACCTGCGCAGACAGAAAGACCTCTCAGAAGAAAATGGATCCATTGAGGGTCTCATGCGCCAGAGTAGTGGAAAAGCCCGAGATCAAGGATGTTGCTCCGAATACTTTCGCAATACGGGTGAGCTGGCCTTCAGTGATTTTCTTGGTTGGTGCGGGAGGTGGGATTCGAACCCACGAACCCCTACCCCTTCGGGGAGGAGCTTTTCATTTTCGGTTTTTGACAAAGTTTCTCACTCTAACTACACATCGGCAGGCCAAAAGGGTTTTGGTAGGAACGAGTGAAGACGGGATTATGAAACCTCAAGCAGAGTCCGCGGTATCCTCGACTTTCTCCACCTTTTTCCGGGTAATGGTCTGGCCGCTCAGTCGGACCATCCATCCCAGACTGAATCCGATGCCGAAGACTGCGGCACATAGAAGAAAAAGGGTGGTTAGAGAAATGTCTGGCACGTGTCACCTACATCCACTGTATTGTGAAAGCACCGAGGCCTATAGTTGCGGTTGTAGTTGGAGGATTTGCATATTCGAGACAATAGTTCCAGTTCTGGAACGTGCTGAAGGTTTGTAGGCTGCCAAGCGGAATGGCCACCATATACAAGCCACTGTTGGCGGTATTGACATCGCAAGTCTTGTCAGCTACACAGTCATCATTCGCAGAAGTGCACGGAGCACCGACTTCCTGACCTGCTGGGTAGATGCAAAAGCGGTTTTGGAAGTACTGGACCGGGCCTGTGTAAATTTTGGACATTCCGTCCACCCCTGTGCACCCGGAGTATCCATTCAAACTTCCAGAGAAAAGAGTAGCGGTCAATTGCGTTGTACCAGCGACCGAGAACGCGGGAGTTGCGCCGAAGTCGGTTTGGCTACAATCAAAGAAAATAGAAAACCGCGGCATGGGTCCTCCGCCTACGGCGGGATAGAAGGGATTACCGGCCGAATTTGGAGGGGGAAGAACCCCAGCTCTATTCGAAGTCAGACTGCTACAATTGCTAGTTAGCCCCTTCACTGGCACGTCTGGAGCACTCTGTTTGAATTGGATCCCTATCGCATAGGCGGTTCCTGCAAGAGAAATCATCAGAAGTGCTAGGGGTGGGAGGTATTTCTTTCCAATTTTCATATCTATCTTTCACCTCCTTAGGATAACGTTTGGCAATCACCTTGCAATTTACTGAGGAATATGTTGCAAGAAGCCGATTGCCGAATGATACCTCTGGAAATTTAACACTTTAGATATCTCGGGCATGCCGGTCAAACTTTCAAGAACGTTTATCGGGAGCACAAAGAAAAAGCAAGACCCTGTGCTCTTCCTGAAATCTGCACGGTCATTGCTGATTCTGACCCTGTTGATGGTCGTTTCGCTATTTGCAGGCGGCGTTGTTCCAGCGAGAGCTTCCAATTTCCAGCCTCACGCACCCATTCTTATTGACGGTAATGGTGGTTTCACCACAGCCAATGGAGTAACAGGGGGTAGCGGAACAGCCACGGACCCCTACGTCATTGCGGGCTGGGAGATTGCTTTGGCTCCGTATTTTGGGATACGAATCCAAGGAACCAGTGCCCATTTTGTCATCCGGAACGTGTACGTGCATGACGGTGCTCCATCCTCGTATGTTGGGGACTCGGAGGTTTTCGGGGGAATATCCTTAGACGGGGCCCCAAACGGGGTGGTGGAAAGTGTGACAATCTCGAAGACCAAGAATGCAATTACAGTGTTTCATTCTGAGGACGTGATAGTTAGGAACAACCTTGTAGTGTCCAACCGCGATGGTATTGGCGTTTTTGGTTCGGGTCATTTGGGTCATATTCATATTCAAATTGTTGGGAACAACGTCTCCTCGAACGGCTTGGGCATTTGGTGTTCATTCGCGGCTTGCGTTATTTCGGGCAACAATATCGACCATAACGGCAGTGGCATTGTAGAATACAACGCAGGCGTTGCCATTACGGGCAATATGATATCCAACAATGGCGGCGGAGTGTTCGAAGTGAATAGCGCCTTCCCCTTCCACAATAATTTCATCAACAATAAAGTTCGGGGCCAAGCAGATTGTGGTCACATCGGTAATTGTCATCACACGTGGGATGATGGCTATCCAAACGGAGGCAATTACTGGTCAGACCTTGTCACTGTCGATAATTGCACCGGACCGAACCAAGACATATGCACCGGCCCCGACGGAATCGCGGACAAACCCCTCGACATGGGGATTGGGGACTTTATTGACCGATATCCTCTGACCAAACCTTTCGCTCCACTCGTATCGGGAAAAGTCAGGTTTGAACCCACTTCGATAACATCCCAAGATACTGGAACGTACTTGACGGCCTTTGTTAAACTCCCTAAGGGATTCGTGAGATCCGACTTTGTGTCGTCGAGCATCAGCCTAAACGGGACAATATCGGTAGCAGGTGGCGCCTCTGTAAGCCATTCAAGTGGGGCAGGGGTCTTGGTCGTAAGGTTCAACATGACACAAGTCAGAGCCTTAATGTCTAAACCTGGTACCTACACTCTGCAAGTTAGCGGGAACCTCCTCACAAACACGAATTTCAGACCATTCGAAGCTGTTGCAACGGTCCAATTGAGCTTCTAACCCCGTCCGCAGGCTTCAAACAGGATGGGTCCCCTCAATGGGTTCTCTTGGGTTCAATGGGGTGATTGAGCACTTTGATGAGCATAAGCGCCAAGATTTGCGCTGGCCAATGACCTTGTTTGGTTGGTCCGGTTTCGATAATGTGATACGGGCATATAGTCAATTATCGGGATGATCGGTCAAAGGCAGTTTTGGCCGTGTCGAGGCAGGTAGGCGGGTGAGGGACGGTGTCCGTGAAGCGACCGGAACGGTCATTGAGGAAACCGCGGGGGCGGTTGTCCTTGAAACACGCAACGGACACCGTTTGAAAATTCGCCTCACGGATATCATTCGTCGGAAGACTCTCCGCAATTGACTCGAACCGTAAATCTTGGACTTTGCTACTGACCCAAGCGTCTTTTCGCTACTTTCTTGGGTATCCATCTCAGCCAGTGTCCACAGTTGGAACAGTATTCGCCTTTGTGGGGGCCTCTTGTTCGTATCTCAATGGCGGCTCGCTTATCGCAGAATCTACACTTAGACGAGCGACTCAAAGTTCCTTCGGTCTCTCGAAATAGTAGCTACGCAGGAGTTCCTCATCTCGCCAGCTATCTCCAACCTTACGCTTGATCTGACCAAGTTCTTTGTTCGTCTTCGAAATGAATTCCTCATGTTCTGCAACGAACCCAACAAATCTCTCTCGTGCCACATTGTAGTCGGCCCGATAGGTTGGAACAGTCTTCCCCGTACCGGAATCCAATAAGGTTCTGATCTGAACAATTGGTCTTGCTACAAGCACATCACGGTAGAACCGAATCATGCTCGATAGCAAGTCAGCAACCCAAACGAAAGCGTTCAGGCTGGGTTTGAGGGTTCTCACTCCGTTCTGCAAATCATATGCCAGCATATTCGCATAGTGCGGCTCAACAACCAGCACTGAGTCAAACCCTGGGTTGTTCCTAATGTTGCCAATCACGTACTGAGGATTGTTCGTCATGTTGTATTCGGTGAACGCTCGGAATCTCTCACAGAATCTCGCAAGCTGGGGGTAGCTTCTGCGGGAATTCCGATTTCTCCGCCATTCTTCATTCCATCTTCGAAGTGGCCGATACCAAACCCAGACTACGAAGAGGATGGCTGATGTTCCAACAATCAGAGCCGAGGCAATTTGGACTTCTATCGAAAGATTCTGTCTTGCACTGAAGAATTGGAGAACGAGCCCAGCCAAGAGAAGAGAGCCGCCGAAGCACTCGGACGGACCGGTCAATACTCGACTCTCGATATCCATTCTTCCTTAGGTGGAACCCGTATTCCACAACCTTTCCGATAGAAAGTTCGTAGGTTGGGGAATGGTGCGGGAGGTGGGATTCGAACCCACGAACCCCTACGGGACAACTCCCGCATACCAAGTCTCTTCCCGTGTCACAGCCCCGCTGATGCAAGGCCCTAATTGGCTTTCCCCGGTCTAGCCAAACCGCGTCTGGATCGACAGTACTGGAAAAACGTTTAATTCCGCCGCGACCGGTCCCACCGAACACTCAGACTAGAGCATGCTCTAGCAGCCAAATTCATACATGTGAACCTAGCCCATGACAACAGCGAAGAGAAAGACCCGGAAGCTCAGAGGATCTAGATGCCACGGCTGGGGACGTTCCGGCCAGCACCGAGATTCAGGAATGCTCGGCGGACATGGCAACGCGGGCTGGAAACGCCACAAGTGGTCCGCGGTCATACGGTACGACTTGCAGATGGGAAGCAGAGGCTTCCACCCGGTCCGACAAAAGATCACAAACGCGATCAACGTAAGCGACCTGGTCCTACAACTAGACCGGCTGATAGAAGAGGGCTCCGCGAAACAAGCGGGCAGCATGGTCGAGGTTGACCTTGGAAAAGCAGGTTACCAGAAGCTGCTGGGAAATGGCGTGATAAGCCAGCCGCTAAGAATAATTGTTGCGAAGACCTCCGAACGTGCCCAAGAGAAAATTGGAAGGGCTGGCGGAGAAATCGTCCTCCCAACAAAGAACAAACAGGACTGATCACTAACGGTCAGGTTCATAGAACTATTCCAACCCCTGACCAGAATCCTTCCAGGAGTCAGATCACCAACTAGAGACGTTGGTTTCACAGAGAAGCTGATCTGGACCGCCATCACGCTCGTCGTCTATCTGATAATGGCCGAGACACCCATCTACGGAATCACACACACGGGGAACATTAACGACCAGTTTGGACCCCTACGAGTCATCTTCGCATCCAACCGCGGAACACTAGTCGAGCTCGGAATCGGGCCAATAGTCACAGCCGGACTGATACTCCAAGTGCTCTCTGGCTCCAAGATGATCAACGTCGACTTCACAAACCCAGCGGACAGAGCATTGTTCACTGGCGCGAGTAAGGTACTGTCGGTGTTCATGACCGTCTTCGAGGGAATAGCCTTCTTGATAGGAGGAGCATACAACGTCACGAACAGTGCGGGACAGCTTATCACGCCAAGCCTGCAAGCTCAATTCCTAATCCTCACCCAGCTCGTAGTCGCAGGAGTCGTCATCATCCTCCTGGACGAGATGCTCCAGAAAAAATGGGGCTTCGGCAGCGGAATCAGCCTCTTCATAGCCGCAGGAGTCTGCCTTTCCATAGTATGGAGCACCATCGGGCCAATATCACCAGTCGCAGATGGGAAATATTTTGGCGCGATTTTCGCCTTCGTCCAATCGATCGGACCCGTCCTCTCGAACCCCGGAAGCTTCTCTTCATGGCAGAGCGCGCTCTATAGAGGAGGGAGCGGTCTTCCGGACATGGTCGGACTGTTCACGACCATAGGCGTGTTCATCCTCATAATCTACCTCAACGGGCTGCGCGTCGAGGTCCCGGTCTCATACGCGAGATACAGAGGTTTCAGGGGACGCTTTCCGATCAAGTTCTTCTACGTATCCAACATACCCGTCATCTTCGCTGCCGCCCTCTTCGGAAACATCTTTTTCATCGGGCAACTGCTCTTCCAAAGATACAACCCCACATGTTCCAGCACAGGCCTAAACTTCTGGCTCAGCCTCTTCCCCGGCTGCTTCGTACCTACCAGCTCGACAAACGCACAACTCGTTCCCAGCAAAGGACTTGCATACTACACGTTCGCGCCTAGATCCATCACCGTCGTCCTTCAAGACCCCATTAGAGCCGCAGTCTACATGGGCATCTTCGTCCTCGCATGCGTTTTCTTCGCGGTGACATGGGTAGAGGTCGGTGGAATGGACTCGAAGACGGTCGCAAAACAGCTGATAGACTCCGGGATGCAAGTAGAAGGATTCAGACGTTCCGGCACCACCATCAGACAGATCCTTGACCGCTACATACCCACGGTCACAATCATGGGAGGAATCGTAATAGGCACCAT
Organism: Crenarchaeota archaeon 13_1_40CM_3_52_10; assembly: GCA_001918765.1. Lineage (GTDB taxonomy): Archaea > Thermoproteota > Bathyarchaeia > 40CM-2-53-6 > 40CM-2-53-6 > 40CM-2-53-6. The sequence continues at coordinate 30,200 of MNGO01000011.1, forward strand.
AGCGGCCGGGGCCGATTTCCTGGGCGCCTTCGGCACGGGAACAGGGATTCTACTGACAGTAGGCATCATCGAACAATACTATGAGATACTGGTCAAGGAGAGAATTACCGAAATATACCCTGGAGTCAAGGGATTCCTCGGACAGTGACCCCGAGAACTTGTCCCGCACTATCATAGTGGCCGGCATACCAGGGGTCGGCAAAACCACGGTTCTTCAAGAACTGGAGAGCGTCGCTCGGGAAAAGAACGTTCCATTGAAGATAGTGAACTTTGGAAATGTAATGAACGAGCTATTCAAGAAACGTGGAAAAACTGTTCATCGGGACCATATGCGCCGCCAAGACCTCGAACTCCAGGCTAAAGTCCAGGAACAAGCCGCACGCGAGATCGGAAAGACAGGCGGCAAATCAGCACTGGTCGTCGACACTCACATGTTCGTACGGACCAAGGATGGAATCTGGCCCGGAACGCCCCGAAGAGTTCTAGAACAGCTTGACCCTGGCCTCATCATTTTGATCGAAGCTGATCCCGAGGACATTGCGAGGAGAAGGAATGCGGATAGAACGCGTGAGAGAGACAGTAAGACCGTTGACGAGGCTCGCACGGACCTTGAATGGTCAAGATACATGGCAAGCGCCAATGCTGTTCTGGCCGGCGCGCCAATCCAGATAGTTCTGAACCCAGATGGACATCAACGACGAGCAGCAGAGGACCTATTAGCGCTAATCCAGAAGCGGACCCTACAATGAGTTTCATAGACGATATCCTGAACACATTAGCCGCGCCTCTCCATCAATACAGTCATCCACCCTCTGCAACGCTCCTGGTGCTGGGCGCAGCGATCGTCCTCTCACTCATTACCATGTCCGCTAACAGGTTCCTCGTGAACTACAAGATGATCGCAAACTCCAGACGCGAGTACATGGCCTGGACAAGCGCGGTGAGGAAGGCCAAGAAAGATGGTGACGAGAAAGCGCTTGAGAAGCTCATGAGACGTCAGTCGGCGATGATGAAGATGAGTTCGCGATCGACCTTCGAGCAGTTTAAGACATACCCGATTACGATCGTACCTTTTCTCTTGATCTACTACACGGTGGTCAGGGCGATCGGCTCGATCCCGGTAGCATATGCACCGCTCGTCCTGCCCTTTACTACGGCGACGACTAACGGGATGTTTTCCGTGCTGTCCTTGTTTTACTGGTATCTTATCTGCTCGTTTACTCTGAGCATTCCATTGTCAAGGTTGTTTGGAGTCCAATCTTCGTTCTCAATGACCCCATCGGGAGATTCTAAATGACTCGTCCATCGCAGAGGACGAGTGGACGCCGGAAGAAGGTGCTTACTCTGCCGTCTGGTGTTCGGACTATCCATTTTGCTGCCAAGGCGCACAGGAGTGCTCAATGTTCCCGATGTGGGGCGGAGTTGCATGGAGTGGTGACAGGTAGGCCGGTCGGAGTGGCAAAGAGTTCTCGTGTTCCCTCTCGTCCGTTTGCTGGAGTGCTGTGTGGCAACTGTCTGGCGTTTGAGATTAGACGTGTTGCTCGCGCCTCAGGTTCTATCGATTGATTGTGACAGTTAGCGGGCCTCATGGGTCCGGCAAGTCTACCTACGCGGCGAAGCTCGCCGGATCGCTTGGTCTCCGTCATGTGTCAGCTGGGCTAATGTTCAGAAAACTAGCCGATGAGAGGAAGGTTTCGCTGGAAAAATTTCAGGAGTTGGCTGCCACTGAACCGAGTATTGACCGGTTGGTAGATGAGAGGACAATGACAGAGGCGGAGAGAGGTGATGTGGTGGTTGATGGACAGCTTGCGGGGTGGGTTTTGAAAGAGGTTTCTGACCTGAGGGTTCTGTTGACCGCCCCGTTGGTGGTGCGGCTGGAGAGGATTGCTTCAAGAGACCACATTAGTCTGGAGGAGGCCAGGAGGCAGACACTGCACAGAGAAGGAGTGCAAGCTGAGAGATATCGCAAACATTACGGGTTCAGCGTGGATGATTGGTCCATATACCAACTAATCCTCGATACGAGTTTCGGCTCGATTGAAGATACCGCAGAGATCCTGCTTGCTGCGGCTCTTACGGCGAAGAACGCGAAGATTGGGAATATTCGAGAGAAGAACCCTAGAGTTCAGCCTATCCCAGCGAACACCGTTCACCCATAACACACCCACGGACCGCGACAGAGTTGTGGCTAGGGTACATGCTATCCGGATAGCCACAGCACTGATTCTCTATCGGAACCATCGTCCAGTAACAACATCCTCATTCCAGAGAATCTGGTCATAGTCGTGCATGTCCCTCCGGGGTTGACCTCTCCTGGCAGTACAGAGCACAGAGCTAGTAGTTCAAGAGACAGGCAGTCGTAGTGCTGAACTAGTCTTCGGCTCCATAGATGGCCTGTTTTCTGTCCTCGGCATCATTTCAGCAGCAGGCTCAGCGGCACTCATACCAGTCCAGATCTTCGCAACAGGTGTGGGAGGAGCGGTCGCGGGTGCACTCTCCGTTTTTGCTGCAACCTACCTAGCCGAGACACACGAAAAGAAAACTCGGCTACTGGAAGCGATAACACGGACAAACCGCCAGAGGTCACGACAAACCAATGGCAACAAGAAAAAACCAGCTCCCCTCACAACGGAACATCCGAAGATCCATCGATTGTTAGGAAAAATCAATCGAAGAGCGTTAGGCTCCGGAATAGTCACCGCCATCACATCGGCTCTCGCATCTTTGGTTCTACTTTTGCCCCTGGTCCTATTCCCCGACACATACGCTGTAACCGCATCAATCGTCATAGGAGTCCTATTGCTCTTCTTGCTAGGAGCATTCCGAGGAGTCACTCTGAAACAGTCAGCCGCGAAATCCGCCCTGAAAATGGTCATTTTAGGAATTCTCGTAATATTGGCGAGTAAAGTCCTCGGTTCCTACGTTCTGAAGCTCGTAACCCAGTAGCTACGGAATACCACCGGCAAGAATCTTCACCAACTTTGAAGAATCAATATTTCCGCCGGACACAATGCAGACAATTTTCCCTGACCCAGCCCTGCCCGTCGTAGCCGCAGCGACAGATGCTGCTCCAGCACCTTCGGCGACAATCCTGTTGCGCTCTATCAAGAGCTTGATGGCAGCGGCGATCTCTGAGAGAGAAACGACCAGGGGCAGAAGCAGGGTCCGAGCGCGCTCCCACATTTCGGGGAGAACACTTTTTCCACCGATACCATCGACGAAACTAGGGGTTCTATTGATCTCCTGGGCTGAACCAGCGGCGAAGGACGCGGACAGTGGCGCTGCGGTTTCCGGCTCGACAGCGTAGATTCGAGTCTGAGGACTTTTCGCGCGGATTGCTGATGCGATGCCTACGGATAGTCCTCCGCCTCCAAATGGTATGACAACTGACTCCGCGTCGGGTAAGTCTTCGAGGACTTCCAGGCCCGCGGTTCCGTTTCCTGCCATCATTCGAATATCTGCGAAAGGATGAACGAACACGGAGCCGTCAAGGGGAGGATATCGATGAGTGACGACGACCTTCCAGACTTCGTCAAACGAGGCTTGGATGATTTTTGCGCCGAACCTTCTGATCGCTTCTAGCTTTGTCTCTGGAGCATTGTCAGGAACGATTACTGTACACGGAATTTTGTTTTGACGCGCTTGCCAGGCGAGAGCTTGGGCCATGTTTCCCGCGCTGCAGGTGTATACTCCACGCTTTCTTGCGTCTGGACCCGCGAGGGCGATCGCGTTGCTGGCGCCTCGGACTTTGAAGGAGCCGGTTGGCTGTAGATTCTCCAATTTCAGAAAGATATCCGCCGGCCCATCGACGTTCAAACGGACGAGTGGAGTTCGCAGAACTTTGCCCTTGATGCGTTCTCTGGCTTCTTCGATAAATTTCAGGGGTATTGGGCCACGTATTTCCGAGCCTCGAACGGCTTTTTCCAGCACTACTGATCAGCCGACCGATACGGGTTCTCAACTCTTAAACACCAATGGAGCAATGCCGACCAGCGGGGTCTCATGCGAAAGGAAGCTGTGAAAACTGGTCCCGCGCCTTTGGGTCTTCCATTTTCGCCGGCTGTAAAGTTTGGAGATCTATTGTTCGTTTCCGGGCAAGGACCAATCGACAAAACCGGGAAAGTAATTCCTGGCGACATCCGAACACAAACAAACGCTACTTTGGAGAATTTCAAGAGAATCATGGAAGCCGCAGGGTCCAGTATGGACTGCGTCCTCCAGACTACAGTCTACCTCAAGGATGTCGCTGATTATTCTGCGATGAACGAGACCTACTCCAGTTTCTTCAATGACCCGAAGCCGGCGAGGACGACTGTCCAGGCGGGCGACCTGCTCTTCGGGATGAAGGTAGAGATTCAGGGCATCGCTTATGTCCCTGACAGACAGAGAAAGTAGCATCAGTAATCCTTCTCAGAGAGGGTCGTCCCTGAAGCACAGCAAACACCAGTTCCTCTATCTCACTACCGAAGGGTGGAAGACCAAGACACCGCATCGAATAGAAATCTGGTACATCCGACACCAAGAGCGATTCTACCTCATCTCACAGTATCGTGACGAGGGTCACTGGGTACAGAACATCAAGAACCATCCGCGAGTCACGTTTGAAGTAGACAGTGACAAGTATGTCGGATTAGGCCGAGTCGTCGATGCTGACGATGAGCCGGAACTGGCCAAGAAGATAACGGAACTCATGGAAGCCAAGTACCAATGGAGCGACGGACTGATCATAGAACTCAGACCGGAACCAGGCACCGAGCAGAAATAACAATGGTGACCAGTGGCGGGGACCAAAGCTTCGGCTCGGAACCTGCATTCAAGGAGTTTACTCTTATATTGAGCATCCAACTTTGCTTTCTCGAGGAGTGTCGTCGACGGTTTCAAGCCAGCTTTCTGTTGACAAGGTCGTGGAGGTCGTCGAATTTCAAGACCTGAAGGACTTGTCGGATACTGGCGCGGTTGAAGCTCTTGCGAAAGAATTTGGCATTGTATATGTTACCGCGATCACACGGGATGGCTGTTCAGGTTGCATGGAGCAGAAGCCCTTGTTCCGAGAGCTTGCCCAAAAAATGAAAACGGATCTTGGCAAAAGGGTTCATTTCGCGAACGTTCATGTTCGCTATACGGAGGACGATCGGCAAGAGTCTTGGAATAGCAAGAAGGTCTTTCGACACGCCGCGTATCCAACGTATCTTGTTCATGTGAGATCCAAGAACGGCGTCCTAGAAGTCTACAGGGCGATTTATCCCAATATGGAGGAGCTGGAGAAACAGACGCGAGAATCCTTAGACCTTGCGGCATTCTACAAGGATGCAGTCTGGGAGAAGCTAGAAAACGTCTAGCTCGCTGTGGCTTCGAGATCGTAGAGGCCAGCGAGAGCGCCATGTATAGGATGGTTGTCGAACAACCGGAAGAATCCGCCTAGGACGAGGAATAGGCCTCCGAGCTGTAGGCTGAGGACTGCATGCTGGTAGCCGAGTGTCCGGGAACCTAGGAGGAGAGACGAGAGCGTTAGGGTGAGGCCGAGGAAGGCGACTATCTTGGTCTTGAGCATGCGGGCACTACAGCATCAATCACAAGATATGGAATGGAAGATGAAGCTATAATGCTGACCCAACCTTCTCACGGAACAATAGTAAAAACAAGGAACGGAGAAAGCACTTATGCGCCGCCAGGTTACTTGAAACATACCTCCTTTTTCGTTAAGGCGGCCCGCTGTCCTGCGTTGATCCTGGGCGATCCTGTAGGGGTTTGAAAGAGACGATTGGCATCGGCCTAGCACTTTCGCAGTGGTCCGGGGAGACCATTCATGCGTCGTGAGAGCGTTGACACATATCCCCTTTTTCCAGAGTCACCTGCCAGTCCGGTGTAGATTCGGGCGAGTCTGGCGATTCAAGCCCTGGTCTGGGCTTTGATGAGACGAGAAAAATCGCGGTTATATCCGTGAATCCCAAATGATTCCGGGGCGAAATCTTGGGGATGCCGCAGATTCAATATCAGGGTTGATAATGGGCGATTTTCTAATCCGGAAGTTTCCCGTCAACCACTCTTGCGACGCGAGACTCGGTCGCTAAGACCCCCTATTTTCTAGAAACCATTTCCTGTCTGGCACCGATGACACGCGAGTCCGGGTGATCAGGGCACAATTCTGGTTCGGATGACCTAGCAAAGAAGACGACAATCCCGAACGAATTTCGGGAGAGTTCCATGAGGTGTCCCAGATTCGGGATCAGGGCTGATTCTGAGCGAGTTTTTCCATGCCCTAGGCGACTTCTTGCATTTCTTGTAGAGGGTTCTGTACAATTGCCCTTGGCATGAGAGCGCGTCAAAGAAGGCCTGGGGGGTTTCTACAGGTATGTCTTACCTGAACTTGTCTGGAAACTGTTTGACGATGCCCTTGTAGAGCGCGTCCGCGAGAGTCAGTATCTCAGTGTAAATATCGTCGAAGGCGAAGATTGCGTCCTTCCATTTCTTGCCGAGTACTGCTACAACCTCCTTCTTCGTCAGATCAAGATGTTGCTTCAACAAGTCGGAAACGTCGCGCCTGGGCCAGTTAGGGTTCGCACCGCTTAGGAACTTGGCAATCTCTTCGGCATTATCAGACCATTGCTTGTCTTCTTCCCGGAATTTCTGCTGGTTTCCATTCTTAGCAGCTCCAACTAGCTCAACAGCGATCTTGATGTGCTGTTTCAGTAAGCCAGTGAGCTTGTTTCCGGCATCCTTTCCATAGTACTGGGAGACGGCGTCGCCTATGTGTTCCTGATTCTTGAGCAATCTCTCCGCAGCTGCATCAGCGTTTGACATACTGAGTCCAGCAGCAATGATGTACTCGCGGGTATAGAACACATGGTCAGACCAGAGTTTCCGCATCCCGACTGCAAGCGAATGCTCTTTTTCATTCATCGTGGTCTGCATTTTCAGATCGGTTTCCGAATTTCATAATCCCGCGTATTTAAGCGCGCAACTTACCAGAATCCGAAGTTGTCCGTGCAAGCCCTGCCATGCGTTCTGAGAACCAGAGACCGCTCTTCTATAGACTTAAACCCGACAAGACGCGTTTTATTCCCATAATGTCGAAACCTATTTTGACTATCGAGCTGAAGGCGTTACAGGATCGAGTGAGCGAAGCAACTCAGTTCCTGAAATCAAGGGTCGAGGGGAAAATGAAAACTAAGGGAACGCAGCTTCAGATCGAAGGCGCGAAAACCAAAGAAGTCAAACTACTGCTCCACAAGTTCCTTCACCATCAAGGCCTAAACCATTACAGAGTCCTAAGCCAGAGCGGGGTCCTGGAGGTTACGCCGCCAGAGAAACATGTAGTGCATGAACCGGAACGCGTAGGGTCTCCACCAACGGCACCTCAAACGACCCCATACTATTTCCCGCAAACACCAGTCCTAACCCCGGAGAAAAAGAAGAAGGCCAGACCCAAACACAAGCACGAATAACCCCGGAGCACTAGTCGCCTTTTGCAGGCTCGCCTGCTTTCAAGGGACCCACAATCTCCACCACGTACCCTTCAGGATCTTTGAACCCAGCGGACCGCGTCCCCCAGGGACGGTTCGTCGGAGGATCGTCGAACTTCACACCCCTAGACTTGAGAGAAGAATAAACTTCATCGACATCATTAACCTCCAAATGTACCTCTACCGTTGAACGGGAGAGAGGCGGGGCCTTGGTGAGCCTATGAAACGCTAGCCGCGACCCTTTGGTGTCGAACATGATGAAGTTCTCGTTCTCCTCGGCAACCGGAAGACCGAGAGCATCCTTGTAGAGCTTCTTCACCTGATCGAAATGGACTACCCAAAGTGTCAGGTAAGATAGCTTGCTAAGCCTCATGAAACGAGTCGCAACTTGCCTCGCGAGATTGCGATTATTAGCATATTCGGGAGCTTATCGAGGATTCCAGAACATGACTCTATTAGGAGCGGCGACAGTGGTAGGTGGTATTAGTTTGACAAAATTTATGATGTCGCTTCGCGACGAGAACTATCGCGCCCTAACCGGCGCTGCAATCGACCGAGGGATTTCCGTTCAAGAGCTTCTCCGAGCCGTGATCATACCCGACTGGGTCAAGGAGACCCCTCGAGGAATAGTCTCCAACAACTGGCCTTCTATCAGACCACGTCGCTAGACCAACGCAACGCCGACAACTCGGTTTTCCTCATTACCATCTTATTAGGGACGACTACGAACGAGCCGGGCGAGTAAACATGGCGAAACAAGTAACTTGCGACTGTGGTTTCATGCTACGCACACCATCTGACGATGAACTGGTGAAACATGTCCAACTTCACGCAAAAGACACTCACAGTTTGGATCTCACTCGGGAACAAGCCCTAGCACGGGCCGTCTCAGTAGAGGCAACGATACGAGCCTAAAAGTTCGGGGAACCTCGCCGGAAACCTCCTTCTTTATTTCACGTGTTCAGCTAGCGACCCGACCTCTAAGACATCACGTTAGCCAGAAGATCTTGGACTTGGCCCCAGTTTCTAAGTTGGTTCTAGACCCGGTCAGGGAACGATTTTCTTATCAGCGAGAATCTGCAGACTTGATTGAGGGCTAAGGGCGTGGCAAATGGTGAATCGTTTCTCGGCGGATTCGCGAGCGGATTTCTCGCGAGAGGCCTCACCCATATCGGATATGGAATTTACTTTACAACGAGCAGACTGATCGGCGTAGACCTAGGCGCGAACGGCGGTGGTGCCTTGGGAGGCACAATGGCCGGCTTCATCCATGGCGAGCTCATGCCACAGCTCTCTCCGGAAGAGAGCGCCAAGACCATAACGGATCTCGAACGGATGAAAGAGTTCGAGATGGAAAAGGAACAGATAAGCCGAATAGAATTTAAGAAACCGGGAATGTTCGGAACTGGCCATATCGTAATCACACCGAAAGAAGGGAAGCCGGAGAAGATTATTCTGCGGCACCGGATAGCCTACGATAGGCTGATGACTCTCACGAAGGCCTTCAGTCCTGAACTACCTCGCTCGTTTTAGGAGACTTGTTCCAGCAACGGGATGGTCAGCAACTCCTAGTAAGTCTTAAAACTGCGCCATCTTGCTCGTTGAAATCAATAGGCGCGTGAGTGGTGCCTTCCACCCGTTGCGCCATACAAACCCCGGAGTAGGGAGGCAAATGAGAAGAGAAACCAACGATAGAGTTACGGTATCCCGTTCTAGAAACCTCGCTCTAGCAGCCCTCTTTGGAGCACTCTATGCAGCACTGGTCATCGGATTCGCTCCAATCAGCAATCTCCCAATACAGGTGAGGGTAGCTGATGCTCTCATGCCTCTCACCATCCTCTTCGGATGGCCAGCGATCCTCGGGCTGGGAATTGGAACGGTGGTTGGTAATTCCGCCGCCGATTCGTTAACCGGTTTCCCATCAGCTTCGATCGGATTAGACATTGTGGGCGGAAGTCTTGTCAATCTTCTTGCCGGATTCTTGGCATGGAAGATTGGCCAAAGAAGTTGGAGGATACGGAACTGGAACGCGAGCTGGTTCATCGCGACACTTGTTGAAACTGCCCTGACATCGGTGGTAGTGGGTGGCTACCTGAGCGTAGTTTTCTCCATTCCATTGGGCCTTTCGATCTTGGGAATCCTCGTGGGAGAGATTATCGCGATAAATATCGGTGGCTTCGTGCTTCTCAACATCATTGGAACATCTGGGGGCTTAGACCTTCTCAGATCGTGGGGTCTGCAAATTTACGGAACTGATCGGGACCACTAGATTTTCAGGCGAGTTTTACCTGCTTACCTTCCGCAGGTTTTAGATCAGATAACTTAACTCCGACCAACCTCATCTTCCGTCGGTCTTTCTCGAACTCTCTGAAAAGCAACTTCACATATTCCCGGATGACTCCCAAGTCATCTACATATCCAGTATGAGTTTTTTCCCGAGTAAACGTTACGAACCCTTCGAACCGGACCTTGATCCCAACAGTCCGATACCACAAACCTTCACCCAAGAGTCTGTCGTGAACCTCGTGACTCAGAGACTCTAACGCGTCACGAACCATAGTCTTGTTCTGAATATCTCTCTCAAAAGTTTGCTCAACACTAATCGATTTCCGCAGACCCCTTTCTTCCACCGGTGTCTCCTCGATTCCGTTCGCTATGGCCCAGAGCCATACACCGCCTTTTCCAAACCAGTCTGTGAGCTTCTTCGCCTCTACCTCGCGCAATTGACCTACAGTTTCAATCCCCTTTTCATGGAGAAATTCAGTTGTCTTCTTGCCCACGCCGCTGATCCTGTTGACTGGTAGCGGTTCTAGAAATTTGTCGACCTCTTCTGGCTGAACGGCCGTGAGCCCGTCCGGCTTCTGCATGTCCGAGGCCATCTTCGAAATGGACTTGCTTGGAGATATCCCGACACTGACGGTGAGACCTTCTCGTTCTTTCAAGGCCTCTTTGAGTTTGGAAGCCAGAAGTTTCGCGTCATCGTAGGTCTTGCATTTCTTGCTGACATCCATGTAGGCTTCGTCGATGCTTGTCTGTTCGAAAATATCCGCAAAATCCCGCATGATATTCATCACTCTCTCCGAGGTTTCGCCATAGAGTTCGAAGTCGGGCGGGACATAGATTCCTTGAGGGCATAGCTTCCAGGCCATGCTGATCGGCATACCGGATCGAACCCCAAACTTTCGGGCCTCGTAGGAACAAGAGGTTACGACGCCGCGGCCCTTGCCATTTTTTGGATCTGCGCCCACGATCAATGGCTTACCCTTCAACGAAGGGTCCCGATGGATCTCGCAAGACGGATAGAAAGCGTCCAGATCACAGTGAAGAATTATTCTGGACCTTGAGCTCGTCGACATTTTCTAGCTTTCGAAGTTATAGGCAAAACCCGGGTGTCTCGTTGGCTCCAACAAGCCAGATTCCGAATCCACTTTGAGTCCAAAATCTTCGAGGACCTTCGCCCCCAAAATGGGAAGGGCACCGGCGTAGGTCGTGGCTAGAGTTACGCTCTCGCGGCCATGAGCTGCGATTATGACCGAGTATATTGGAGCCTCAACATTGCTACCATCTTCCAGTTCCAACCGCGCCTTCAGGGACTCTGAAGAAGCACCAACCTCGAACAGGATTTCAGCGGGGAGAGTTGTGAAGAAGACTGATGGATCAATCAAGACTCTTGAGATATCCTTCCGGCCTTTCTCGCCTTTGATTGAAGCCACCGTGAAAGCCGCGGACATAACTCTAACCGCGAAATGGTAATGGTTGTCCTGCCAGATAAGCTTCAGAGCAGGCCGTTCTCGGGAACGGTCAATTCGTGTTTCTGTTCTACAAATCTGAGATTGGGCCCGGTTATCTCACAATGGTCGTGCCAACATAAGCGTAGGTTTCGGCGATGCCCATTTCCTGCAGCGTTGAGTGACGACAGTAGCCGTCAACAAGGAGGTTGTCTTCCCTCAACAGAACTACCGGCCAGATAACTACTCCACGCGCCTCCAACGCCTTTCGCAGCTCCAATCGACGCTCTGTCAGTCGCTCCGCGAACTTTCGACCAGTCTTGACGTCAGAAGAGTTCAGGATCAGAGGATTCAGTCGCACATCGTTGATGCTGACAACTTCCAGCCTCCACTTCCGTTTTGGCAGCGAGTTAAGCAAGAGGTCGTCACGTGGGTCCCGCCCCATGCTCTCCAGATCTGCTTCGAGTTCCCTCCGGACCTCCGTGTTGATGAGGTCATGGATATCATCTGAATCCTCAAACACCCGATACTCGATGCTTCGAAGTCGACGCACCGTCGTCAGGTTCTCCGTTGTAGGACGAACTATCATAGTGTCGAGGCGCCTTCGACAGGCGAACAGTCGGCCATTGTCGCATCTCCAACTGCTCCGGTCCCACTCTTAAGACTCGCTCCTCAGACAAACTACGCGATCGCGTAGCCTAGAGACGGTTTCGGTCGTCTCAACAAGAAATTGACCATTAACCCTTTTACAGTAGCCGGCGGTCGAAGGTTCTGTCGTGCAAGTTCTCGAGAACCGGCCCATCCAGGTCTATTCGAAGAAGATCGAGGATGAATACAATCGGCAGTACCTAATCGCGTCAGAGGCCCGGTCCAAAGGACTCGACCCCTCATGGAAGGTCGAATCACAGACAACCTATGATCTTGCTGAGCGTGTAGAGAAATCAGTCGGGCCAACCGGAGTCGCCGCTCGAATCCGAGAATTGAGCAAACTAATCTCCCGTGAAGAAACCGCGCTCAAGATTAGCGAAGACATCGTTCTAGGCCACTTCGGAAGCCTTGAACCTGAAGACGCCGCCGAACAAGCAATTCGTACAGCGCTAGCGGTGTTAGATGAAGCTGTGACGGTGGCCCCAATACAAGGAATCCACGACGTCAAGATCCGAACAAACGTGGATGGATCAAAGCACCTAGCCGTCTACTTTGCAGGCCCAATGCGGGCGGCCGGCGGGACGGAGATGGGCTTGACCATGATCGTCGCCGACTACGTACGTCGACAACTGAACATTCCACCTTATCATGCCTCAGAACAGGAAGCAATGAGATTCGTCGAAGAACTACGTTTGTACGAGCGATCTATCGCCCGTTTCCAGTATCGGAACCCCGATAGCGTGCTCAAAGACGCGATCATGCGTCTAACCGTCGAGCCAAACGGAGTGGAAACAGACCCCGTCGAGGTGACGGTCAACCGGAACCTGATGAGGATAGAGACAAACAGGGTCAGAGGCGGAACACTGCGAGTGGTAAATGATGGGCTACTTGGAAGATCAACCAAAGTTCTGAAGATCGTTGAGAAGCTAGGCTTGGAAGGCTGGGGATGGCTGGCCATGATGAAAACCTCGTCTTCAGA
>MNGO01000052.1 GCA_001918765.1 Crenarchaeota archaeon 13_1_40CM_3_52_10
CTCAGGAGTCACGTAGCCTGCGTCTATCGAGAGGCTGAATGCATTACTCACTGCTTGAAAGACGTCTTTTCGATAGGCACTAATATCGAGAACTAGATCGTCGGCTCTAAGTATGGTTCCGTTATCGAACGCAGTAGAAAGGGTGAGTCCGGCCTCCATCGGCTTGAGCCCAAGTTTGGAGAGCACTGAGGCCATCTTCGGCGTGATCAGGTCTCCTTTCCTAGCGACCACCGAGTCTCTTGCAACCCAGATGCTTCCCCCCTCGATTCTTGTTTGAACCTTAATCTCTCCGAACTCGCTGATTACCGGGCCCGGTGGGAGTCCCGTGTTTCCGGCTGGAACCATTATTTCACCAGTTGCAATATCTCCAGCTTTCGCGGGCACTCTGACCTTGCTCTTTTCGAGCAATATGATCAGAGAGTAAGGATTGACGTCTGTGAACAGTAAGATGTTGGACCCTTGGAGGTCCTTGACGAACTCCTCGACCCTGCCGTGGCTGGACTCTGAAAGCTCAACTGACTTCCGTAACAGATTATTTTTCGTCACAACCATCGCGACCCTGTCCCGTAGACGCTTACGCAGTTCGTGAATCTGAGATGAGCGAACTTTGGTCAGGTCGGCGGCAGCTATGACGGGATATTTCTCAAGGAGAACCTGAAGTTGAGCGATTGCCTCCTTCTTCCAGGCGGCTACTTTTCGAGTTGTCGACATTGTCCTATGCCACCGTTGTCAGGGGTATCTTTACGAGCGGTCCCATTGAGGCCTTGATCGACACAGCCTTGATGTTCTTGGGACCCTTCTCTAGCTTCGCCTCTAGTCGCGAAATTACTGTCAGAATGTTCTGGATCAGAACATCGTCGGGCATGTCCTCCGTCCCAACCTTAACCTGAATCACTGGCTGATCCTTCACCTTGAGCCGGACGTTTCGGCGCTGGCGCTTGATAATATCGTCAATCGGTGCAGTAGGAGGGATAGGCGTCGGCATTTTGCCTCTGGGTCCCAGAATCTGTCCGAGGGTCTTTCCAACCAGTGGCATCAGCGGGGCTTCTGCTACGAAAAAGTCGTAGTTTTGAGCTATCTTTCGTGCTTCCTTCTTGGCTCGACCTAGTTTGTCAAGATCTTCGCGCCCGATGATAATGTCCGCGCCGGCATTTTTTGCTCTAACAGCTAGGTCGCCGCCAGCTATCACTGCGACTTTCGAATCTTTGTCGGCAGCTGTTGGTAGTTCGAGGTTCTCGTTGATCCTCCCCTCGGGTTTTTTCAGGTCTATTTCGCGAAGCTTGACTGAGAGTTCAATGGCCTGGGTAAACTTTCTCTTCTCGGTCTTGCTCCTCACCTCACCGAGGGCTTTAGTGAGCGAGTCTTTGGACAAGGGCATCGTACCGTTCTCCTATTGTAATTCCTTCAGCGCAGCGTCATACTGGCCTGCGTCGAGGTTCTTGATGAACTCTTTCGGCTCCTTGGCGTCCACTGTCACGCCCATGCTTACACAAGCACCAGCGACCTCCTTGACAGCGGACTTCAGGGTTCGCGCGTAGCTGTCGGTCCGTTTCATCTGGGCAATCTTCACGATCTGTTCAGGAGACAGATTACCAACCTTGGTGGCCTTGGGTGTTGCTGACCCCTTCTCGATCCCCAACTCCTTCACTATCAAGGCAGAGGTGGTCGGTGTCCCGATCTCAACTTCGAAGCTCTTGTCTTCTACATTGACCAGGATCTTTACGGGGACTTTCATTCCCGCGTAGGCTTTGGTGAGCTCGTTGATCTTATTGACGATCTGTAGGATATTGACTCCTAAAGGTCCGAGTTGAGGACCGAGTGGGACGCCTGCTGTGGCTTTGCCGCCGTCTATTATCGCGTCAACTGTTTTCTTGTCGGCCAGCTTCCTCTACCTCTCCTCTACTTACTAGCTTCACGTAGTCTGCGTGTACTGTTATCGGCAGCGTTGCAAAGCCTTCCTCTAGTAGCTCAATAACGACTTCCTGCTTCACCTTGTCAACGTGTGTGATTTTCGCCTTTAGACCTCTGAAGGGTCCTCCAACAACCTCGACGAGGTTGCCGACGCTTAGCTCTTCGATTACTGGTTTGGTTACTATGAATCGTTCGATTGCTGCGAGCGAGACGACGCCCTTTGTTCTGGTTCTCGCGTGCCTCGTCCCTGCTATAGCCTCGTCAACGAAGTGTGGCCCTGTCGCCTCGACGAAGATGTAGCCCTTGATTACTTCTGGAGCGAGTATCGCTACGATCGGGAGTTTCTTAGGCTGAATCCTGCTAGCCATAAGGTCCACCACGGTTCTCTCCTGTCCACTCGTCGTTCGGACTGCATATATCGAGGTCTTCTGAGTCTGGGTGGCCAAGGTCTCTTCCTCTCTAACGAGTAGGAGTAGCCTGGCTCGCGGGCAGCTGGTATAGTCCGACTACCCAGAAGAGGATTCTAAGAACGAATCCTATCCCTCCTACTATAGCAACTCCTATCAGGATGATTTTGATGTTGAGTTTGGTTTCTTGCCAGTCTGGCTTTTGGGCTACGTGAAATAGGCGTCTCGCCGATTGAATGAAGTTCCCAATGCCCATGACAAGCCCTCGATTATGGATCCGAGTTCGAGGGAGCCGACCTTCCCTATTTTAACTATGCTAGTCGCCCAGAAGCCTTTGCACCTTTCAACCTCGATGTTCCACTTTCGGACTCTATTCTACGTTTGATCACAGGATGAGTGAAAGAAGTCCTTTGGCAGTATGCAATCTGTTTTCGGCTTCGTCCCAGACCACTGACTGAGGACCGTCGATGACGTCTTCAGTGACCTCTTCCCCCCTATGAGCAGGCAGGCAGTGGAGGAATATCGCGCCGGGCTTGGCATGGGAGAGTAGTGTCTTGTTGACCTGATATCTTGGAATGAAAGTCGAAAGTCGTGTCTGCTTTTCTTTCTCCATGCCCATTGAAACGAACGTGTCAGTGTAAATCACGTCTGAGCCCTTTACCGCTTCTTCAGGGTCTTCCACAATGCTGATGGTTGCCCCGGATGTTGCGGCGGCTTCCTCGGCGTGTTTGACTGCTTCTGGGTCCGGGCCGTAGCCCTGAGGCCTGGCGACTGCGATGCTGACTCCGGTCTTGGCGCAGCCTATCAAGAGGCTGTTGCAGACGTTGTTTCCGTCGCCCACGTATGCGAGTTTTAGGCCTTTTAGTCGCTTCTTGTATTGAATCAGAGTTAGGAGATCCGCTAGTATTTGGCACGGGTGGTGTTTGTTCGAGAGACCGTTGATGACGGGCGCATCGGCGTTCTCGGCGAGAACGACAAGGTCGTCATGGGAATAGACCCGAGCCATTATGGCTTTGACGTATCTGTCCAGAACTTTGGCGGTGTCCGAGATCGTTTCTCCTCTTCCTAGTTGCATTTCGTTCCAGCTGAGATATACTGGGTGGCCGCCTAGTTGGGAGACAGCCGTTTCGAAGGAGACTCGGGTCCTTGTCGAGGGTTTCTGAAATATCAAAGCGACGGCTTTTCCCTTGAGTTGTTGGGGAGCGGTCCTACGTCGTGCCAATAGAGAAGATCGTTCTAGGATGAGATCTATCTCTCTAGAGGATAGTTCGACCAACGAGAGAATGTCTCTTCCTTTCAGACCGGCCAAGGTTGTGCGACGGTTCTCCGTGACAGTTTGTCGGTCGTGGATTCCTCTCTTATAATAAGCCGTCTGGTCGGGCGCTCATCAATTTCGTTGTGCGGAAAACGAGTTTAAATCTCGCAGGCGATGCATTCAACCATTGAGCAATATGGTCGACGTGGAAATAACATACTGCCAGCCCTGCGGGCATCAGCCGCGGGCGGTGGAAATGGTCAGTCAACTTCTGGCTACCTACGGCATGCCGCTTAACCGGAAACTGACGGTTTCGCTTAAACCGGCAGACAAAGGAGTCTTTGACGTGATGCTTGATGGCAAGCTCATCTTCTCGAAGCACCAACAGGGTCGGTTCCCGACGATGGATGATCTCAAGAAACAGCTTGACCAGAAGCTTACGATTCCCCTAGAAACGCCACAGTAGACTCGCCAAAGTCCCGCGTTAGCTCATCAACGTCCTGCCAACCTGGACTTCGCATATCGCTCAACCAACTAGGTTCCTTACGATAGTTTGGGGTTGGAAAGGCTCTAGGTCGTCGTATCCTTGTCCTGTTCCGACCATCGTTACAGGCCGGCCCATTATGTAAGAGAGGGATATCGCGTTCCCGCCTTTGACATCGGCATCGAGTTTCGCGAGGATTATCCCGTCAATCTTGACTGCTTGGGAAAAGACCTTGCCTTGTTCTACTGCGTCGTTTCCGGTGAGAGCATCGACGACTAGAATTGTCAGATCTGGCTTCGTGACTCTGACAATTTTTCTCATCTCCTCCAACAAGTTCTGGTTTGTTTGCATTCGTCCGGCAGTGTCAATCAAGACTGCGTTGACTCCGTGCGCCCGGGCATAGTTGACTGCGTCAAACGCGACAGCAGCTGGATCAGCTCCGTATTGATGTTTGATCATTCTTACGCCGATTCTTCTCGCATGTTCCTCGAGCTGTTCTATTGAGCCCGAGCGGTAGGTATCGCTGGCGGCTAGTATGCACGTTCTGCCTTTTTTCTGGAGAATGTGTGCCAGCTTTGCGATGCTTGTCGTCTTTCCTGTTCCGTTGATACCCACGAATACAATTATCGCTGGCTCTCCAGCGCTCTTCTTTTTTTCGACCAGCTCGAATATGTCGAGTCGTCCGGCCCGGTCCAGGACCGATAGCAGTACGTCGCTCAAAATAGTTTTGACCCTTCCTCTGGGATCTGAGAATCTTGCAAATTGAACGTCTTTCAGCTTCTCTTTCAATTCAGTTGTTACATAGTCTGCTACGGAGACCGCAACATCATTCTCCACTAGCGAGAGCTGAAACTCGTCTAGAACCTTGTCTAGATCCTTTCCCTGAAGCTCTGTTTTGGCTACGCGATCGTAGAAGTTGGAAAACTGGGCCCTGAGCCTGTCAAACAAGCTCTACCGGCCCACCGCCCTTTCTGCGGGCTAAGTCCTCAAGGCGGGCTCTATAGTCTTCAGTTTGGTTGATGATCTGGTTCAGTTGTTGCATAACGTTGATCCGCGCCTTGTCCAGATCGGTTGCTCTCATGTTGAGATCCTTAATCGAATCATCCACGGTCTTTTCTAGACACACTCCCGCCCCGACCCCGATTATGATATGTTGAGGATCTTCGAGCTTCGCTTTGACAAATGAGCCCGAGCCGATTGGAATGAGCATCTCAACGTCCTTTCCAGCCTCCTTCGTGCCTTCCAGGGTTTGCTTTGCTGTCTGTGTCTCAGATAGGGCCCCTGTGACAATGTCAAGCCTCGACGAGAGAACTCGGGCTGATCCCTCTAGCATTCTTATCTCGACTAGTAGCTGTCGCATTTCCTCGTCTAAGTTGCGAGGAGCGGCTAGCTGCTTTTTCGAGCTCGCCATTAAGCCGCCTCTGGTTCGGATAATTCTTGGATCTGTTTGATTGTTATTTCGAACCTTCGTGCTTTGTGGCGGCTTCCCATGTCAGAGTAGAGGTGTTGCACGGCGTCTTCCTTCCTGACTGCCTTGATATTCTTGGTGAATGGAAGGTTGTCTCCTCCTTTGCGCAACTCGCCCGTTATCTTGAATAGTCTAACCTGACTCAGTGTGGTGGCCTTTTCCTAGAATATCGGAGTTCGCGAATGGGCGGTACTTAACCTAATCCGTTTGGAACGCGTTGCTTAGAGTGATAAGTTCGGATCCCAAAGTGTGGGATCCTACGATCGCACCTCTAGAGTTTACGACTAGTCCAGCTTTGGGGTATGGGACACCGGAGTTGACGGTCCCTTTTGATACGGGAACGCCGAGAACGTTTGAGATGGTCTGGCTCTCTTTGTCGCTGATTATTGGATTTACTAAGACTCCTTTGTTCGAAGCCGTTGCCAGTGCGCCGACGTGAGGAAGTCCTCCTATTGTGGATGGTGTGACAGGGACTTTCAGTGTCTCCTCGAGTGCTGCGACTGTATTGTATTTCAGTCGAGGATCGATTATTGCACCATGATCATTGCAGAGTATTATGTTGCCAAGCGCCGTTCGTTTCTCCCGTATGATCTCGACATGTGCCCCTGTCGCGCGGAGTTGCTTTAGTTCGTCTTTGGTGGTAATGTATGGGACTAGGACGGCGTTTGAGTTCCCTGTTACATAGATTCCGACAAGCCTTGATTCCGCGATTCCTACCGAGCAGGGTTCCACCCCTAACGTGTCGTGGAAGCTGCTAATCTTCTTGTGAGAAAGGCCTGCGGGCAAGATTGCTATCTTATCGTTTGCGAAGGAGAAAATTCCGACGTTCGGATCCCCGAAGATGTCAGAGAGAATGACGGGCACTATTCATTTTCCCTCACCTGGAAATACAATAACTTTGCCTTCCTTGTCTTTGACGACGCGAATCCTAATCTTTCGCGGGGGTTTGCTAATTCCCCGACTCCACAGGAGGCTGTTTGTCTCCTCGCTTAGTGAGACATTATCCGTTTTCATTCTATTGGCTGCGTACTGTCTGACGTATCTTACAGCTCGAGGCGTTCGTTTTTCTCTTGGAGCCGTCCAAATACGCCGAAGGTTGAGGTCGTAGAATTTCTCCTCAACGATTTCTATCTCCTCTTCTTCCTCAGCAGCTTCTTCAGCCACCGGAGCCTCGGGGGCCTCGGGCGTCTTCGTTTCCGATTCTAGTTCTTCCGATTCTTCTTCTGTAACTTCTGTCTTTGCGGCTTCGGGCCTGGTGAGTTCTATCTCCCTGGATGGTTCTATGTCAGAATCATCTTCAATTGCGACTTCTTTTTTTGCCATTTACACTACACTTTGATCTTTGTTTCTCGCCAGTGTCGTTGCTTCGGGTTTCGCCGCACTTTACCCTCGGTCTTGGCTACGACCCATGATGGGACTGGTTGGGCCTGTTTTAGAGCATGTGATAGATGCTTTTTCTTTCCGGAGGGTTTGTGGCGTGCCATCTATGCTCGCCTGATCTTGATCTCTTTTTTCTGTGATTGTAGTTGGACCAATGTTTTCTTCAGCTGCTCATCCGTAATCTGTGTTTGAAGCCTCCCTGACTGAGCGAGCTGAATGAGTTGCATTTCTAATTCCTCGGCGAACTCAGGTTTCACCATTCGAATATTGGCCAGTCGCTGTCTTGCTTCTGGTGTGAGGATTTGGCGAATGATCGATTGTTTCTGACGCTCCACCTGTTGCTGGGCTTGTGAACGGCGTTGTTCATCGTAGGCTGATCTTTGCATTTCGGCCATTCTTCGTCGACGCAATGCTTCAAGCTCTTCGTCCGTGTAGTCTCCATTAGACATTAACTTGGGGCCTCTTGAGGCCGGGCTTTCAATTCCTTGACAACTTCGGCTGCCGTGCGGTTTAGGAGCGCAATTCCTTCCCTAGTTAGTTTTCGGCCTTTCTTCCCATCGACTGCGACTAGTTCGGCCTTCTGAAGTTGTTGCAGCGGTTCCCTGATGGCGGAACCGCCGGCGGGAACATGATGAGCTGGCCGATTTCCATGACTCGCTCGTCCTCCGTACTGGACTCGCAACCGGGACACTCCAACGGGGCCTCGGACGTACATTTTTCGGAGAAGGGAGGCGCATCTGAAGTACCACCAATCCGGGTTCTGAGGGGGCCTCTCCTTGTGAGGGCCGGTTTTCGCGAACTCTGTCCACGGCGGAGGTGTGATGTCGCTCATGCTTTCTTTCAAGTGCTTGGCTAGCTTGTTGATGAGTTCCTCTGCAGGGACTTCGAAAACTGTGGGCAATTCTGGTAGTGTCCTCAGTGGATTCTAGATTTTCGTCGGGAAGGCGGGGGTAGCGTAATATAAGGCTTCATTGAAAAATGCGGGTCTATACTCGTTTTCTATATGGATACCTTCGAATTGCACCACAGGCGAGACAGGAAATGATGATTCTTGAGTTTGGAGAACGAAGCCTAATTCTAGCATTCTTCCCGAGTAGGGGCTGGCCACATTTCTTGCAAAGATAGTGTTTTTTCTCTCGTGGAATCCTGACCTTGGTCCGCTTCGAGATCTTCCTGGCGAGTCCAACGTATCTCTTGGATAATTCACGGCTCTTTGGAAGGACTTCTTCTGCCTGATTGAGAAGGAGGTCTATGCGCTCGCGCGCGACGGTCGCTACAGCCGATCGCATCTTTCCGTAATTTCGTCTTGTATGTCTATTTCCCATGAAACTCATAACCTAGCCTAGGCGATGACTGATCGGTCTGCATTGGTCCTGACACTCATCCTGGCAGAGTCCTCCATAGAGCTGGTGCCTAATGAACTGGTTCGCCATCCTGCTATACTGAAGTGGGCTCAGAGAAAGAGAAAAGATCCCCACTCACTCATCTTGGACCAGACATATCATCACTCAGCCATCCTCCGGCTGGGGCCCCGCGGAGCTGGGAGAGGCCGACCGGACATCGCCCACCTCTCCTTGCTACTCGCGCTTGGTTCGCCACTCAACCTGTCAGGGGAACTAAAATGTTACGTGCATACCAGGGATAACAACATCATTGAAGTCAATTCGAAGGCGAGACTTCCGAGGAACACTGATCGTTTCACTTCGCTCCTCGAGCAACTCTACCAAGAAAGAGTCGTTCCTCCCACAGGACACTGGCTTCTATCGATCAAGCCTGGGTCCATTGGAAATCTAGTCGATGAAATATCAGCGATGGTCATGGCGCTCACAACAACGGGACCCCGCAAACATATGGACGAAATTGCTTCGAGATTAACAGAACATAATAAGCCGGTATTAATGGTGGGAGGGTTTCCAAAGGGTCACTTCTCGAAGGACACACTGTCCAAGGCCAAGGCATTCTACAGCATTCACGATCAGGGTTTGGAGGCGTGGACTGTGGTCGCGAGAGCGATCTACGACTACGAGAGGGCGCTTGAGCGTAGAGAAACCCATCCAAAAACTAGCCTTATGTAGACCAGACCGATATTTCTCTCTCGAATGATCTAGACTAATGTCCTCCGACCTGGACCTCCAGAGACAAAAACGAGCTCTGGAACTACGCAGAAAAATGCTGCAGTCGCAGGAAAAACCGGCTGCAGCCCAACCACCAAAACCACCAGAATCTGCACGCGACATCGTTCGAAAAATCCTTGCCGGCAGGGGCGCAGAAGTAATGGAGACAGCACGAAGATACTATCCTGCCGAGATACAACGGTTGGAATCAAGTATCGCTGCTCTTGTCGCTGAGGGAAGGTTGAAGGGCCCCATCTCGGGAGAGGAGTTCTACGCTTTCCTCAAGAGACTCGGACTCGCATTCAGCATGGACGTGAAGATCAGAATAAAGGAACATGGCGAGCTCAAGAGCATCGAAGAAAAACTTCGACAACCATCCACGTAGAGGCTGTCTCACGACTCTTCACGGAATCTTCGTGGACAGTCCACATGGACAGTAGTACTCTAGGACCGGTTAGGCGGGCACGGAAGACATTTTTTGGTTACGTCGTTCATAAAGGAACGTTCACCTTTGGCAGCAACTGCAGGTGCCTTCAACGTTCCTCTGAAGTGCACCCCCGAAGAGACCAAGCACTTTGTCGAGCCAGCCATGAAGGAGGCTGAAGGCTCCAACTTTACCGGAGCATTAGAAGTCGTCAATGACGGATTGAACGCCCACCCTGCTTCCGAGGGGCTTCTCTTTCTCCGATCCTATTTCTGTTACAAGATTGCAGACAGCATAAGCAATGAGCTTACTGCCCTGCCACAACCGATTCAGCCGTTAGGAGACGGTGTGCTGATGGTTGATGGCGCCATGACGAATCAGATGCTCGGCCGATTTCAGGAAATCGTCAAGGTCTTAGGAGATGCTGAAGAGGCGATCAACGAGATTCTTCAGGTAAATCCCCACAACAACGAGGTTACTGCCTTTAGAGCCTACATTGACAGCAAGCTCAAGAAACTTGGGCAGGAATCAGAAAACATGCGGATGACTTTCACAAATACGCCTAACATCGCAGGCAGCTTCTGCGTGGGATGCAGAAAGAATATTTCGTTCGATACACAAACGGTTGTCTTTAGGAAAACATCGTCTACTCAGCTAGAGGTCTGGCATCTGCCCTGCTTCAAGCAACTGGGCAACAAGAACTAGACCAGTTTGGTTATTGTCGTCGGCAGTGGGCCCTTGTCTGATTCTACGAGCAGCTTCGTTCCTTCCTTTGCAAAGTCTCTATGGGCGTAACCCAAACCCACGACAACCTTCAACCCTGGGGAGAATGCGGCGCTAGTAACATATCCGACTTCCTTGCCGCTTGCGATCATCTTCGATTTCGCACTTGGTGCGTGATCTGACTCCGTTTGAAATTGAATCAGATTCTTGTTGACCCGACCAATGTGAGTGGCTCGGGCCACGACTTCCTGGCCAAGATAGCATCCTTTGTTGAAGCTGATGGCATCTCTGTATCCAGCTTCTAGGATGATTGTGTTCTCATCCACATCGACACCATATCTTGGGTATCCTGCTTCAAGTCTGAGAATCTCCAGAGCATCTAGTCCAACGGGTGTGACTCCCTTGAGAAGGAAGCCTTGCCAAATCGCTTCTGCCTCGTCACTTGGAATTAACATATCGTATCCCGATTGGCCGGTTCTGTCACGGCTAAGAATCATAGTAGGCCCCAGCATCTTGTGCTCGAGTGGCTTCATCTCAGCAAACGTGATTCCGAAGAGGTCTTTTACGTTCTCGGCAGCTTGCTGGCCTTGCAATGTCAGATGAACGAATCCAGAAGTAATATCTTTGACTTGTACGTCCTCTGTGATGATGAAACGGTCGAGGATGTCTCGAACGCCAGGTCCCGGGACATCTCCGGTGTCAATGAGAAGGTCCTCTTCTCGTGCATAGAGGTAAAGGTCCGCAAGAACTCTGGCTTTTGTGGTGAGAAGCGCTGAACGGATGCCTGTTCCTTCACTCATCTTCAATATCTCGTTAGTGAGTAGTCCGTTGAGGAAGGATAGTCTGTCCTTTCCAGTTACATGTAGTAGGCCAAGGTGCGAAAGATCAGCCATCCCAGAGTCGTTTCGAATGGCCCAATACTCTTCAGCTGGATTCGTGTAAGATAATGGAATCCGGCTTTCTTCAAGCCGGGCACCCATAGTCTCGTGGTGCATGACTAAAGGATTAGGCAAGCCAACCTACACAGGTCCAACAGGGGGTAATAGGATTGAGCCCCCGTGGTTTGGGGGGATCGGAGTGGAAGCATTGTAACAAACTTCGTAGCTAGGGCTGTCGGTCCAGGTTTGTCCAGGATTCAGAACGGTAGTGGCCGCAAATCGGGTTCCAGCCAGGCAGAACGCGCGTGGTTGCCCCCAAGCGTTTCTCGTCGCCAGTGATGGAATGGAAGCTGTTTGTCCAGTAGAATCGGACAAGTGTCTATGAACTGTTCGAATTCTTGAGCGAAAGGGTGCGCTTGTATGGCATGGTTCAAGACGCGTTATCCAGAACTGTGTTAGGGTCTCATTATAGGTGCCACCGGCTCCTTTGGAGATCGCGTACTGCCTTATCCCAAGGGTAAGAAGCTGCAACGCCTCTTCTAGACCGTGTCTTCGCAAAACGAGCCGGGCGAGCCTAAGGTGGCCGCGATGTCTGAAATCATCAGCGGATAGAGGAGATTCATGGAACGCTCTGAGGAATTCTTGATCGTTCATTCGAGCGTCTGAGATTGAACCTGACGAATATCTGCCTTTCCAAGCAATTCTCTTCAATGTCGAGGGGCTTTGCACTATAACTTCAAATTACTGTGGGAAAGTCTACCCGGTTAAGCGGCGCTTCCATTTGTATTGTTCGAAGTGCGGAACTCAACTACCGAATGATGCGGCATTCTGTTTCAAATGTGGAGCGAGCCTAAACCAGGCCGCCACAACCAATCCAAATCAACCAAGTGGTGGTCACATTGGAACGGTTGAGGTGATAGCGCCTTCAGGGGCAACTTCGTTGAAGTGCCCTAGCTGTGGGGCGCCTATTTCTCCAAAGTTTGGTGAGATGATTATTACTTGCGAGTACTGTGGGAGCAGCATTACTCTAGGTAACGCGGGCTGGGCAAATATTCAGAAGCAGACAATGCTGCCTCTTAAAATCCCGACAACCGATCAGATTACCTCCCTAGTCAGGTCAATGATGGATAGGGGGCTTCTCAACAGACATCTCCAGGAGAGTTCGACGCTTGAGGAGATGACACTCTCGCTCGTGCCGTATTGGCTCGTTGCCATCTCGGCGAGAACTTCTATCGTAGCTACGGACATGGTCACTGAGGGTGCTACCGTGGCCACAACGGCGGCGTTGTTCGGAGTCCTGGCTGGAGGGATGGGTGGTGGAGGGCGAAGAGGGGGGTTTGGTAGTGCACCGTTGCTAGAAGGTGCAATGCTGGGTTCAATGATGAATCGCGGAGGCGGGAACAGAAAGGCGGTTCAGATGAACGAGAACTATAACTTTCCAATAATAGCGCTGAAGGCGCTTACGACTTATCAACCGCGCGACTACCAGTTCGCTCTCGAGGGTCGAACTCTTTTTGACATTTCACAGTTTCCAAAGGGGATCAAAACGCTGAACGGCGATATCAGCGAAGACGCCGCAAAATACCAAGCGAAGACCCTTGTTGACCAGCTCCAATCACAGAAGGCGCACGCGAAATACCATATGATCCAGCAGATATCCTCCGAGGAAGACGTTTCCGATGCTGAGCTGTTGCATGTTCCAATATGGTTTGCGAGATACGATCATAAAGGAAACAAGATTATCCTTGTTGTGGACGGAAACTCTGGAAACGTAGTCAACAGCATGGGACTCTAGTCGAGTCTAGCTCAATCACGCCAATCTCCCAAACGAACCTGTTCATGGTGCGGCCGCCGGGATTTGAATTCCCGAACCGCTGTTGAGGCGGTTTCCCGGGTCGTCAGCGATCTGCTAGCCCTGCATTGGCAGGCTGATATCATAGACCAGGCTAGACCACGGCCGCACAAAACGAACACCGAAAGGTCCCGGTCATTTAAAGACTGGCCAACCTTGGGTCGGACAAAATCTCCCGACTCATAGAATCTTACCTCGGTGAGTCGAAACTCCATTGTCTTAAATAGAAAAACCAGGCGATGCGATCTAGAAGAGAGCCCAACTTGAGCATCCCACTTGAGAACCTCAGGCGCGACCTAAGGACGCGACTGGAAAGCGACAAACAGATGTCCGGTGCATGGGCCATAGTTCCTCTTTTGCCGATTATGGTGGGAATAGTGGTAGTGGTCGTAATATTCGCGGCTATCTTCTCAGCCATCGGTTCCTTAGGACCGTCTGGAACAACTACTACGGGGGGTTCCGCTATAGCTGCCGCTCTGGTTGGATCGATATTCCTTTTGTATTCTCTCTATTTCGTGGTTTTGATTCTGGTCGCGGTGATGATTTTCAAGCTGGTGAGTCGTCGCAACACACACTTCAACCGGCAGATCCTCTTGCAAGAGGACATCATCAGCATGGCGAGGGAGATGTCCGCGAGGAAGGGCGCTGATGTTTCGATTTTCCTCAACAACATGGACAGAAGTGTGAAGGAGGCTCGACTGGAGGAAGTTGAGAAGAATGCAACGCTCTGGGCCATTCTCATATTCGTCTCAGGCTTGGGTATGCTTTACGCTGGGTACTTCTTGATGAAGGACTTCTTCAGACA
The DNA here is from genome assembly GCA_001918765.1 of Crenarchaeota archaeon 13_1_40CM_3_52_10. Taxonomy (GTDB): domain Archaea; phylum Thermoproteota; class Bathyarchaeia; order 40CM-2-53-6; family 40CM-2-53-6; genus 40CM-2-53-6. Next base: position 13,702 of record MNGO01000052.1, read on the forward strand.
TGAGAGGAGAGAGGACTTGTTCATCAACGACATGCTCCGAACCTTCAACGCGCTCGGAGTCCCGATAAACTTCCCTTACAGAAATCCTCCGATTCCGGATCGGAGTTTTGCTCTCTACTTCATCTTAACTCTGATAACCGGGAGCATCTTCGCAGTTTACTGGGTCTATGTCTTGGTCTCAGACCCCAACAACCACTTCCGGCAGCAGATGTTGATGGAAGACACTATCATGGCTCAGCTGTCCGGGACACCATCGCCAGCTCCGATTCCTGCGCCTCCCCCAAGCTAGACAGGGAAAATCCGTCTGTGTGTCTATGACCTCACCTCAGGCGGTTAACCAGGAACAGTCTCTTTCAGCTCTAGTTCAAATGAGGATGAAGACTGACATTGAAATTCCGATTGTACGTTTGTTGTTGCCTCTTGCGAGCTATCTCTTGTGGGCTGTCTTTGCCGTCGCGTGGTGGTCAACGGGCGCGTCGGAGATCGTAGGCAATGGAATCTCCGCGTCAATCCTCATCAACCCGACACCGTTCGTGGCCGGGCTAGGCGTACTCGGGTTGGCTGCATCGGCCGCAGCCGCCTATGTAGTATTCACGCTCGTGAACAGGGGCAATGAACATTCGAGTAGAACTCGGGCCCTACTTTTAGAGGCTCTAAGTGCGCTTGAAACCCGAGCTGGACCATCTAGCTCCCAAACGCTTCTTCCGCTGAACTCGGCTGAGGAAGGCTTCTACAATCTCGTTCGGGGAGAGCGGGAGAAGAGTGCCGTGCTCTGGGCCCTCCTTTCATCGATTCCTTTTGTCGGCTGGGCGTTCCTTGCCGTGGCACAGTGGCGTCTCTCACGAGACCTGGCGAAACATAGCCGCTTGGAAGGTTTGGTCTTCGAGGATGTTGACAGGACTTTTAGAACTGTGGGAACACGAGGAATGTCTGTCAAACATGCTCCGATGCATTCACATGACGCCCTGGGCGTCACGATTGTTGTCGTTTCGATAATCGAACTGTTATCCAGTGCCGTACTCGGGTTTGTTGGCTCTCTCGTCCTGATCTACTTGACCGTCGGCATGTTCTCTCTCTTCTGGATAGACCTATCCATGATGGATCCGACTGGCCACTTCCATTACCATTCGCAGGTCGAAGCTGACATGCTCCGGGCGCTGCAGGATACCGCCATCGTCAATTCGGGAGTTGCATAGATGGCAAGAAACGCCCTGTTCGGTCTGAAGAGGATCTTCTTCGACAGGATCTTCCAGAAGTCGTTCTGGACATGGAGGAAACATCCCGTGATCATTATCCCGACAATGTTGGGATCCGCCCTCCAACTCATCCTGCAATCCATTCTGACCCTCGTGTTAATGCTACTACTCACAGGTTGGGCGTTAGCGGGTTCCCTGACCGGGTTTCTTACAGAGTACAGTAACGCCGGCTTGTTTGGTGTCTTTCAGGACCCGGCATTTTCGTTTACGCTCGTTCCTGTGGTTGCGGTCACGGTGGTCGCGCTTGTTCTCGTCGCTGTGCTCGGAGGAGGCTACGTCTATTCCGCGGAGTATGGCATGTATGTTTTCGCTTGGAATGGGGATAGTGTGCCGGTGAAGTCTGTTCTGGAGAATGGTTCTCGTAGATGGAGGCCGATGGCGTGGACCTTGCTCCTATCTAACCTGATTACTTGGGGTCCGGCTGTGATCGGTTATTTGCTCATCGTAGCCTCAGCAGCAAGTGTCAACAGCACGACCAGTTTGGTGGCTTTGCTCGCAGCTTCTAGCGTGTTTCAACCGCTTCTCTTTGCGTCTTTGATTCTTGCAGTGTTTACTGTCTACTCGTACCCTGCAGTTGTTGTCGACCGGGTCTCCGGGTTGCGAGCTATCCGGCAGAGCTTCAGGGCTGCCAGCCACAATCTTGGGATCACGCTCACTTACGTGGTTGTCCGGATTATTTTTCAGGCACTTCTTCTCCTGGTGGTTCTGCTCGCAAGCGTCATTGGACTTCCTCTGACATCGCTCATCACCGTGGTTCTGAGCTTCCTTCTCACCCCTATTCTTCATCTCACAAAGACGATGATCTACTATCATGCGGGATCGTCGATTCCAGAGATGCCGTTTCAGATTTCCAATCCGATCTGGCAGGACATGTTTCGCCGGCTGCCGCGGGCAGCTTGGCTGAAGATCAAGATGGGGCTTGCTGAAGGGTTCAAGTTTGTCATTGGACCGAGGAACCTTCCCTTTCATATTCTCTCCGCTCTCGGGTTCGCGCTTGGAATCTACATGGGCTACTACGTCTCCGTTAATGGCGTAGCAGGCTATTTTTTGAGCCTAGGCTATCAGCCGGGACACGGGAATAGTCTGCTTGCACAGCTGCCTGTGCCTGCTTTGCCTGCGTTGGGCGTTGACATTTTTCTCAACAACTGGCTTGTCTCCATTGCTACTGGATTGTCTGGGTTGGGCTTTGGGGCTCCGAGCTTCATCACTATAATGTTCAACGGTTTCATTCTCGGGGTCCTCGTGGCTCCACAGTTGTCGCCGAGTCTCACGATGTTTTTCGCGGCGATTCTGCCGCATGGAATTATCGAAATCCCGTCTTTCGTTCTCTCGGGATCGGTCGGGATGAGACTGGGCTACGCAGCTTTGAAGACCAAGTTCCGACGCGGGCCGGAAAGTGATGAGTATCTTTCGAAGACTCTCCGGGTGGCAGTGTATGTCGTGGTCGGGCTTGCGCCGTTGTTTCTGATCGCGGGCTTGATCGAGGCAGATATTACGCCGATTATCATGCGCATGTTCGGATGGGTAGTCTAACCAAGCCTTTTTTGGCCAGACCAGAATATGCCGATCTTCTATGTTGATGGGGAGAGTCGGGGGAACGAGCAGAATAGCTTACCTCGAAACGCGAGAATTGCTATTGCTTACTCAGAGTCATCCGTCCAAGCCGATACCGGCAAGTTAAGGATCTATTGGCAGCCTATCGGAGACAGGACTAACAATGAGGCAGAGTACTACGCGTTGCTCAAGGCCCTGGCAATGATCGCCGAGAAGTGGGCGGACAAGACAACCGGAAGAATCCAGAGTGGCTTTGGTCAGATCTTGATTCGCTCAGACTCCCAGCTTGTGGTATACCAGGTTAGTGGAGAATGGCGGGTTGAAGATTCCAAGCTCATCGAACTGAGCGAGAAAGCGAGGGATTCTATCGAAAAACTAGGCTCGGTTAGGCTCGAGTGGGTTCCACGGGAAGAGAACTATGCGGGTCTCTGGCTTGAGGGAAAGCTGAAACCCTTCAGTATCGAGAGAATACGCGGGTAATTCTCCTATCTTTAGGCTTCCCCGATTCTTCCAACGGTCTCCTTCACGCGTCTCAGCTGTCTAAAACCGGGTTCTTTGGCCATGACAGAGCAGGGAACACCATTCTCATATTGCCGGTCGAGCGAGTCCTGTCGTGAGGCGACGGGCCCAATCCGGACAGGCGGTTCTAGGCTCGTGGATTGATCCTGGAGGACAGAGGGGTAAGACTTGGACAAGTTTTCTAGTATTCGGACGATAAAGTTGTCTTACAAGATCGATCAGGTGGAGAACAGCTGGACCGTAACGACTGTGGATGGAACGGTCTTCAACTTTCCTGATGCGAGGGAAATGGCTGAATGGTTCTGCATGGTCGTCGGTGTTCCCTTCTTGTACAGGAAGGTCGAGCTGGACCCGTTAGAAGAGGAGATCCGGAAGCTCACGAAGGCTACAGCGAGTCTTCTTGCCTGATCTTTCAGTTCTTCTGGTTTGGTACTGGAAAACAGATATTCCCGATCATCACCTTGGCTTGCTGGAAGGTTCTGGTCTTGGGAAACGTCCCATCTGACATTGCACGAATACTCGGTCCCAGTGAGCAGGTCGAGTTGTTTATCCAGCAGAAGATCTATCATCCGAAGATCAACATCGACTCGGTTGTGCTGACTACTCAACGGATTATTCTGCGTCATCCGCACGGTCTCGGGATGAAGAAGGATTTCACCGATTTCAACTACACGGATGTCGCCAACGCGATTCTCGACAAGGGAATACTCCGATCAACCGTGAAGATCACGCTGCGGTTTGGCGGGGACCCGTTGAACCTCAATGATCTCCCGAATAGTGACGCGGAGAAGGCTTACGGGATCATACGATCGAATATCTCACGGTTCCAGACACCGTTCTCCACAGGCTACGCGGGAATGGCACCGGTAATGCCGGTGGCGGCTATGGTCCAGCAGCAGCCTCCTCAGATCCAAGGCATTGTCTGCGGTAAGTGTGGTGCGCGGAGTGCAGCTGGGACTCGGTTCTGCGGGTCCTGCGGTAAACCATTCTAGTCACATGCTCTCTGGATAGTTTCAGCTGATTCCTCGGCTTTCCTATCCTTGAGTACGCGGTGTTCTTCCGTAGTCCTTTGGACGAGATAGCTCGGCTCGCTCGATCACTCTGAGAGTATTGGCGAGAAACGCTTGCTCTTCCATATCAGTCGATAGTAGTATTTTCCAGTGGACTCTCTCTTTTTCGTGACAGAGTCCGCAGAGGTAGAGGTTGGAGTTGTCGGCTTTGGCCACGTCTTGGAGGTCTCTGAGACACTCGGCGCATTTCATATGAGGGATGACGGGTTAATCGTGGGATAAGTAGGATAGAGACCTGAGAAAGGAATATCGGGATTGTCAGGGCTGGTTTGTCGGGTCCCAGGAGTTCCGAAAGTTCTCGTCCAGCGAATCGAGTAATCTCATATCCTCACTCGTGAGGTTGTAGTCGAACACCTGACTGTTCTCTTTGATCCTTTCTTCTCTGACGGATTTTGGTATGGCTACGAGGTTGTGTTGGAGGCTCCAGCGCAGCAACACCTGAGCCGGGGTCTTATTGTGTTTCTTTGCGATCTGCTGGATTCTGGGATGGTTCAGCTTCGCGCCCTGGGTCAACGGGCTGTACGCTTCAACCTGTATCTTGTTCTTCTCGCAGTAGTCTAGAAGTTGTTTCTGGTAGAGGAAGGGGCTGAACTCCACCTGGTTCACCATCGGGACAACATCTGCGTCTTCGAGCAGCTCTGTTAGATGCTGGATTGTGTAGTTGCTGACGCCGATAGACCGGCATTTCCCATCTTTCAATAATCTGGTTAAAGCGTCCCAGCTCTCGTTTCTGATCTCGGGGACAGGCCAGTGGATTAGGTAGAGGTCGAGGTATTTCAGTCCGAGCCGTTTGAGGCTGTCGTCGCAGGCTTTGATCGCTGTTTCGTATCCGTGGTCGCTGTTCCAGAGCTTGGTTGTTATGAACACGTCTTCGCGCCTAATGCCGCTCTTGCGAACCGCAGTGCCAA
>MNGO01000050.1 GCA_001918765.1 Crenarchaeota archaeon 13_1_40CM_3_52_10
CAGAAGCACCTGAGAGGTTGCTGAGAGTGCAGCTTCCACCAGGAGTAAAGGTGACAGTACCAGTTGGAGGCGTCGCCCCAGTACTAGCTGTGTCGGTAACTGTTGCAGTACAGGTCGTCGCTTGGTTGACTACGACAGTCCCGGGCGAACAGGAGACACTCGTACTCGTCGGATCAACAACTACAACACCAACACTAAGCGAGAACATGCCCTGGCTTCCGTTGTGGACTGAATCAGACGCAGCCGAGGTAAAAACTCCGGTAATCGTATCGGTTCGCGGAGCCGTCCCCGAAGGCGAATAGGTCACGTTACAACTCGCCGTTCCGATCGATCCCGCAACCAGGCTGCAGGGAGAACCCGTGAAGGAGCCCGCGCCCGTACTCGTAAAACCTACGGTGCCGGCCGGAGTGCTAGGAACGCCTGGGGAAGAATCGGTCACGGTGGCCGTACATGTTGTTGACTGAGCAAGGTTGACGGGGTTCGGACTACAACCTATGCTGGTCCCGGTGGAGCGCCTGCTCACGGTTACAACAGTCCCACCTGTACTTGGACCATGCGTCGAGTCACCACCATAATTAGCCGATACGCTGAGAGTGCCAACCACTGTTGGCGTGATACTTATCGAACAGGAGCCACTTGCAAGCGTGCAAGTACCGCCGGGAGTAAAGGTCACCATACCCGTAGGAGTGCTCGCAGTTCCCGGTGAAGTGTCAGTCACACTAGCTGTGCATGATGTGGACTGGCCAACCACCACGGTTGAAGGAGCACAAGCGACAGAGGTGCTAGTGGCTCGCTTGCTAACACTCACACTAGGTTTCCAATCTATACTTCCCAGGTTAGCTGTAGTGCCGCTCTGCAATTTCGTCAAGGTTCCTCCCGAATAGGACAGGAGTGTCCCTTTCTGGCCAACGATGTAGGCAATCCCTGCAGACCAACTTGCAGAGTATAGAGCGTTGGCTGTACCGCTATTGTGCGAGACGAGTTTCGTTCCATCATAGGTCACCACCAGGCCCGAGTCGCCCACCAAGAGAGCGAGGTTGCCGGTGGGATCAAATGAGTTGAACCGAACTGTTTTAGCAGCAGGAGCAATGCCAGTAGTGTTGAGGGCTCTGAAGGATGTGCCATCATACTTCAGAATGACCCCGCCTCCGCCACCGGCCAGCGCATACGAGCTATCAGGATTCCACGCCACCGCGAAAAGAGGCTGCCCAGTGCCGGAGGAAAGGACGGTGATCTGGCCTGAGACCTGGTACAACAGTGCGGTTCCCTTGTCGCCCACAAGTAGGGCAGAGTTGCCCTGCGGGTTCCAACCGATCGAGCGAATATTGTTAGTGCTAGGATCGACAATCCTAGTGACACCAGTACCATTGTACTTGAAGACGAGCCCATTGGCTCCTGCAATTAGCGCGTACGAACCGTCGGGCCTCCAGGCCACACTGTTCAGGTTAGTAGTTCCTGCAATACCTGACGAGACTCTAGCGAGCTGGGTGCTATCATAGGTCAGCATAACGCCTTGGTCTCCTACAATTAGGGCGTAGGATCCATCGGGTTTCCAGGCAACTTGTCGGAGGGGGCTACCAACAGGTTTTCCGACGAGAACGTTAGTCCCGTCAGAATAGTACCTGTAGACTCTACCATCGTACGAGACTATGAGGGCGAAGTTCCTCGGCAGACCGACTTGAACAGGGATGATGACAGAATGGGAGAGCCCACCACTGGCTCCAGCTACCGTAACATTGTATGACCCAGCAACCGTGGTGTTTGTGGATGAGACTGTGAGAATTGAACTGGATGAGCTTCCCGAGCTAAGCGTTACAGAGCTGGAGCTTAGGGAGGCTGATGGGCTACCTGACCCTACAGGTGATATTGACGATGATAGAGACACATTGCCTGCGAACCCATTCACGCTGGACACGACAATGGAGGAAGTGTTGGACCCCCCGATGGTCACAGTGAGCGCGGGGGGTTTAGGTGTGAGGTTGAAGTTGGGTGAAGGTGGCGTGGACGTGAAGAACTCGGTCATTGGCGTGGCAGCTGCGTCGTTGGAGGCCAGACTTGCCAGGTTCCAGTTCGCCTCTATTGTCTTCGTGAACGAGTAGTGGTTGTAGAGGTTGGTTGTGACAAAGTTGGTCTTTGTCCCTGAGCCGGCCCATACTGCGTAGACGCAGTCCTCCGAGCTATTGCTCAACGGACAGTACCCGTTTCCCTCATCGAAGACAACGAAGAGAGCAGCTCGTTGCGTTGTGAAAGTCTGACTGTTCAGAATGTTCGGCACTAGACCGTTGAGGTACGCGTCACCGACTGGAATCGAGGCGGAACAGCCACCTGTGTATCCATGCATGTTGTCGCAGTCGTTTGGTGTAAGCCACATGAAGTTAGGCGCTGATCCTGAGTTGAGGTCGTTGATCAAAGTACAGTCTGTCGCAGAGCAGCCGCTCGGGTTGGCCAGGACTACGTGGGAGCATCTGGCAGGGTTGCTAGTGATGTCGGTGAAGAACACAAACGGGTTGTGCTCCGGAGTATACGGCTGATTGTAATTTGGATCACATCCACTGGCGACGGCCTGGTTTTCCATGTAACCCTTCCAGGTCAGTCCTGCAGTTTCCAAGCGGTCCACGAGATTCGCGTGCGATGATGGAGTGCATGGATACCCGACACAACCGTAGATGTCTCCTCCCAGCAGCGCGATGTAGTCAGCCTGGCTAAAGTGGGACACACCTAGGTACTGGGAACCTATCCCGTAAGTGTTCGCCAGCGAAGCCGCGTAAGGATCCCCGTTGGCGCTCGAACACGGCGGTGGATTTCGCGCGCAGATCTCGATCATTCCATGGTCCTCCATGACGATGATTACGACATGGTCGAAATATGTGCCAGGGCTCGTGCTCGCGGAGGAAGATGAAAGACCAGCCGCGCCAAACCCCGGAACTATGGCATTTACTAGCATAGATGAGAAAAGGAAAGTCGCGAGGAGAAGCCACGCAACTTTCGTCGATCGTCTCTTGATGATCATCAAATACAACCTACCCAGAGGACCGAACAGAGAAAGCTTACGAATTGAAGTATGCCCCTCACTGGCTTGGCCACTCCGCGTGAAAGGAACCGACCTTGGCTAGTATTTATTGTCTCAGCATTTCGGACAGATTTTGGTATAAATAGACATATCCAACTATAAGTTCACTCATCGAATTGTTCCGAATCATAGGATTTCTCTGAAAGGGTAGGACTCTTGGCTTGCACAGTCGTCATGTTTGGGGGGGCTTCAGTCGCTTTGAGGGCGAGCTTTAGGCAGAAGATGACTCTGTTGATTGGATCGTACTCCCATTCCCAGCCCTAGCACGGCGAGAACTGTCCCGGCAACTATTGAGACTGCTCCCCAGAACTCTTCCATTTGTCCTGTTTGAAGAGTAGCTCCCTCGCCCGCGGGGCAGGGGATTCCCTGGACTCTACAAGCGTAGGATACCGCACCGACCGTCATCATTCCAGTCAAGTACCCTATGAGCCCTGCAGCGAGAAGGCCGGTCCCAACAGCCAGGATAACGATTCTCGAACCCGGAACCCCGTATTCCATCTGGATCTGTCTCGCTGGTCCTATTTTGATTTTCTGCTCGGACTTTTGGCGAAGCCTATTATCATTGATAGTGATGCTTTGAGCTCTATCTTATTGTTCCGAATCCTATCAGGCGCCAACTTTCCCCGATTCTCCGGCTCAATGCGACTTTTGACGCTGCGTCAGCGCAGATGGGTTTCTTTAGCTGTACATCTGCAATGTCTTCCCTTGCGGAGACCACTAATCCGGAGGTAACGGCGGTGCCCGCGTTGAGAACTAGTGGCTCGTTCATCTTGATCTTCTGCACCGGGACCAGCTGTTCTGTACCGACAGCCTTCTCGAATAGGTCAACATCGAGGCTGACCTTTTCCAAAATGTCGGGAAGTGTGCCTGATCGTCCCAACACATTTCCAACTAGCCCGTCTGATTTTGTTATCGATGGATCCAAGTCGGTTCCAACCGCGACCAGACCGCCTGGTGATGCCTGTTTGACTTCTCCGTCCCCGGCTTGCAGGGTCTCCACGTTTGCGACGAGTCTTTCGTAGGTGATCCTGTTCGACTCCCCTACTTTTATTCCCGGTTTGATCTCTATTTCCTCTCCTCTCTTGAAGACGCCTTGAACCACGGATCCTCCGACAACTCCTCCCAGAAGTCTCTCCACCTCGGTACCTGGTTTGTTGACGTCGAATGACCGGAGGATAGACATTCTAGGAGCGACCGCGAAGTCCCGTTTGGGAGTAGGAATCTTTTCTTGTATAGCCGCTATCAAGACGTCCATGTTCAGCTTATGCTGGGCTGAAACAGGTATCACCGGCGCCCCTTCGGCGACAGTCCCTTTCGTAAAGTCAAGAATTTCCTGATAGTTCGTCTTCGCCCTCGCACGGTCCACCACGTCAATCTTGTTCTGGACCACTACCATCTTGCGCAGCCCGACCATCTGCGCAGCCAACATGTGCTCCCGGTCTTGGGCTTGTGGACACTTGACGTTGGCCGAGACGACGAACATCGCTCCGTCCATAATCGCCGCTCCGGAGAGCATTGTGACCATGAGGCTGTGATGTCCGGGACAATCGACGAAACTCACCGACCTTAGGAACTTGGTCTCGCTCTTACAGTTCGGACAGATCTTACTCGTCGAATAGTTGAATGGAGGCTCGCAGGATAGGCACTCGTAGAACGATGCGTCAGCATATCCGATACGAATCGTGATACCGCGTCTCAGTTCTTCAGAGTGTCTAGCTGTCCAAACCCCTGTGAGCGCTTGGACAATGGTGCTCTTTCCATTGTCGACATGACCAAGCGTACCAATGTTAATTTCGGGTTGCAGCCTAATGTCACCTATTAATAGAACGTCCTCCGGACTTGTTAAGGGCTTGTCTCATTTTCCCGCAAATCCGGTATGCCAAAGCAGTGCAGGAGATCGTGAAACCTCTCGTCAAGAAAAAAGATGGAAGGGGGCATCCCGACCCAGCAGAGATGCTGGAGAAGACAGTGATGGTGCTGGACACGGGTTTGTCTCAGATAACAGAACGGTTGAAGCTGAAAAGGGAGATTGAGGAAAAAATGAGACTGAATAATGTGGGAGACGACTGGATGCTGACTTCAGACGCCAGCTGAACCGAAGGGGACAGAGAGACGGGGGTCTGGGAGTCTGAGGCCTTGTCGATCCCTGCAAAAGTGCGAGCACGAGCACGAGCAGTTTCCTTAAACGAGCACGAGCAGGTAATTCATTTCAAAATCCGGGCCAAAAGGGCCAAGAATATGGCCAACGAAGTTGGACGAGTTGGCGAAATAACTGTCTGCCGTCGTTGACAATGCCAACTATCCCAACTCCGAGGTTACACCTATTGAGCCCGACGGAATGCTCTTAGAATCGAAAAAGAAGAGGGAACGGTTGAGTCCTGCAATGATCGACGGTTTCAGAACCTCCGGCGTCGATCATCGATGCTGTAACATTGGGGAGTCGCTTTTGGTACCCATGTTAGTCTGAGAAATGATTGGTTGAATCAAGAAAACATTGTTAGTGGCTTTGACCAATCATTGTGCGCGAGTCCCTGCTTTTCCTGCACAGAGCTTGGCACCTTAGGACGAATCGAAATGTGATCACATTGACTCGTGAGGGAGTTGCCAAGAGACCGACCGGAGGCAGAAGCAGAAGCGAGTCTCTTAAAGAAGCAGAAGCAGGCAAACACGCTCGGGAATTGGGGATCAAGGCCTGGCCGGGGCCCTGGGCCTGGAGTTTTGAGCACGATTTGGTGCTTGTGCTTGTTTAAGAGAACTGCTCGTGCTTGTGCTTGCACCTGCTGGCATATTCAGCTGGCAACGGTTACGAATTAGTCTGGATCAGGGTCGCGGCTGGTTTTCACTCTGTCGCGACAAGTTTGCGAGTCTGGGCTGCGAGAGCGCGCTCCAGCCGTGTGACCTCCCCGCGCAGATACTTGCAGGTGCTTGAGTCCGACCAGATATGCTGTTGTGTCGAGAGGATTTCCTGCCGCAACGAATCGAGAGCGTGCGCGCTGACTTTTCGAGTCTGCGGTTTTCTGGCCCATTTCCGGAAAATTCGAAGACTCTCTTTCTCACGCTTCACCAACTCTAGCGACTCGTGGTATTGATAGAGTGCCTTGCCATAATCTACCGCGATCCAGGCGAACTCCTTCACCATCCCAGGCTTGGTCATGATTCTCAGTGGCACATGGTCGACTAAAAAGAGAACCAATCGAATTCCCGACAACGTTGTCTGGATGTAATGTGCCAGATTTGCAAGTGCATGCCGAGAACATATTCTCAGTTACGTTTACGCCATTGCTGACGTGAGTTTGGTTATCTCTTTTATCGCAAACGGCCCAAAACCAAAACCCAAAATGCAAAATGCAAAGTTCAAAACCCAAAGTCCAAAAACCGTGCTCAAAAATGGGGGGCCGCGAGCCGGAAACTAGGGGAACCGCAGACATTTTCTGCGCAAATGCCCTAAGTCGTGGGGCTCGTTACCAGTTTTACGCGAAATTGTGCCAAGTAGGCGCTACACTGAGGACGGACACTAGCGTGACGGTAGTGCCTTAGAGGGAACCGGACCTGAGGTTCGAAATCGCATTCCCAGTGTGCTTCACGTCCAGTCGGCACCCAAGTTTCGTTGGTCGTTTGGAAGACGGCCAGAGAGTGTTATTCTCGGCTACGACCGAGTCTTACAGAGAGAATGATCGACACAACTCAATTTCCTTCTCTCAATAGCGGGTTCAAAGGATCTTGTCAGCAAGTTGTCGACGTGATGGTGGTCCAGCAGGTCCCTCATGGGTGCAGTAACATTAGGCGCTCGCTTCGTGTCCCTGTGTCAACTTTCAGTTCATTCGCGTTCAGCTAGACTATCAAAAGGGTTGTTAACCGGGAATATCGCTTCGAGCATTGGTCGAGCTAACGATTACAAGATGCTTTCTGTGTTAGACAATTTTTTCTAGTGATCCGTTCTCGACGTGGTACACAAAACCGTGGACGGGTATATCTTCCGGAATGAAGGGAGTCGTTCTTATCCTCTTTACCTGCTGTTTCACATTGTCAGCTAGGTCGTCAAACGCGTGGAAGGTTACCTTTCGCGCGTCTGCATTGTACTTGTCCCGCAGCTTCGTCTGGAGGTCCTTGTCTTTGAAGGTCAACATCCCGCAGTCTGTGTGATTTATGACCAAGAACTCTTTTGTCCCCAGGAGTTCGTGGGATATGATTAGCGACCGGATAGCATCATTGGTGGCGATTCCCCCCGCGTTCCTGATTATGTGCGCGTCGCCTGTCTGAAGTCCAAGAAAGTCTTCTACCGTGAGCCTTGCATCCATGCACGCTAGTATGGCCAGGTTCCTCGCTGGGGGCATGAGCAGTTTTCCATGTTTGAAGGTTCTGGCGTAGTCCTTGTTCGCTTGCAACAACTTCTCTATTTGGGTCAAGGGTGAGTGAAAATATGACGTACGTTATATTAGCCTTGCCATATGGGGGTCGTCCCGGCCACCCCGGCTCTCCATGACGTTAACTTTTTCCACTCTCACAGGTAAGAGATTGACGGTCGCGTGGGCGATCTGCGAAAAAGGCATTCTAAAAATCCTCTTTCACCCGTTTCAAAGAGGTTAGTGTCAACGATAATTAGGATCGAATTGAAGGCTTACCCTAGCACTGCAGAACCGGTGACTTCAGGCGGTCGCTTGCAGTACCTATGTGCGTATTTGCTGTGTATTCAAAACCCCTTAGGTTGTATCGAAGTGCAGTCTTAGTATTTTATGGAAGGACGAGACAGTCTTGTTCTTCTGCAAAGTCTCGGTCGAAGGTCAGCACTCGTTCGCCCATTGATCTAGCAGCGGCAAGCAGAAGTCCGTCTAGAAGACCGAAGCTTCCGAAGCCTTTCTTTCGTCGCTCATTCTTGATCCTTGAGCCTTCCAAACATATGTCTTCGTCGAGTGGAATAATATTCGCAAGCTTCTTCACTTCTTCCGTTCTTTCTCTTACAGGGAGATTGTGAGCAAAGCACCAGTCCGATAGTTCGGCGAGCTGGACTACAAGCAGGTAGAGTTCTTCTTCCCCAATGTGCTTCTGGATCAGTTTGAACTCCTTTGAAGTCTTTGGATGTCGTAGGACCTCGATTATGGCACTGGTGTCGAGAAGCAACTAGAATCTGTCCCTTTTCTCTCTTAGAAACGGCCGGGCCTTTCGGTCCTTGCCCGCAATGCTTTCCAACCCGATCTCGCGCCTGGCCTTCGGAATCGCTAGTGAGAGCTTAATGGTGTCTCCCTCGCTTGCACCTGATTCCTCTAACAGCTCCTTCGGTATTATTACCGCCATGGAATTCCCTACTCTCCTGACCTTTCCAGCCAACACTCGGGACATGAGAATAGTTATAACGTAATAACTATTTAAGCTTGGCTCGCAAAAAGACCCCGAATCTAGGTATTGGGCCCATACCCTCCACCGATTTCGCTAGGCCAATGCGTACGAGATGAGTCCGAAAAAGAGGACCCTAAACTTAGATGTGAAGAGCAGGTGACTTTAGGCGCTCGCTTCGTGTCCCAATGTCACTTCTCGTTCGCCTATGTTCATCGACTGTACGTAGGAGGCACCAGTGATATTAGACGATCCTCGCTGGAACAGCATTACGCTCTCTCACATGGCTTCAGCGTCACGCTGGATTTACTTAGGGATGGAAACCGAACTAGCGATCAAACTGCAAGATTCCGGGGTCCAGTATCAGGCATAGATAGAGATACCGATCACATTTGTCGACTTCTACCTTCCAGCAGAACCTAGACCACTGCTAGTCTTGTAGACGGACGAGTACATCTAGGAAAGACTCAGATGACCAAGGATGATGAAGAACTGCGGTCGTTATTGCGGAAAAAGGGATACAGAGTCCTCGAATTATCCTACAAAAACTATTCAGATAGGAAACGGGACGAACTGTACGCGCAAATGCTGCATTGCTTGGGAATAGGGGGCGACCATGACCAGTTCTAAGCCGACAAGGAAACTCAACTATCCTACAGTTAACCAAGTCGAGGAATTGCATAGCCGAATTCTAGATCGTGAAGAAGGCTGCATATCTTCTCTACAATTTCGTCGTCCAGCACCCGTTTGTCAACGGAAACAAGAGGACTGCTTTCGAACTTGTAACCCTCTTCCTTCGAGTCAACGATTATGAATTCACCGCGGCCCCCGAGCGGATTTACCACTTCCTATCCGACATCGCAGCAGGCAAAGAATCTCTCGCACAAGTCGAGAAATGGATAGCAACAAATTTAGCCAAGCTGCGGAAAGAATAACGTGTAATCCACAAATGGTCCAGAAACAAGATAGAGAGCAGGAAGAAGTCTACGGAACGATCAGTGACGAAGAGTGGAACAAGATGGTAGAAGAAACTCTTCGTAGAGACAAGAAATTACTCGAAAAACTAGCAAAGATCTAGTCCGCGATATGGAGGGCATTCGCACAGGGCTTTCCAGACGTCTAGTGGGAGATATGAACCTGGAGCACTAGTTCTACCCTCGGGACCCATGGTAAAAACAAGAACCATGCTCATACGCTTCAAGGTAGAACATCTTCGACCTTCTCCTCTCTAGCTGTCCTTCTGAGGTATTGAAGATCAATTTGCTTCCTAAACCCCTTCCACAGAGCTTTAGCCTGTTCCAAGTCAACTTGGCTCTTCCAAAATTTTGCGGCGGCAAGTCTATCTATTATCAAATCCTCAACGCCTACAATCCTCACCTGATAAGGGCCAGCGTGAATGATGCGTGCCTTTTCGAAGTTTCTAGGCGTTGGGCCTACAATGTGGATTGCCAACCCGAGAGTTTTGTTGAGCCAGATCATTCCTTCTCTCTCAAATCCTATTCGTTTCAAAATTTCCTCAGCCGCTTCTGAGTCTGGAGTCACGATGTCGATATCGCCTGTCCTGAACTGACCGGCAGTATACGTTTCTACAGCCTGGCCGCCAACTAGGTATACGGACTCAGGTTTTTTCCTTTCAAGCCTCTCAGTTAGGTATCCGATGAGAAGCATTTTTCTCGCTAACTCGTCAGGCTCTTTTCTGAGCCTTGGAACTACCGACTGTGCATTTCGAAAGCGGCTGTAGCCGGACACAGTCTTTCTAAGACGCTTCCTAGAACTCATCGCATACGATACTCTCTGTCCCCGATTTTCTCAAATCTTTCCCTGAAACCTAACGCGGCGAGTTTCGACAAAGCAGAAAGTTCGCCCTTGGCTCTGGAACGGCGAGGGCCGCTGCGGGTTCGGGCTGTGGGATTAAAGTTCTCGCGCCTTAGCTGGGAGATTTCTTCGAGAGTAAGTGGGATCTGGCGGATCTCATCCTCGACCTTTTCCCAGTTTACCTGGAACCGTTGCTGCACCTTTCTCCTAATGTCATTAGGGATGCCGAAACCGAGTTTTGCCACTGGGCCAAGGTAGCAGAGAGTCATCTGTCTCACGCGTTCCTTTTCTCTCACGCCTTTCGCCAGGTAGGCGTATCGTCTCGATCCGACCCTCTTGACCCTAACATACATGAGATTGATAGAAAGACATAGGACGTAATAATGTTGTGCCTAGTTTCCAGACCTCTGGGTGCCAGAACTCGGTGCTCGAACATCTCAGATTCGCAACGAGTGCTCAGACCAGACTCCCAAGAAGGGAATCAAACCCGAGATTCGATTCCCACAAATTCTTGAGGACTCAGGTTACTCGCTAAGCTCCAGGCAGGAACCGAAAATCGGAGCTCTCGCCTAGAGAACAATCATCCAAACCTGTGTACGCCTTCGGAAATCATACGGAAGGTGCTGGTGACATTAGTCGGCCGCTTGCATTACCCATGCTATGATAAGGCGGGACATTACTGCTCATTCTTGGGCCATTGGAATGGTCCTCGTGAAGCGAGATATGACATCAGGGTGGGATGCCGACTTTTTTGCAGAATACTTTGTAGCGCGGGTCTTTTCTGAGCAAGAAGTAGTTGTAATTGTATCTAATCGCCGAATCCCAGGAGTGCAGGTCCGCCATTCGCATAAGGCATTTGAAAGCTAGATCCAGATCGCCTAGTGCCGAGGCTATGGGAAATATGCCTAGCAGCCTTGCGCTCTCTCCGTTTAGTCCATTGAAATAACCGATCACTTCTTCGGCTTCCTTTCGCCTTCCGCTCACCGCATACAGCATGCCCTGGGACAGTTTCAGAGAGGATTCGTCTGCGCCGAGTTTCGCGGCAGCGTCAATGGATTCCTGCGCTTTGGCAAAATCTCCACTCCACGTGTAGTACTTAGCGAGTCCGATCTGTGACAACGGACTCGTCGGGTGGAGTAGCAGCAGCCTCTGAAGAATCTCCAAGGCTGGAGCGGTCCTTCCGGCCATCTGGTACGTGCGAGCTAGGTGCATGGCTACCCCGATTGACATAGGGTCCAATTCGTGAGCGGTTTCATAGGACTTGACTGCAGCGTCGAGTCCCTCCAATGACACCTGTACCTCTGCCAGGGTACAGTGGGCGTCGACGAGGTTTCTGTTGAGCAGAAGGGCCTTTCGAAGCTCAGAACGAAGGGACTCAAACTTGTCCTCTGCCAGGTAAATCGTTGCCATGGCGGCATGCGTTTCCGCCTGGTCCGGGCCGAGCTCGATGGATTTCATCGCGGCCCGCTCGCCTTCTTTGATCATTAGGCCAAAGTCTTCGAATCCCGACGCTCCTAGATTGTACCATGCCTGGGCGATACCGGCATAGGCCCGGGCGAATCCAGGATCTCTTGCGGTTGCTTGAGTGTAAAGTGAGAGGGCCTCTCTGAGGCTTGATTCTGTCTTTTGCTGGAGGAGCTGATTTGCGCGCATGAAGATCGTGTACGCAGCCATATCGCTGGTGTCCCTATGTGATTTTTCGGCCAGGAACTTTACAGTAAGAGCCCCGGCGACCTTCTCGGCAACCTCCGTTTGAATTGCGAATATGTCGTCCAAATCTCTGTCAAATCGCTGAGTCCACAGGTGGCTGTCGTACTTCGCGTCGATCAGCTGAACGGTTATTCTGATCTTGTTCCCGGCTTTTCTGACGCTTCCCTCCAGCACGTAGCCGACTCTGAGGTCACTCGCGATTTCCCTAATGTTTTTCCCGGTGGTCTTGTATTGCATGACGGATGTTCTGGCTATCACACCTAATCCGTCGAGCCCAGACAGTTCCGTAATCATCTCCTCGGTTAGGCCGTCCGAAAAGAACTCATCCTGTGAATCGGGGCTCATGTTCACGAAAGGGAGCACCGCCAGCCTCGGGCCCATACTCGTTTCCGGTGCTTGATCTACGGGGGGACTCTCTTCCGGTAGCAACAGGATTTTGTACGCTTCTACTGGGAACCGGACGTTCTTCGGGTCTTTCTGTACGACCTTGAGGAGAGGCTGGGTAATCTGGGTCTTGACCTGGTCGAAGACTCGATCTGAGACCAGTATCGCTTCGGGCTCGGCGAGCTGAGCTATCTTCGAGGCCACTGCTACAGCCTCTCCCGATAGTTCGCCGTCAGTGATTGTCACTTCCCCGGAGTGAATAGCAATCCTGACTTGGACGTCTTTGCTAGCTGAGGCCTCACGATTGTACTCGCGCAGGGCTCGTTGAATCTCAATTGCGCATCGAGTCGCCTCCACGGCGCTTTCGAAGAGGACGAGACACTCTGCTGAATGTAGGCTTCTCTCTTTGTCCTTCAGCCCGGGCCCTGTTAGCCAGCCCTTGAGACCTACTCCTTTACCGGTGGCCGTCTCGTCTCCGAAGTACCTTCCACTGTTGGCGGAGGCTGCTTGCGCTACTATCGATCTTTCCTTGGCGAGACGATGTTCCGCCAGGGACTCGTTCTGCTTGAGAGCTTCTTGGTAGCCTACCATTTCCGTGAAAATTACTGCGCCAAGGCGGCGCTCTGCCCTAGGCAACTGGCTACCTTAGAAGGGCGAGTGCTGGCGAGGGTAAAATGCTTTCGAGAGTCGACGGTTTCGGTAACACGAGGCTCGGGGTGGTCCGATCGTCCTGGATGGGTGAGAAACGGTAGGCGCCCATTTGCAGTATCAACGTTAGTTTCGGGTTCGGCCTGATCTCCAATTCCCAAAGGCTTCTTAAGTTTAGGCAGGGTTCATAAGTTCCGCGGCAGACTCCAGCCTAGAAAAAGAAGACGCGCCGGTTCCGCCCAAAGTTGACGGCCTGTCCCCGGTTCTCGGGTTCTCTGAAACGGTGCTCAAAAGAAATCAGTTGCGAAGGCGGATTCCCGAGGGTGATTGTGTGAGTTGATCCGCGAGACAACCGCGCCGGGTCTAGATTCTCAAAGTTCTTGTGAGGATTAGCAAGCGTGACCAGAAGAAATTAGAAGAAATGGGTGAGTAACATTAGGCGCTCGCTTCGTGTCCCTATGTTGTTTTTCAGAGGAGCAACATAGATACTAATGCAAAGAGGCGCGCTTTCGTAGAGCTTCGTTTTGCCAACTTTGTCTGCATATCAGATTGTTTCCCGGATGCGGCTCCTAGAACTCAAGGAGCCGGGCAAAGGAGAGGGTAAATTGCAGGACATAGGGGAAAACTCTCTCAACATGGATTAGTCGCTGGTTCTATGGTTTTCAATCTCTTGACCGAATCCCAAAGCTAATGAGACTTGAGCGCAAAACTATCTCTGAAGATGGCTCT
>MNGO01000031.1 GCA_001918765.1 Crenarchaeota archaeon 13_1_40CM_3_52_10
CACTCAAGAAATCGCCCATTATCAGCCCTGATCTCGAATCTGGAAGATGGTCTTTACCCTGCCCGGGAATCGTTCGGGAATACCTCGTTTTTTTGCCATGGCGTCTAAGCCCGGATTGCACCCTGAATCCGGGGATTCGCCCGGAATACCTGCCAGATTTAGAATTGTCTCGACAAGAAAGGGGGGGTATTGCACGGAGCATCTCGTGACGCAAGAGTGGTCGATCCGCGCCCGTTCCCCCGAGCGCATTTGGTTTCATGGGCGTCCTGTTGCGAGGTAGGTGAATCCAGCTTGCTCGCACTCTCGCCTCGTTCGAATGTTTCTTGTATCGAATAGGATAGGGCTGTCACGCATAAGGCTCTTGATTTTCGAAAGGTCGACGCTTCGAAACGCGCTGTGTGCAGTTGCTATGATAAGCGCGTCTGCGTCCCGGACCGATTCGAACTCGGACCTGCCTGAATCATAGACTTTGCTTCCCACGGTAACATTCGAGACGTACGGGTCGAAGACTCTAATGTTTGCTCGGGATTGCTTGAGGAGTTTGAGAAGCTCTAGGCTGGGGCTTCTTCGAGTATCTTTGACCTCACCCTTGTAGGCCAGCCCCCAGACAACCACGGTAGCGTGTGCTAGACTCTTCTTGCCGGCCTTTAGCGCCTTGGCCAGCCGGTCAATCGTGTGAATTGGCATCATTTTGTTGACAGCTTTGGATGCAGATACTAGGCGTAGTGCAAATCCAGCTTGTTTTGCTTTGAATACGAGATAGAAAGGGTCCTTAGGAATGCAGTGGCCTCCGACCCCTGGACCTGGATAGTGTGCCATGAATCCGAAGGGTTTCGTCGCTGCGGCGTTTATCGCCTCGACGAAGTCAACACCTAGTGTCTCGTGAAGAACTGCTAGCTCGTTCACTAGTGCGATATTCACGTAACGGAATATGTTCTCTAACATCTTGGTTGCTTCAGCTACCGAAGGGCTTCCGACAGTGATGACCGGAGCGTCCAAGATAGTTTTGTAAAACTCGGCACCCAGTCGTGTTGAGTCCTCGTTGATGCCTCCCACGACTTTTGGAATATTCCTGACTCCGAACCTCGCATTACCATAGTCAATTCGCTCGGGGGAGTACACTAGAGCAAAGTCCCTCTCAGGTTTCCTCCCATCTCGTTCCAGCAGAGGTTGGAAGATATCTTTCGTCGTCCCTGGAAAACTGGTACTCTCTACTATGACCAGCTTGAATCCTGCCAGATTCTTTGACAAGCCCTTTGCGACCGATCTGAGAAATGAGAGGTCTGGCTCGCCTTTAGCGTCGAGAGGAGTGGGAACACATACGATTACTATGTCGGAAGAAGTAGCTCCCTCCGGTAGGCTCTCGGTGGCCTTGATGAATCCAGCCCTAACGAGGTCAGGGAGATGCTTCTCGCTGTAAGCATCTTCGACGTAACAAATGCCTTTGTTGATCATGGCAACCTTTTCCTTTTCGACATCGACACCGACTACGCCAAAGCCGGCTTGTGCAGAAGCTACGGCGAGTGGGACGCCGACATAACCCAGGCCCACAACGCAAACCTTCGCCTTCTTCGACTTTATCCTATCCAGCAATGCAGCTGTATTGTCGCTCAATTTCTTCTCTGCTTGCCTGCTAGTTCTACCGTGCTAAGAATCTTGGCGACTGGGTCTTCCATCTTTGCCAGGAGGCGTTTTCCGTTTCTCCTCTGGCTTTCAAAGGCCTCTGGGTTGGTTAGAACTCTGTGAACCTTGGATGCGATCTCTCGAGGCGACTTTATTGTCTCGACGAGACCGAGCCGTTCCAAGTACTCTATGTACAAAGGCTTGGGCCCAGGGAAGCAGGAAATCGATGGAATACCCAACAGCGCAGCTTCCACGGTCATGGTGCCTCCCGATCCAACAAAAGCCGACGAATACGAAAGCAGGCTGGTGGCATCGACTATCCGGTCAACGACCGTAACCCTATCACCAAATCGCTTTCTAATCACGGGAGCTTGCATTCCGTACCTTGTCGAGACGACCACTTGGCATTCCAATCCTCGCCTCAGCATCTCGTCAATGATTGGCCCTACGACGGGCTCCTTGTCGCTAGACTTCCCCATGAGATAGGACGCGAATGCTTCTTCGGTTCTGAAAACTACGATCGGCCGATCCTTCTCTAGGCCCAGTTGTTGTAGAACGGTATCGCTTGGACGATGATGTTTGAGCCATGCGGCAGGGTCCAATGCCTTGTAGAGGAAGACCTTCCTGATGGGTCCACCGAACTCCGCCCAAACAGAACGACCAATGATCCAAGGACAACAAAGAAAGGTAGTAAGAGGTACTGTCAACCTTGCTACCATCCACGAGTGTGGCGAGTCATTAGCCGCAACGTGAGGAATGCCTAAACCGAAGGCGACCCGAGATGCCTCGACTGAGGAGAATGAGACCGCCACGTTCGGCTTCCATTTCTGAATCAGGTTCCCGAGTTTCGTAATTCTCTCAGCGCTCGCGATGAGCTTTCCAAAGGCAGTTCCTCCGCCATGGCTTCCTACTACCGAAAATCGAAGTTTCTTCAGCTTGAGCATCTGTTCGGCTTCTCGGTAGACGCGTGTTGTAATCAACGCCTCATGCCCTTTCCGCTTTAGCGCGCGGTACAACGGCTCGAAGAAGAGCGCCTGCTTCGGTGTGAGAACTTCAATCCAGATTTTCATAATCTATTTTCCGAGCAGTCACCGAAGGCTCAACGACAAGTAGATAAAAGATGCAAGTAATTTGAGCCTCTAATTATTTCCCTGAGGAAGGTTGGCACCAT
This sequence comes from Crenarchaeota archaeon 13_1_40CM_3_52_10, assembly GCA_001918765.1. GTDB lineage: Archaea > Thermoproteota > Bathyarchaeia > 40CM-2-53-6 > 40CM-2-53-6 > 40CM-2-53-6. The sequence continues at coordinate 2,795 of MNGO01000031.1, forward strand.
TCGTGTTAACTGGCTATTGCCGTCATCTCGTAAGGATGGCAACTTCCCCTTGCCTGACCGGCAATATTGTAACGGATTCGTATCAATTCGTTAACCCACAAATGCGAGGATTACCGACTCCCGCAAAATTATGGGTGGTTTCGAACGAACAATCAACTTTCCGAATCCAGGGTTGCCATCGTTGGAAACCAACCAGAAGCACTCCTACTTTCAACCCTCTTTGCTGAGGCCGGCCAACCCAACCTCCTCGTAGGACATTTCGACGAAGCCAGGACAAGGAGAACGGAAACCGGTGGGCTAGGCGAGGCGAGATGGTTGCTTGGAATTCATCGGAAAGCGGGAACTACAACCCTCCTGTCAAATGTCGAGGACCTTGCGACAATTCCCCCCGCGGTTGTTATCCTAACTGGACACGCCGTAAATCAGAGGGAGTTCAGCGAGCTTGAGAGAACCACTCGGACTCTTTGCAAGTTTCTCCCTCATGGGGCAAGTCTCACGTTTACCGGGTTGTGCAGGCCGAACTTCACAGGTACAATTCTTCGAGAGATGATCGAAAAACACAGCGGCCACAAAGTTGGCAAAGACGTTCAACTGAGCTACGTGCCCTTGTTTTGGGGCGGTGAGACGCTTCAGAAATTCAAAGAGAAACCGAAACTCGTCGCGGGAACCGGGTCAGGCACACCCTCATTAGCGCAGGAAATATTTCTCTCAATATTTCCCTCTGTTAGTACCAGCACAAAGCTCAGCGCCGCCGAGGCGGCCGGATTATTCGGACCGATATATCGAGATGTCTTGCGAGCGTTGGAGTTCGAACTGGCCAGCCTGTGCGAAGCCGATGATGTGGACTATTCCGAGGCTCTCGATCTCTGCAAACAATCTGGAACCGACGACTTGAGGATCCCTAGGACCTTTGTGGCCAGAGATGCGATTGCGAGCAACATCGCTATCAGCAGCATGGGTGGGCGAGGAAGCATGGGGGTAGTTAGAGCAGCTCGACGGATCAACGAGACTGGAGAGAAAAAAGTGCTGGATTTGATCAAGAATGCTTTGTCTCTTTGCGGAAAACGCTTCCGCCATTCCAGAATCGCAATCTTGGGTTTCAGTGGACTGGAGTCTCCCCGAGATCCGAAACCCAGTCCACCACCAATCATCCAGACACTTGAAAGGAGAGGTGCGATACTATCAGTGTATCCAGGGAAGGACAATAAGTGGTTCGAAGCCGGTGTCCTAAGCGACGGCGTTAGGGTAGAGAATACGCCGTTGAGAGCTGCTTCAAAGACCAGCTGCGTTCTGGTAGCGCTGGACAGGTCGGACTTTGAAGAAATAAGTCCGCAGAAATTGGCCTCGGAAATGAGCCGCCCGGGGGCGGTATGCGATCTGTCAAGGGTTCTGGAAGCTTCAAATGTGGAAAGAGCAGGTCTCTTCTATACTTCGATTGGAAGAGGCAGCTCGGGGACATGAAACGTGTCGGCGCTGGTGTTATAGGAACCGGATTCTGGGGCGAGAACCAAGTACGAGTCCTCCGCCAAAATCCCAAATGCAATCTTATCGGAATCTGCGACTCTAATCGCGAGCGAGCAAGACAGGTTGGCTCGAAATATTCGGTTCCATGGTATGCTGATGCGAAAGAGTTTCTTCGCATTCCGGAAATAGAAGCCGTGACTGTCGCAACACCTACCCATACACACTTCCAAGTCGGGACGAAGGTCCTAGAAGCCGGAAAGAACCTCCTCGTGGAAAAACCAATGACCGGTAATCAGGAACAAGCTCGCAAACTTGTCGCTACCAGTTCAAAAACTGGTTTGAAACTTATGGTCGGATTTATTGAACGGTTCAACCCAGGAGTTCGATTTGTCAAGAAGCTACTAACCCAAAAAGCCGCAGGGCAGGTCATTATTGCTACCGGCAGGCGCGTCGCTCGTTGGCCGATCAGGATAGGGGACGTTGGAGTAATCAAGGATACGGCAATACACGACATTGACATCATGCGGTTTCTCCTAGAGGACAACGTCTCGGTAGTCTACGCTCAGACCGGGTCATTGAAGCATTCTTTTGAGGACTATGCCGAGATCATGCTACGGTTCAGCCGTGGCGTTACGGGATTCCTTGATGCAAACTGGTTGACACCTCGCAAGGTTCGCACGCTGATAATTACCGGGAGCGAGGCGACGATAAACCTCGATTACATAACTCAAGAAATAACAGTTGAAAACTCGAAAACAATGACCAAACCGTACATTCGGTGGGATGAGCCGTTACGCTTGGAGCTTGAGTACTTCATGAAAGTCGTGAGTGACGACCTGGACCCCGTCCCGTCGGGGAAGGACGCGATAGAGGCCATTCGGGTGTGTGATACGGCCTTGAAATCTGGCAAAACTAGAACCGCCTGTAAGAACTAAACGCTCTGTTCGCTCCGGGCAAACCGCTTAGGCTCTTCACGTCGTCTTTGACGATTCCTCCAATCCCAATACCAGTTTTGTCAAGATCTCATTTACAGGCGTCTTGACACGGGTCATTCTCCCATGGGAAAGAATTGCACCGTTCAATTGTCTAATCTCAGTCATCTTGCCTCTTTCAATATCTTGGAGCATTGAAGACTTGTTGGCTCTAGTTGACAACAAAATCCTCCGCCAGAGTTTTCTCGGATCTCCAACGAGTCTGATCCGTGCGGCATGGCTAACCGATATCCCCTCATCCACCGCGCTACGGGCGATCTCTTGGATCTCTGCGTTCTTGGCTAATGCACCGTTGGTTAGTCTGGTCAAGCTTGAAAGCGGGTTTATTGCTGCGTTGACTATGGCTTTTGTCCACAGAACTCCACGGATGTTGGAACTAGTCTTCGCCTTCAACCCTGCTCTGTCGAACGCAATCTTGACGCGGGAGCAAGTGTCCGAATTTGATCTTCGCGTGTCTCCGATGAGCGTCAGCCCTCTTCCTGTATGCACCACGTAGCCTGGACCCAATGAGAATGCCCCTTCTGTGGTCGATGCTGCGAGAACTTCGTTCTTGAACATAGATTGTATGGTCTCAACATTCCCGAGCCCGTTTTGAAGGCTCAAGACTGTCGTCTCAGACGGTATTCTTCCACGATAGGTTGCCGCCAATGCTCTGGTGTCGTAGGCTTTCACTGCGACAATGAGAACCTCGGCCCCAAGTAGCTTAGCTGGGCCCTTTCTGATGGGCAGGCGAACCTTGGTGAGAGTTCCGTCGATTTCTTGGAGGTTAACACCATTCTTCTGGATTGCTTGGACAATAGACGGATCTCGATGTACAAGGGTGACATCGTAGCCAGCCAGTCTTAATCTTGCGCCGAATAGACAGCCAATAGCCCCTGCTCCAACAATGCCGAAGCGCAAGTTTTCAGGACTTCTGGCGCAGGTCTAGCTTGTCTCGTTTCGCATCGTCCATTTTGAAGACGTGTTTTTCCTCCGGAAAAGTGCCCTGTCGGACCTCAGAAGCGTACTCCCTGACGGCTCCCCCTATTGTTGAAGCAAGGTCCGTGTACCGTTTGGCGAATTTCGGCACAAACTTGGGATAGAGCCCTAGAATGTCGTGCAAAACCAAGACTTGACCATCGCAGTATCTGCCTGAACCAATGCCAATGGTTGGGACGGAGACGGTCCTCGTAATGACCCTAGCCACTTCCTCTGTTATCATCTCAAGGACAATCCCGAACACTCCAGCATCCTCCAATGACTTAGCATCCTCGATCAGGCTCTTGCCAGAGTCAGCGTTCTTGCCTTGAACTCTGTAGCCTCCGCGGAGAGTTGCAGTTTGGGGGGTTAGGCCAATGTGTCCGAGCACAGGTATGCCCGCATTCGAAACCGCCTTGGCCACGTTTGCCATTTCCCTTCCTCCTTCGATCTTAACTGCCTCCATTCTTCCTTCCTTGATGAATCGTCCCGCATTTCTTATTGCATTTTCCTCAGAGATCTGGAAGCTTAGGAACGGCATGTCACCGATCAGCAGTGAATGGCTCGCGCCCCTCTTGACCGCTTGGCATACTGGAAGAAGCTCTTCTAAAGTCACTGGAATTGTTGTGTCGTATCCAAGAACTACCATTCCGTAAGAGTCGCCCACAAGGATCGAGTCAACTCCAACGTCATCCGCAATAATCGACGTGGGATAGTCATATGATGTTACCATCACAATGCGCTGACCGTGAGTTTTCATTCTCGAAAAGTCGGCGACGGTTACTTTTTTTCTCTCGGTGTTGGGACCTCCGCTCAACTTTACGCCCATCCTCGCATGTATCCGATCATGTCCTTCATTACCCTTGCGAGATTCTTCTCATTGTCAAAGTCCGAAGAAATGGCGCCTAATCTAGACCTCGAAAGAGGTTTCATCCTCAGAGTGATCCGGAGCAATTCCGGAATTGCCCTAATGATATTATCGACAATAGTGACGGTGGCGGCCTGGGAGGTTCGCGACATGGGATTGAGGTCTATTGCTATCACTGCCTTGCCGGCGTTTCTAAGTGCTTCAGTTCGGTCACCATCTTCAAGCGGAATCAATACAACATCAGCGTCACCGATTCCCTTAGCATCGACGCTACGCCTTGGGCTGGCCACTCCTCGGATCCTAACTCTAGCCTTTGCGTTCACTCCAAGCACTTGATCTGCTCCATTATGCTTAAGCAAAGAAGCGATTCTTCGCTCTCGCGCGATGCTTCTATGAAACAGATTTACCTCTACCCCAGCTGGGACTGAACGTGCAAGTTTGACGATATCTTGTGATACTAAAGCTGCAGTATTGCCGTTGATTGATATGACCGGGTTTTTTGCTCCCAATAGGAGCGCGACGGCAGCTTTGGTCGCGAGTCGAGAGGATTTTGGTGTGATCTCGCCGAATAGATAATCGAATGCCTCTCCACGGCCGTGGGCGATCAAGCCCTCAGGAGCTACGACTCCACTTTGAAATCCCTTGACCAGTCGCTCTCTGGTCTCGAGGGATCTAAAACGTGGATGGTTAGGTGATATTTTCAAAACACTACAGCTCCATGTCTCGAGACTTTGCTAACCACTGGAGTGAGGCCTGCTGATTTGATGGTCGCCTTGGCTTTAGGGACGAGATCTCCGCGAACTACCGTGAATAGTGATTCCCCAATCATCATCATACTAGACATTATTTGCCTCCGTTGCATGTTTGCAATGGCTCCGCGTAGGCGCGGGGAAAATATTCCTAGGCAATCTGCGAATCTTCGCGATAGTCTGATGAAAGTATTGGTCTCAGGACTCTTAACCTGAATAGAGACTAATCCTCGTCCGCATAGATTGATTCGCTTCCTCAAACCACTGTTGGTCAGAACACCCGCAGTTGATATCGGTCCGAACGCGCCTGAAACGACTCTCAGCGAAGACGGGGGGATGATTTTCTTGACTTCTGCGATTCCAGGAGCTCCGGCACGGGTCCGAATCAACAGTCCCCCATAGAATGCGGACGTGACGGTTCCGAGACCGGTCTTGTGCTTTACCTCCGCTTTGTGAGCGATCTGCGCAGCTTCAATATTGCTAAGGTGGGAACCCAGTGCTTGATTAAGCGCCAGAGACAGGCTTAGCGCTCCTGCGCCGCTGGTCCCGTAGCCGCAACCCATTGGAAGGATTGCTTTGTGAGAGACAGTCACTCTAAATGTTTCCGATTTTCTTTCTAGATGTTCTTGAACAACGGTTCTCGATACTACTGGGTGGGCGAGCGGCTTTCCGTTAAATGAGATAGCAAGTTTCGTTCGCGAAGCTCGGCTGATCCTTACTGAAGTCGTCACTCCTTGTTGAAGATTCACTCCAGCCCCGGTAGATCCGATCTTCAACGGATCACTTGGGGTGTCATGAACGCTAAAGAAGCCAGTAATCTGACAGGGAGAAAATGACAATCCGGTCTTAACCGTGAGGATCACGCTTCCAGACTATAGCGCGTCTCCCCTCTTGAACATCGGTAGTTCCAAACTATTCTGTGTCCGGCTCTAAAGACAATATAGGGGACTAACGAGTCAAAAATTCGCGGGTTGTAGAGGACATAGTTGAGAGGTTTGATACTTGCTGGAGGTTTCGCAACAAGGTTGCGGCCGCTCAGCTGCTCTAAGCCGAAGTTGTTATTTCCTATTGTTGGCGTGCCGCTCGTTGAGTCGATGGCTCGCTGGCTCAGTTCCGGTGGAGTCGACCAGATCATCTTGGCGGTCAATCATCTTTCAGATAGGTTGAAGATCGAGGTCGATCAACGTGTAGCAGGCGTGACAGTCGCGTTTTCCGTGGAGGAGACACCTTTGGGAACTGCAGGTCCGATTCGGCTCGCAGCCAATCTTCTGGGCAAAGATGACCCATTCTTTGTGACAAACGGTGACATCGTGAGCGATATCGACATTAGACGAATGCTTGCGATGCACGAAGAAACAAAGGCAGATGCAACAATTGCGTTGGTCTCCGTCCGCGATCCTTCCCCATATGGCTCAGTCTTGACCGACTCTAACGGAACGGTGAAAAAGTTCGAAGAAAAATCAGCTTTTTTCTCGGCCACGAGTCTTGTGAATGCAGGAGTTTACGTGCTCAGTCCTAATATTGTACGCTCAATTCCAAGCGGCCGATCTGTCAGCCTGGAGAAGGAGGTTTTCCCTAAGTTAGTTCGGAATGGGCGTATGCAAGCTTGGATACATAACGGATTCTGGTATGACATCGGGAGGATTTCGGAATATGTACGGGCCAACCGAGAACTCTTAGAGAAGCAAGAGCCAAGGGCTGGAGAACCTGAGGCAAGCCAAAACGGGAGGGAGATTTTACGGCCCTCATATTTGGGTACACAGACGCGCTTGGGGGCGGACTCGAAAGTGGGCCCTCTCACGATTCTCAGCGACAACGTCACTGTTGGAGATGAAGCAATCGTGCGGAATTCAATAGTCTTTGAAGAAACGTCGATTGGCGAGAAGGCGATAGTCGAAGATTCGGTCATCGGTGAAAGAGTGGTAATCGGTAAGGAATCGAGAATAGGCCATGGGTCGATAATCGCTGGACAGTTAAGCATCCCAGGAGGATCATCGGTGTCTCCGAACTCGGTTATCCTCTACTAGGATGGAAGGGGGGGTTAGCAAAATGGTGAAGGCACCAAGGCTCTTCGGAACCAACGGGATTAGGGGGGTCGCTGGCAGAGAGATTGACTCCGGCCTAGCTTTTCGCGTCGGTTCAGCTTTAGGAGCACTGTTTCCTAAACGGCGAGTATTGATCGGTAGAGATGGTCGGCTTTCTAGTTCTATGCTCCTCGAAGGGGTTGCGGCGGGTCTGCTCGCCCAGGGGAACGATGTGGAGGATCGTGGTTTGATCACTACTCCAGCCTTGGAATTCATGGTAAAGCACACTTCCTCATCTGTGGGGGTGATAATTACTGCGAGTCACAACCCGCCGGAGTATAACGGATTCAAGGTAGTTAACTCTGACGGGATAGAGATCCCTCGTTCGAAGGAAGAGAAGATGGAAGCGCTAATTCATCGAGATAGATGGCGGGCGGGTTATCAGCCAGGTCAGCGAGTTATCAGAGAGGGACAGATAGGATCCTATTTTGAGAAGCTCGAGAGCCAAGTCCTAGCAAGAGACGGAATCGAGAATCTGAAGATCGTTGTCGATGCAGGGAATGGAGTCGGTGCACTCACGACCCCGAGGTTGCTAAGGAAGCTTGGCGCACATGTGATTGGTGTTAATGATATCATTGATGGCGAGTTTCCCGGTCGGAATTCGGAGCCGCGGCCCGAAAACTTGGGAGCTCTTATGAAGATTGTAAGAGAGGAAAAGGCGGATCTGGGAATAGCTCATGATGGGGACGGCGACAGGGCAATCTTTGTCGACGAGACGGGCGCTATTCAGCCGGGCGATCGGACTCTCGCACTCATTGAGGACGAGTTGCTGATGAATCATCCTGGAGCGAAGATTGTAGCGCCTATCAACACCTCGATGGTGGTATCGGAGGTTGCTAAGAAAAGAAAGGGCAAACTGATTCTTACCAAGGTTGGCAGCATCGAAGTATCAAGAACTGTCGTAAGAGTGGGTGCCTTGCTGGGAGGGGAAGAGAACGGCGGGATCTTTTACGCTCCTCATCATCCCGTCAGAGACGGAACAATTGCTGCAGTCCTAGTTGTGAATGCCATCATTAGGAATGGCAGGCCTCTTTCCAAATTGCTGGATCGGCTTCCCAAGTTCTACATGATCAAAGAGAAAATACCTTGCAAGGAAGGAGCGAAAGACCGTGCTATCGGGGCCCTCAAGAGTAAGCTCAAGGGCAGAATATCCAGCAGCCTCGACGGCATAAGGGTGGACCTGAAAGAACGAGGATGGATTTTGGTTCGGGCCAGCGGCACGGAGCCTCTGCTCAGGTTCTACGCTGAAGCGAAAACGGAAAGCCAGCTCCAAGAAATACTGAACGAGTTTCGACCCCTAGTCCTGAAAGCGGTAAAGTGATGGAAACTCGCCCGAAACACACCCCGATCTTCAATCTGGGAACCCTCAATGAACTCTCCCGAAATTCGTCCGGAATTGTCGCCATCTTTCCAGGCCATTCCGAACCAGAATTGCGCCCTGATCACCCGAACTCGCCTGTTATCAATGCCGGCCAGGGAATGGTCCAGGAAAAATAGGGGGTCTTAGCGACCGACCCTCGCGCCGCACGACTGGTCCCTTTGGACCCTCGTGAAAGTAACCTTCAGGGCAGACCGTCTCCCTCATACCAGGAGAATCGCCCAGAATCAGCCCTAGTCTCAAATCTGGGACCCCTTCCCTACACTGCCCGAGGAATCGTTCTTGACACGGCGAAAAAACGGCAGGATTCGCCTCGCCATCCAAGCCCGGATACCCTGAATCGCCTGTCTCGCCAGGAAAACCTGTCAGACACCGAGAGACCCCGCCAGAAAAGGGGGGGTATTGTTCAGCGGTTTTGCGCGGCATGAGCGGTTTCGCCGGACCTGAACGGAAGTCATCCCGATTCATCACAGGAACATCAAACTCGGGTCAGGGTAGCAGTGCACAAAAGTGCGTCGACCAGCGGATTTAGTCAGGTGTTCCTAGATTGGGCCTGCGTCGGACCAGCGTTTGTCAAACGCGTCAGAGAATACCCGTATCATCCCATTGTTCTTGGTGAAATGTGGCCGGAAGAACTTGGGCCGTCTACCGTCTCTCTCGTTCGTGGCCCATATGAGGAACACGAGTTCCTTGTCGTCTGACAAAGTGCCTCTGACAGGATACCAGTCTTCTTTGGGTTGTCGCACCTCTATACCCAATCCCTTTGCCTCGCGGGCTCTTGAGACTGCGTCCGATTCCTTGGCTGTCATGAGGAGCCTGAATTTCACTCCTCGTTCAATCGCGCGATAGATTTCTTCTTTGACCTTGCCGAACCAGCTAAAGGTCTCCGCAGAGATCGAAACCTTCCTCAACGCGTTAGCAATCACTCTTACCGTCCGAACCTCCATCTCTTCAAGCGTCGGCAGCGGTTCCAGAATATCTTCCGGTTTGACCCCGAGTCGTAATTCCCAATACTGCGGCTCCAGCAACGATAGTAATCGTGTGCTCTTAGCGTTAAGAGCGTCAAGATCCCTGGACATCTCTGTCCTTCTCATGTCCTGAATTCTTGCCACGAATTGCTTGGGCTCGGACGCCTCGAGCTTGTTGCTGCTGACCCGGACAATCCCTTTCTCAACAAGCTCCTTCACGGCTCTTTCAGCCTCTCGCGATGAAAAGCTTGAGTGAGCCAGTATCTGCTCAATAGTCTCGCCTGATGGCTTTTCCAAGAGGGAGAAATAGATTGCGCACCCTTCCCTAGAGAAACCGAGCTCCTCCATTAGCTTCTGCGCTTCATCGTTCAATCAGCGAATCGCCCTTGCCTGTACAATCCACAATTCTCAGGCGGAAGTTGGCAGAGGAAACCCTCTACAATCCACCTTTCCCTTCACCCGCCGGATAAAGTTGGGACATGCGAAGCACTGTGCGAACGAGACGGTCTTCGCGAGTACAGGACAGTCAACTGCCTCCCTCTTCATCCTAGCTAGCTGTTTACCGCCGACGACTCCCTTGAGATCTTGAACGTACTGCTTCGGAGTCGCGGGGCTTTTTTCTGGAACAGTGACTTCCACAACATATTTCGTTTGAGGAAGGTCTTCGCTCATCTGCTTCCAATCGCCCGACCAGCTCGGACTGCTAATTATCCCTTTGTTACTAGAGGACGTCTACTCGGATAGCGCTGCCGGCTATTTCTGAACTCATGGTCGATCTAAGATGATAGGACCGAGTTCCTAATTCTTTGGCTTATCTTTCGGCAGGCCAACCGACGCGCCTTTCAGTAACGTGTTTGCCTTGTCAAGAACAGTCTGGAATTCTCCATGCTCCTCCAATGTCAAGGTGTGTTGTTGCTACATCACTTTCGCGAGCCCCTTTGCCGTCAGGACCATCAACGGTAGGAAAACCTCGGGTTCCTTCCCCGGAATGGCCTTGTGAACGTTGGGATTGGATTCGGTAAGCACCGAAGCCTCAGCGGAATAAGCGCCTGTGCGTTTGATGTGGTAGAGTCCTGCGTAGATGCTTATCGGACCTACAATTAGAAGACCAACAATTCCAAATATGTAAAGGCGCGGGAAAATGTCGTGAATGATAGGCACACCCACCCACAACGGCAAGCGCGTAAATCCGAGCGGGAAGGCATCATAAGTTCCGCACCCAATCCAGAAATAATACCAGGCTCGAAAGATCAGCTTACTGAATTTCGTCTTTCGTTCAAATATATGCTCCTCCTAACGTTTATATGAAATATCGGTCGGCAAACGGTTTGAGAGAACACTTGGAGAAACGGCTCCTCATACTTCCTTTAGCCTGGACTGTTTTCGGCCTCGGAGAGGTCTACGGTCTCCGTTTCCTGCTTGGGCCGATTGTCAACATAGCTCCTACAATTTCCAACGACAAGCCGATTGGTGGCTCGATTTTTCCCGTGCTCTTCTTCAACGTCGCGGCCGTGCTGGGTATCCTGGCTGTTAGCCTCTATTCTCTGGGAATATGGAAGATAGACTTGTCAAGAAGAAAGGACAAGGCCGATCTGGGAGCACTTCTCGTATTGGTGACAGGAGGTATCTTGCTCTGGTACATGCCCCTTTCCTTCTTCTTCGTCGTTGGCGCCATAGTGTATTTGCTTGCGGTGAACATCGAGTAGTTCCTTTTGCCCGTCGACGTGACGGTACTGATCTGCGCCCATAACGAGGAATCCTACATTCGAAAATCCCTCGAAGGAATTCTACGACAATCGATTCCACCCGCACGGATCATCCTTGTTGCGGACAGATGCACTGACGAGACCGTTGCTGTGTCCAAGAGCATGCTTCCAAGGAATTCGATTGTCATTGAGAAACAGAAAACGCTATGGAAAAATAGCTATGCAGAGAATCTGGAAATTGGTAGAAAGAGCGCCATAGGCGAGGTTCTCGCGATTGTTGACGCAGACATACTCGTGCCGCCTTCATTCCTGGAGAAAGCCTCTGCTTCTTGCGCGGAGTGGGCCTCCGTGTCCGCCCTGGTCCGGACTGATCCGGGCCAGGGATTAATGAATTATCTTGTTTCTTTCTGGGAGAGAAGCTATTTGTTTGCACCGTTCGGTCGAGAAGCCCGCGGAGGCGCTAGGAGCATCTCAATGAGAGCACTAGCAGGGGTCGCGGGGTTTCGCGATGTCATAGCTCCGGATACCGACCTTGACATCAGACTCAAGGAACACGGAGAGAAAGTGAAGATGGACACGAGTCTCGTCGCATTGCATCTCCGCAAAATGAGTCTTGAACGGTCTGTGTTCTACCAGATCAAAGCAGGTGAGGCTCGCAGCCAACTCGGAGTCTCCCCGTTACGAACTCTCCTTCACTCGATCGTGCGACTTCGTCCATTCGTTTTGTATGGTTATCTTAAGACCCAGCTTGGCAAAGACAGACCGAATCGATGAACAATCATTGGAGAGAAGGATGGCTTGAACAGTAGATCGGTGTTAGTCACCGGAGGTGGAGGATTCATTGGGAAACACTTGGTTAGCGAGCTTCTTCGAAAAGGGTTTGAGGTTGAGGCCATAGACAAGATCCCAAGGCCGAAGATTTTCCCCAGCTCTAAGAGACTAGCGTACTATCAAGGCGATGTGAACAGTACCCTTTCAAGGTGGCGAAGTAAATCTGGCACGAGAATAGTGCATCTGGCCGCGAAAACTTCGGTTCAGGAGTCAGTCCGACGACCGCTACCTACTGTCCGAGCAAACATAGAAGCCACTTGTCGAATGCTTGATTTCGCTCGCAGGACAGATTGTGAGGGATTCCTATTCGCCTCCACAGCCGCGATCTACGGTAACAAGAGGTCGAGTTGTCGAGAGACCGATACCCCTTCACCCGCCTCCCCTTACGCCTCCTCCAAGCTCGCCTCGGAGTACTACTGCAGGGTCTACGCCGGGCTGTACGGCCTTCCGACTGTTGTTCTTAGGTACTTCAACGTCTATGGCCCGGGACAATCAGACCACTACGCGGGAGTCATTACCCGCTTTGTAAGGGAAGCCATACGCGGGAAACCTCCGATAATTTTCGGTGATGGGAGGCAAACCCGAGACTTCGTCTTTATCGAGGACGTGATAAGAGCAACCGTCGCTTCGCTGACTCATCGTGTTCCTGGTGGGACAATCTTGAACATCGGAACAGGAAGAGCAACTAGCATCCTGTCGCTTGCAGAACAGGTTCTTCGTGTTTTCGATCTGAGGAATCTTCGACCCATTCGTGCTCCATCTAGAGTCGGTGAAGTCAGACACAGTCAAGCCAACATCTCAGCGGCTCGAATAAAGATCCACTTTCGTCCCCGGTATCGTCTTGCTGATGGTTTGCCTCCAACGATCGAGTGGTTGAAGACTCTGGCAAGCCCTTCCTGACTTTGGTGAAATAGAATGTCAAAAATTCGACAGTTGTGACGCCGAGTTGTCTCTACGACCGAAACCTTACTTATTCAGACCGGACAGAGCGCGTACCAAGTAACTGAGCTTGAGTTCCCTGATCCATCCAAACCGAAGGACCGTGGATTAACCGAATGAGAGCTGCTAAGACAGCGGTAATCCTCTCAGGCGGAGAAGGCCTTCGATTAAGGCCTATTACCCATGATATCCCAAAGGGATTGGTTCAGGTTGGCGGGAAACCTCTCCTCGAATGGGTTGTCGAATGGCTCCAGCGAAACGGAGTAACGGAGTTAGTGATAGGAGTAGCCTATCTGAAAGAGAAAATAATGCGCTACTTTGGTGACGGGGGAAAGTTTGGAGTAGATATCCAATACAGCATTCACACGGTAGCGGGCGGAACAAGCGAAGGCTTTCGTCTTGCCATTTCCCGTTACGTGAATTCTCCTTCTTTTTTCGCTCTCAACGGAGACCAGATAACAGATCTTAGGCTAGACAAGATCTACAACAACCATCAGGAGAATGGGTGCTTGGCATCAATTGCGGTCGTACATCCGAGGTTGCCTTTCGGCCTCGTCGAGGTTAACCAGAAGGGGTTCTGTGAGGGTTTTGTGGAGAAACCGATTCTGAACGATGTCTTCATCTCGATGGGAGTATACGTTTTCGACCGGAAAGTGCTGAAGTACCTGCCTAGAATAGGTGATGTTGAAAGAACAACCTTTCCTAAGTTGGCGAAAATGAATAAGCTAAAAGCCTTCAAACACGGCGGCTCTTTCATCACAGTAAACTCGTTGAGAGAGCTTGAGGAAGCCGATGAATCGTTGAGGGAACTAAGGTCAAAATGAACGTCCTAATTACGGGAATAACAGGATTCATAGGCTCAAGGTTAGCCTCTCGACTAGTTAGAGATGGCTACAACGTTCACGGTCTAGTTAGGCATTCATCCGAAAGAGAACTAAGCAGAATTAGAGAAGTAATCTCCCAAGTGCATCTCATAGAGGGAGATCTTGGGACATTCCATTCCATTCTGTCCGCTGTGGATGCTTCAGAGCCTGAGATCATATTCCATCTGGGAGCTCTTACTCCCGTGAGGTTGTCTTTTGACGATCCCTATCCCTATATCGCAACGAACTTCGAAGGGACCGTGAACTTGGTTCATGCAATCTTAGGAGAAGCGCCTAACGCACGACTGATCGCGGCGTCGACTGCCGAGGTATATGGGTGGCAAGACGGCAACAAACCTATCGCAGAAGATGCGATACTGAATCCGGCTTCTCCGTACGCTGTCACAAAATCAGCCGCCGATCAATACGTTCAGATGGCTAACCGCGTGTACCATTTGAAAGGGACAGTACTTCGACCCATCAACAGCTATGGAAGAACGGGCGAAGGAGGCTTCTATACTGAATATCTCATTTCCAAAATGCTCGCGGGAGAAACCTGTTATGTTGGGGCTCCAGACTCCATCCGAGATTATATGTTCGCTGAAGACCACGTCAGCGCCTACATCCTCGCGGCCAAGTCACTCAAGGCGTTAGGCCAAGTTTACAACGTGTCACCCGGCAACCCCGTTACAAACTCTGAGTTGGCAAAGATGTTGACTGCAATGACGGGGTTCAAGGGGAAGATCGTTTTTGGATCCTATCCGCCTGGTTACCCTCAGCGGCCGAAGTCGCAGGACCCGCAATATCTAGTGTTGGATAACTCGAAAATATCGAAGGAGCTGAGTTGGAAGCCATCGCACACTCTTCAAGAGGGACTTAAGCTCACGGTAGAGATGTGGAGTTCAAAGAACAGTTAACCGATGCGTTGATCAGACTTCAGCTCACTGCGGTTAGTCTATGAAGATACTTCTGGTTCACCCTCGTTTGAGCGTAAAGGGTGGCGGTGAGAGAGTTGCAATTCATTCGATCCTCGCGGCGACAAAGGCTGGTCACAAAGTTTCACTCCTGAGTGAAGAGTTTGATGAATCGAGTTTTGAGGACTTTTACGATTGCCCTGGACTGTTCGACAAGGTCGACCGCTCCTATTATCCGGCGTTTAGGCCGGTCCTTGGTCCCCGGGTTCTCCTCTACCAGAGGCTAATCTATCACTGGCGCTGGATCAGGAAAGCGGTCTCACGAGATTCCTTTGATATGGTGCTTAGCACCCAAGATATTGGATACGTGCCCTCAACGCATGCTCCAGTAGTTCAGTATTGCTATTTTCCAGAATATTTCTCTCATTTGCAAACAGGCGAATCTCCAATGTGGCGCTTGTACTATCGACCGGCAAGCACATACTACCAGAATCGAGTTCGTCGCGTAGGAACCCTTTTGAGCGTTTCGGATTTTACCCGAGGATTCGTGGCGAAGAAGTGGGAACGCGATTCCAAGACTGTATACCCTCCTTGTCCGGTCGAAGCTTTTTCCGAGCTCAGCAATGCGCAGCCAAGAGAGAACCTTGTGGTGACTATCGGCCGGATCGTTCCGGAAAAGAGATTTCATCTATTTGTCGAATTAGCTAGAATCGTTCCTAAGACGAGATTTGTTACCATAGGAAGTCTATCAGATGAAACTTCTGCATATTATGAGCGGCTGAAGAGGACCGCCCCAGATAACATTTCGTTTGTTCTCTCACCATTGAGGAAAGTGAGGAATATTCTTGGTCGAGCCATGGCCTATGTCCACTGCGCTGAAAACGAGCATTTTGGAATAACGATTGTTGAAGCTATGGCTGCTGGATGCGTTCCCATTGTGCATGACAGCGGTGGACCTCGAGAGATTGTCACTAGCGACGTGGGATTCAGATGGAGTAACTTGTCTGCGGCAGCAAGACAGATCGTCATGCTCGGTGAAAATGATCGTCTTCGACGGGAGCTTTCTGCAGCATCGTCTGTCAGGGCAGGGCGCTACCGTCCAGAGGTCTTCGAATCAGAAATAACAAGGGTCCTTAGGACGTCTTGAAACTCGAACGTTCTAAGGCTCGGCTTCTCGTTCCTCTTCTAAAGCGACGAATCCCTCGTACCCGCAGTTCTTGCAGACATACTTTACGGGCAACATCCACCCTTCCAGTGCGGTTCGAGATCTTACGACGGAGGAGCCGCATCGGGGACAGGTTCGGAGTCCGACGGGACCTCTGCGAAATGAGCCAAGGATTTCCTTGAGACTGAACAAGGTCTTCGGCGTCCTAGTGAAGTTCGATGCTGGCTTCGGGGAAACCGTATCCGACTAGGACTTTTTTCACCTTGTCGCGATGGTCTCCTTGCAGGATGATGGCGTTGTTCTTGGAAGTTCCGCCGCAAGCACAGTAGGTTTTCAATTTTGTTGCGAGGTCAGGAAGGTCTACACTTTTTCCATCTATACCCTCGACAATAGTAGCGGGTTTACCCCATTTGCGCATTTCCATGCGAACTTTTACGGTCTGCTGCTCCATGCTGATGGTGCCGCAAACACATATGTCTTTGGGAAGGCCGCAGGTCGAACAGACGTCGGCCATTCTAGAAGCCCAGTGCTCCCTTGTAATCGTCCACGTTCTTTCTATGTTCAACTTGCGTATTTAAGCGTGCCCTCAAATGAGGGTAGGTCAGACACCTAGATAGAGGAAGAAAAGGAACCAGAAAAGCCAGGCGATCCCCAGGGCAAGGATTACGGTCGTCTTTTCCGTCATCTACCTTCTCTAATGCATCATAGCTACAGCGCTAAAATCCGGAGTGTAACCTTGGGAAGGGAAGAGAGGAACGACATCGGAGGAGCGCCACAAGGCTGAGCTTTGGAGCTACTTACTGCTTCAAGTCGCCCCGGATTGCTGTGGGTTTCCAGCGCTTTCCAATGGGATTGTTTGGGCTTAGTCGGCGTCAGGGGCTAGCGATAAATAGGTATAGCCAGTATATACGGGTAAGGCGAGCTAGAAGGTTCTCGATTGAGTGAGCGGATAACCGTCTCGATTGAGCTGGAGTTCTTTAACAAATACTTGTTCAACGCTTTGAAGAGGAGTCTTTACAATGCGAATCCGAAAAGGAAGCTGGACATTATCTACTACTATTCTAGGGATCCGAGGGTGAAGTTCTCTATCTCCATGACTGGATATAGTACGACGAAGCCGAATCCGTCGCCCCAGTGGAGCACCGTATTCAATAACATTCAGAGTATGCGCCAGTACCTTCGCTAGTATCTGGTCTAAGCGCTCAAGCCAAGGGCGTCTTTCAGACCCTTGTACCTATTGCGGACTGTGACCTCTGTGACATTTGCAATCTCCGCGATCTCTTTCTGCGTCTTCTTCTCTCCTTGCAGAACGCAGGCGACGTAGAGTGCCGCTGCGGCGAGACCCATCGGGTCTTTGCCGGCTACGACTCCCTTGATTCTTGCATCTTTCAATACTTGGATGGCTGATTGCTGGGTCTGTATTGTTATTTCGGCACGGCTGGCGATTTTTGATATGCAGCGAATCGGGTCTTCGACGGGCATCGCCATCTCCAGCTCTCTCAACAGGAGACGGTAGCAGCGCGCAACGTCTTTCTTTTTGATTCGGCTTGCTGAGGCCACTTCTTTGAGGGTTCTTGGGGTTTCGCTGGATCTGCATGCTGCGTAGAGGGATGCGGCTGCTATTGCGGCAATTGAGCGTCCTCTGACAAGTCCGCTATCCAATGCCTTCCTGTAGACGACGGCTGAGTCTTCTTTGACGTTGGCTGGGACGTGCAGTCTATCGGTTAGACGGTCCAGCTCGGCCATTGCTTGGGCGAGGTTGCGATCGGATGACGAGTGTACCCTGGTCCGGATCTGCCACTTCCGGAGACGAAGCATTTCCATTCGTGTCTCGAATGGTAGTTGTCTGCCAAAAGCGTCCCGGTTGACTCGGTCGATAACTGTTGAGAGTCCCTTGTCGTGGATGGAGAAGGATGTTGGTATTCCGACCCGTCCTCTCTCGTCCTTTTCTTCCTTGGTGAAGGCTCTCCATTCGGGTCCGCGATTCATTAGGTTCTGGGACAGGACCAGGCCACAGTCTTGGCAGATGGTTTCACCTTGGTCGAAGTCTTCTATGAGGTTGAGGCTTCCGCATTCGGGACAAACGTGAACCTTGGGTGCGTGTGAACCTGTGGCCGGTGTGCTCATGGGTTTTTCCCTCAGTTTCCGAGGAATGTTTGTGTCTCCGCTCTCTGGACTGGTTTTGGAGGGGTCCTTGGAAGAGTCCAAACTCGGAAAGCGAGAGCGACGCGTTCGATTTAGAATATAAGCGTTTCGACAAGTATATAGGCTAGGTCGGGTTCCGCCCTAAGATCCCTTATCCTCCGCAAAACATTTCGAATCTGGCACTGATTCCGGGAGAATTCGACTGATCAAAGCACAATCCGGGGCTTTGATCCGCCTAGAATTATTCACGTTTACGGCGTGAAGTATCCCCCCTTGCAAACGTCCTGTTCGGATTCGATATCAGGATTGATAATGGACGATTCGTCTGCCAATCACGCCTAGATTCAGGACACTCCAAGGAGTCAGGCAAGATTGCAAGAGAGGATTCGAC
>MNGO01000059.1 GCA_001918765.1 Crenarchaeota archaeon 13_1_40CM_3_52_10
AGGAATGCATGGAAGTATGAAGCCCGATCCTACCGTCACTGGTTCTGGGACTCAGGGGTCATCGTCGCCAACCTTCTCGCCACCTCCAACTCAGCCGGCCTGGCTACCAAGGTTGCACTAGGCTTCGTCGATTCCGATGTCGACCAGCTTCTCGGTCTAGAGACAAGGAAAGAGGCGACAGTAGCGCTTGCTGTTGTCGGAGCAGAACACGCCGAAAGGGCTCCCAGAATGCAACAACCGATTACGAGCCTCTCCCTAGGGATCAACCCGCTTTCACAGGAGGAGGTTGACTATTCGACAATATGGGAGACAAACGAGGCCGCGCAACTAGAGAGCAAATCGGAGACTGACTCTTGGAGGAGGAGGCGAAGGTTATCCAAACGAACAATTCCACCCGTTGCGCCGACCTTTCCATTAGGAAAGTTGGAAGAAGACTCGTCTCCATCCTTGGACGAAGTCATTCTGCTCCGAGGGTCCACTCGAAAATTTGCCCGGAAACCAGTCTCCTTCGATCATCTCTCGACAATTATCCAGGCTTCTGCGACCAAGATCCCTGCGGACTTCCTTCCCGAAAACGAGACATTGATTGATTTCTACTTCATAGACAATGAAGTCCAAGGACTCCCGCCGGGATCCTACTTCTACAACGTAGACACAAATTCGGTCGAACAACTGAAAGTTCTCAGGAATCGCTCTATGTCAGGATATCTTTGTCTCGGACAACAGCTCTTCAGCGATGCAAGTGTAGTATTTTTCCTAATGACGGAGCTGAACCCTGTTCTCAAGTCTCTTGGCAACAGAGGTTATCGGGCAGCGCAATTTGAGGCGGGCATACGAGCTGGAAAAATTTACCTCTCTGCTTACGCTGTAGGACTCGGAGCATCCGGCTCAACCTTCTTTGACGATGCTGTTACAGAATTTTTCTCACCCCACGCCGGGGACAAGAGCACGATGATTGCAGTGGGAATCGGTGAACCCGCTTACAAAGCTCGGCCTGGCAGGATCCTTCCCCAGATAAAGTAAAGACCCTAAAGCTCGAGCGAGGCTAGCTGCCGTCGCGGTCCGGTGGCTCAAATGAGCAGCAATCTTTGTCCCAAGTGCCACAAGCCGATCAGGATACCCCAGGAAGAAGTTACGGTTGTACGGACGAAGATTGGAAAGGGCAAGACCGAAGATAGGATGGTCCACAAGGTATGCCCGTCGAGTGAGCCTGTGGCCCAAGTTGGAGGCCAGCAATATTGTACGAACTGCGGTCACGCGAAGTCGACTCATTCGCCTCGCTGTTCCTACTCAAGTTTCGACTATCGCTGCGACTGCAAAGAATTCCGTGGGTAAATCCGAAAAACCGTCCGGACGCAAATGATCGTGAGGGTATAGATGGACGAGATATGAGCAACCAATGGTCCTTCCTTTGACTAGGAGTTTGACTGGTTGAAGTCACTCGATACGAGGCTGAGGCTGATGAAACGCGGAGTCAACTGGCTCATCTACGCATCGGTCTTTGTCGGAGTAGCTCTCCTAGCGCAGCTATACGCGCTCATGGTCCCTTCCTGG
The DNA here is from genome assembly GCA_001918765.1 of Crenarchaeota archaeon 13_1_40CM_3_52_10. Lineage (GTDB taxonomy): Archaea > Thermoproteota > Bathyarchaeia > 40CM-2-53-6 > 40CM-2-53-6 > 40CM-2-53-6. The sequence goes on from MNGO01000059.1 coordinate 1,555, forward strand.
TTATTCTACTCAATTCTTGGCGGTTGGGGGCTCTACTTGGTCGTCTCCATTGGAGTGGCAACCGGCCGCGAAAAGGTATACCCCGCAGCCCTTATTCTCTCGATCGCAACTCTTGCGGTTTCTCTCCCACAACCAGAACACTACTCAGTCGCTGAAGCTAGCCCAACCCTCGCATCACTGACCTTCATCGCAGGGTTACTGCTTCAGATAGGCGTAATCATCCTCGTAACTTCTTTCTTGATTCCAAGACGAAAGCAATCGCACGTCAAAACGAATGTGGTGTGAAGATACCAAACGCGGTTCCGCCGACAGAATCCATAAAGGTCTATCGGACAAGGTGATTCGTATGTCTCTACCTGCTCAGAAGGCCGGAAATCAGATTCTTGCACGCAGGGTCAGCTCTGGGATAGCAGGGCTGGACACGCTCCTGGATGGAGGGTTCCCGGAAGGTAAGGTGGTCTTGGTTCTCGGCGAACCCGGAACGGGCAAGACCATCATGGTCTCACAGTTCTTGCACAATGGAGTTACCGGGCAGGGGGACAAAGGCGTCACACAACTGCTTTGGTAACCTGCCGCGCAAATCTGTCCAAAAGACACGACCTCCTTGGATGGCCTTATTGACTTGCAAAATGACCGAGCAACATAAATCTAAAGTCGAAGCAGCACTACACTTCGGGTCCTCTCTTGGCGCTGGTTCGAAGACCTCAGTTCGCAGCCGGAGTAGTCCTCTTCCTAATTGGCGTCATTATGATTGGATTAGGGCTCCCTCTACCCAGCGGCGCGTCTCGATCTCTTACTGAGCCAACGCTCACGGCCGGGGTGAGCGTGACTATCGTTGGCGCTGTGCTCGCAGTTTTCGGATACTCGAAGTAGATGAGATAGACTCCAAGCGCGTTCTCAAAAGCGAAGGCGGCCGCTTCCCGCGAAACGTAAGGTAGCGGTGAAAATTTCCACTGCCAAGCGTTTGTCAGTTTCAAAGCTTTACGAATCTTCCAGAATTGACTCTCGGTTTTGACATGCCCAGAACCATCCGTCAATTAGTGAGTTGTTGAGTATTTTCTGTGTGTGTGCTAGAAGTGGTGCGGCCGCCGGGATTCGAACCCGGGTTCCCGGCTCTTTCCATACAGTAATGGGAAGCCGGTGTCATAGACCAGGATGCCCGTCAACCCTCGGAGGTTAGCGTTGACTCTGGACCACGGCCGCTGGTAGGACCCATCACGGCGACTATTTCTAAGCGTTTTCTCAGAAACCCGACTGGGATGTTCTTGCAGATTCGTTAGGTTCAACTATTCGCGATGGTATCGGCTCTCAAGATCTTTGTGAGAACTCTGGGCAAGCTCACCGCCATCGCCGGTTTCTCCCTCATCGTGGGACCCGCGTTGTTGGCAATCAATGGATTTCTCGACAACTCGACCTTTACCGTGCTATTCATAGTCGGGTTCGTACTGATAATCGTGAGCAGTTCGAATAGAGCCCGGTCCTCCCGAGCACAAAAGCAAACCTAGCGTAGATTCGGTTCCTAAAGTCGTGTCAGGTACCTCGTCGCAGACAGAGCCCTTTGAGACCGTCGCGCAATAGCCTCTAACGATTGGAAGAATTCGTGCCTGAGAAAATAGCTCAGGCTATAGGGTTCTTGCTTGGAAGGAAGGGCTTAGGCTTCCATGAAGTCAGAGGCCTTCGGAGGTTCGAGCGAGAGTCCCTTTCGTTTCCGAATTCCTTCGACGACTGTTTGAAGCAAAGAGGTTGGGACCGGTGACCAGCGCGCGAATTCCAGTCCCCAGAAAGCGCGGCCTTGCGTCTGGCTTCTCATGACCTCGGATAAGTCGAAGCTTTCGGCTGTAGGCATTTCTCCAACCACCGAGACCAAGTGTCCCTTCTGGTCTACTGAAACAATCTTTCCACGCTTCTGAGTAATCACACTCGTTACCGCCCCCAACAGCTCGTTCGGAACTCGAGTGGTAATCTTCTGAACTGGTTCCAGCAACGTTGGCGCCGCTTCCAGGAAGGCCACGAACATGGCTCTGCGTGTCATGGGCATTATCTGGGCGGGACCCCTGTGAACAGGGTCCTCGTGAAGGCTGACGTCAGTGATCTTTACTTTCAGGCCTCGGATTTGCTCGTAGGCGATAGGACCTTCCTTGATTCCCCAGCGGTATCCGGCAAGTACCATATCCCTTACCTCTTGCATGTACTGGGCTCCCTTGGTCACGTCGAGAATCATGTTGAAGGGCTCGTCTATGCTCCAAACTCCCTTCGCCTCTTCCGGTGCCCATCCCACCGCTCGTAGCGTCTTCGCCATCTCCGCTTTGTCGCCGTACTCGCTAATCTTTCCCTGCTTGATCAGGTCCAAGACCGCGTCTTCAAGCGGTTCGACTTCGATGTAGATCTTGTTGTGCTTGTTGGGCGACTTCCCTTCAACAGGACCAGCGTTCCTCCGAACGGCCTCACGGTAAATCACGATAGGCTTGGAGGTCACTATCTCCATTCCGGTCTTGGTGATGAGAGTGTTTGCAATCTCAAGGTGCAGCGTCCCCATTCCTGAGATCAGGTACTCTCCCGTTTCCTCGTTGATGCTAGTAACTAGGTTCGGGTCTTCAAGTGAGAGCTTTCTCAAGATCTCAACCAGTTTAGGAAGGTCTCTGTTGAACTTCGGCTCTACAGCTATCGTGACAACTGGCTCGGTGACATAGTGTACGGCTTCGAAGGGGACAAATTGTTTCACCGAGGCAAGGGTTTCCCCGGCTTTCACGTTTTCTAGTCCAAGAAGGGCTGGAATGTTGCCCGCGCTGAGGTGTCCGACAATCTCACGTTGTGGTCCCATGTATATGGCCACTTGCTGCACCCGTCCTTGAGTGCGTGAGTTGATCAGATAGACTGGCTCGCCGTCGGTAACTGTGCCAGAGAACAGGCGGCCTGTTGCAACAACGCCGGCTTGGGGGTCCACGACGATGTTAGTGACAGACATTAGGACCGGGCCCTTGTCGTCGCATTTGATCATTGCTTGGCCGTACTCGCTGTCCGGATCTCCGTGCCAGATCTTGGGAATCCGGTAAACTTGTGCGTGATGAGGAGGGGGCATCACTTCCACCGCCATTCCCAGAATGGCCTCGTGAATTGGTGCGTTGTTCTTGAGCTCCTCCACTTTCCCGTTTAGGTATGCGTCCACGACATCGGAGAACTTGATCCCCTTCTTCTTGGCGACCACAGCATTGAAGCCCCATCTGTCCTTGGCCGAGCCCATTGCTACGGTGTTGGTGGCAAAACTCACTTTCCACTTCTCCCGGAACTCAGGCTCAGCGTACAAATCCAGGAGGGCATTGAAGTCCTTGATTATCCTCGCAACTCTTTCTTGTATCTGCTCAGGGTTCAGCTTCAGTTCCTTGATCAACCGGTCAATCTTGTTAATGTAGAGAACCGGTCTAACGCGCTCTTCGAGCGCCTGCCGAGTGACCGTCTCGGTCTGAACCATCACTTCCTCGACGGAGTCGACGACTACTACCGCTCCGTCTATAGCCCGGAGCGATCTTGTGACCTTGCCCGAGAAGTCAACGTGCCCGGGGGTGTCGATCAGATTGATGACGAAAGGCAAGTCGTTGTGCTCGTAATAGAGACTGACGTTAGCGGCTTTGATAGTCATCTGGCGCTTCTGTTCTTCCTCCATAAAGTCCATGGCCAGGGCCGTTCCTGCCAGAGATGGTGATAGGAGTCCAGCTCCAGATAGGAGGCTGTCTGTCATCGTCGTGTTGTGGACGACCATCCCATTAGCGATGAATGTGTGATTGTCTGGAACTGTCAGGTCGTAGACGTCGAACGAACCGATACGTGCCGCTATCTCTCTAACTCGGACGGGGCGAATCTCTCCTTCAAGAAACTTGCGCCATTCACCCAATAGTGAGACAGCTGGGTCCGTCGAAGGTTTCGAAACCAAGAACTCTTCAAAAGCATCGACAATCTTTTGAAAGATCGGCCTTGTGAGGTTCTGCCTGTCTGACTCGTAACTTCGGTAGAAGGGCACTTTGGATTCCAAATATGAATAGGGAATGCCCAGTCGATTCCTAATCTCCCGTAGAGACCGCCAGTCAAGAGGCACGATTCCAGTCTTTCTATTGCTAACTGCCCTCCGAGCGAGAGCGCGTAGTGCCGTTCGCTTCCTTGGAATAGTGAATCCGATTGTAGTCTCAAACCTCCGAGTATCATCCCCTGATATTGTGACTGTGAAGTATTTTCCTCTCTGGCGTATCGTCGGAATTATCGAGAATCTTAGCAGAGCGATTGAAACTTGTTTCGCAAACTTGCCACTGGCCGTGGTCAGAGAAATGACTGCGCTAGTCTTCTCAACCCCACCATCTGTGTCAAATTCGCCTCTCAGGAACGCCGCGACGTGTTCGTTTCCCATCTTCAGGACCAACTTGGGAAGTTCGATGTTGTGGGCTTTCTGCTTTGCAGGATACTGGTAGGTGTCTTCGAGGAATTTGATAAGGCTAAAACCACCGTGGTGATCGAGTCGATAGGTGTTTCTTCTGTTGTCCTTCACGAGGATCGTGCTGACACCGAAAACCCCTTGGAAAATCTGGGATGCGATCTCCAAAAGTGGCCTGTACCCGTTGGTGAAGCTAGCCCGGTAAGAACCATCTCCCCAGAGGATGCCTAGAAGGTACGCTAGATCCTCGAATTGTTTCCAGGTTCTTGGCAGTGTGATCAGATTTGAAAGCCTGCCAGGCCTAGCGTGGCTTAGCCTGTAGGCGAGTCTGCGAATTTGGTCGTAGACCTGGTCCCGGGGTATCTCAAGCGAATCTGTGATTCTTACCAGGTCGTTCAGTCTCATTCGACGGACGGCGAGTCCGCCCTTGAATGCCTCGAACGAAGTGTTCGTTCGGAGGCTGGAATAAATTTGCTTCATTCCTTTGGCTTCGACTAATCGCGCAAGCCTTTCGGAGAACCTTTTTTCCAGATAGACGAGGTAATAGTCGTGAGAACTCAATCCCTCCAAGATTTCGGATTTTATCTGTTCTATTCTGCTTGGCAGAGATCGTAGGGTGTTTGGAACGAGGACGAAGTCATTCCTATCGATCCTATCCGCCCTCTTCTGTCTGATCACACCGTTCTTTGCTATGGTGTAGAATGGATGCTCTGGTGTCGTTTCCACCGAGTAGCCGTTTCGGAGGGTAACCTTCACCAGTTTGCTGCTGTGTAGCTTCCAGACGTGCGAGATGTTCTTGTCTTCCATCTTGAGGGTCTGGGGGTTCAGCGAGTCAACTTGAGCAGCTGCGGGGCCGTTTCTCTTCAGCTTATCGTAGATCTGGGCTATCTCTTCAATACGTCCATCGGATAAGGTAATCACACTGTCACCGGCAACGCACTTGCCGTGGTCGACGTGGGCGATGATGCCTATGTTGCGGATCTGTTTATAGCGACGAGATTCAGCGAATCCCAACAGTACTCTATTATATATTGCGCCAGAATGAACCTGAACTAGTTTTCAAAAGCGAGGACGTTTTTTCGTATCAATCGTCAGTCCTAATACCTGCGAGCCTTCCCGATTACGTTCCGATGCACAGGGCGTTCCGAGAACTAGCGATCAGTTCCTCTCAGGTGATATGAGCTGGAGCTAAGTCACTGCAGCTTCCCAGACAATCTTCTGTATGATCTAGAAGGCAACACTTGGATCGTGGGTGAAGAAAACCGGGAAGTGACCATTGGAGTGACTAGCCTTCTTTCAGCCATCGCGGGGAAATTCACGTCAGCACGTCTACGCCCTGTCGGAATGAGAACAAAGCGGGGCGCCAGTCTAGGTACACTTGAAAGCCTGAAATTCGTGGGTCCTATTCCATCCCCCATCTCAGGGATTGTGACAACCGTAAACGATCGAGTAGTCAGGCGGCCGAAACTGTTGAACGACATGCCATATACTGAAGGATGGATTGCAAAATTGAAACCTCTAGGTTTGCAGGAAGAGAGGGTTTTCCTCTCACGAGCGGTGGATGCAACTGAGACTCTCAAGAATAGGATCGCTGAATTTCATGCCCGCTGTTTCAAAGCCTTTCCCGACCATGAGATGTATGAGATAGGGACAGAGTGTTCCGCAGTTCTTGTCCGTTTAAACGAGCTTCTCGCGACAGCTTCGGTCGGAGATGTTGTACATCTCGTAACAGATGATCCCACGTCATATGTCGAGATGATAAGGTGGACTGATCAGACCGGCCACGAGCTCGTCGACTGGCGGCAAGAGGGAAACCTCTTCCATTTCATCGTTCGGAAAGAACACTGAGGAGAATGGCAGAAAAAACGGAAGGAAAAGAGAGATTTGGGCAGATTCTCTTATGCCGGAACCGGTTGTGCTATCGTCACGCTTGGCTTTTCGATAGGGTTTCGGACTAGGTTTCCCCATTCGGTCCATGATCCGTCATAGTTGCGAACGTTTGGATAGCCGAGAAGATACTTTAGCACGAACCATGTGAACGAGGATCTTTCTCCGATGCGGCAGTAGGTGACAATGTCCCTGCTAGCAACGATTCCTTTGTCTTCGTAGAGCTTCTTCAAATCTTCTTCGCTCTTGAAGGTGCCATCTTCTCGGACTGCTTGGGACCATGGAATATTGATCGCTCCCGGTATATGGCCTCCACGTTGCGCGTGTTCTGTTGGGTATTCAGGCGGGGCTAGGACTTCGCCGGTGAACTCTTTCGGTCCCCTGACATCGACCAGTCTCACATTGGGCTTCTGGTAGAGGTCGAGTGCTTGTTTGAAGTAGACCCTAACGGTCTCGTCGGGTCCTGATGCCTTGAAGCTGGTGCTTGGATAGGTTGGAATGTCTTTGGTCAGTGGCTTGTCTTCGTCAATCCACTTCTTCCGTCCACCGTTCATCAGTACGACGTTCTTGACGCCATAGTATTGTAGGTCCCAGAAGGCGTAGGCTGCGAACCAGTTGTTGAAGTCGCCGTAGAGTACAATCTTCGTGTCCGGTGCAATACCTGATTTGGCGAAGAGTTGTTCTAGTTGTTGTTTGGATAGGATGTCTCTTTCGAGGGGGTGGTTGAGGTCCTTCTTCCAGTCGAAGAGGACCGCGCCGGGAACGTGTCCCAGCTGGTAGTTTGCAACTGGGTCATAGTCGACTTCTACGATCCTTACTTTGGGGTCGTTGAGGTGTTCCTGGACCCAATCACTGCTTACCAATACTTCGGGGTGTGCGTATGACATACGTCATCTAGCTCGCGCGCTATAACGTATGTCATATTAATGCCTTCCTTGCTCCATTCCGCAGGGAATATTTCGCTCCATACTGTGACACTGCCTGTGCTGGGCAGATGTCAAAACGCTTTTCGGATCAACTTCTTGGAAACGTTTCTTCAAATCCGATCCTTTGAAACTAGTAGTTGAGTCAGCTATCAGAAACAGTTCCTGAAACCATTATCAAACTAGCTCTTGAAACGCTTTCGAAATCGTTTCTAGAACTGCTATAGACACTGTTCTTGATCTCGTCCTGAAACCGGTAGTGAATCTGTACCGTGATTTTTCATGGGGCCCGGGGCCTACTCAGGTCTCGGACCGCGCTCTTCAGAAGGACTATATTGGGACTTCTATCATCAGCTTCTCAAGAAGCTCCTTGTACCGGTTCCGGATCGTAACCTCGGTCACATTCGCGATCTCCGCAATCTCCCGCTGCGTCTTCCTCTCATTAGTCAACACCGTCGCAATATACGTGGACGCGGCCGCGATTCCCGCTGGACCCCGCCCACTGGTCAACTTCATCTGCCGCGCGATCTCTAGAATGCGAATGGCAATTCCCTCCGCCTTCCCTGATATCGTTAACTTGTTCGAGAACCGAGCCGCATAATTCCTGTTCGCAGAGGGCGGAACAAACATCCCCAGCTCACGAAGCATGAACCGATAGCTTCGGCCAATGTCCTTCTTGTTCAGCGTCGACACGCTAGCAATCTCATCTAGGGTCCGCGGAATGCCGCACTGACGGCACGACATGTAGATCGCCGCCGCGGTCACATTGTGAATAGATCTTCCTCGGATAAGGCGCCGCTTAATCGCACGGCGATAAATCACAGAAGCAGTCTCGAGAATAGTCTTCGGCAGTGAGAGAGCCGACGAAAGCTTGCTCAGCTCCGACAATGCCACAGCGAGGTTCCTCTCGGTCGCATCCGACACCCGGACACGCCGCTGCCACTTACGCAGCTTGTAAAGCTCGATCCGTTGATCCGCCGAGACACCCTTCGTCCCGGTAGGGCGATCACGCCAGTCGATGATCGTTGAGAGGCCCTTGTCATGAATCGTATACGTCATCGGCGCACCGGTACGCGCCCTCTTCGCACGTTGCTCATCGTCGAACGCACGCCATTCTGGGCGAGTGTCAGCAATCTTTTCCTGCACAACGTATCCGCAGGCCATACAGACTACTTCGGCCGCGTCGTAGTCCCTCATGAGCCGGGAGCCACCGCACTCGGGACACAATCGTATCCTTCGCGAGCTGCTTTCTGGTCTCCGTTCTAGCGTCTGGCCTACTTCTTCAACCAATCTTTCTCGTATCTCCTAATTATCCTCTAAGAGGTACAAGACCCTGCCCGCGAACCCTTCGCCGGCAACCTCTGGCTTGACAGAGACATATGGACTCTTCACAGGACCGAGAATATTGTTGACCGTCCCGATCCTCTTGATCTTGTAGTCAACCACTCGAGCGCGCTCTGCTGGCACTGGTGGCTGTTCAAGCCGAACAATCAGGTTACCGCTCTTCGACATGTGTAGAACTTTGCCAAGCCGTCTTAATCCCGCACCTGGCACACTCCAATGAAAGGCGAAAAATGCCAAATCGCGTATATAAACATTGATTGGACGAGAGAGACTTCTAATTCAGCCAAGCGATACTATCCAACAACAAGGCTGCTAGTGAGAATTTGATCCGCGAAGTCCAACTCTCCAATTTCATGTCCTACAAGAACACCAGCATCCCACTACGGCCCGGCCTAAACCTGATCATAGGACCAAACGGCGCAGGAAAATCCTCCATATTACTGGGAATCTCCGTCGTACTAGGTCAAGCATACACGGAACGGGCGAAAAAGCTGAGCGAACTCATACGCTGGAACGAGCAAGAAGCCCGCATATCGCTTCTAATAGACAACGAAGCACCGAAAGGTGCGAGACCGTTTCCGCAAGCCAGATCAGACAAAGTCCTCATCACCAGGGTTCTGAAGAGATCGGGAGACTACCATTACCTTCTCAACAACAAACCCGTCAGCAAGACCACCTTGGTCGAAGGACTATCAAGAATCGGACTCAACCCTGACAATATGCTGGTCATAATGCACCAGCTCATGGTCGGACGATTCGGCTCAGTCAGTCCCATTGACAAGCTACTCCTTTTGGAGGACGCGGTAGGGTTTGGAGCTTATCGTCGAGAAGTACTCGACGCATCTTCCCGTTTACAGAAGCTCACGACTGAGCGCGAGACAATGTCCTCGGTCCTAGAGGGCACGAAGGAGACGTACTTGCATTGGCAGCGGGAATACGAGAAGTACGAGCTGAAGAGGAAACTTGAAGATCAGTTCAAGGACCTCCAGAGAGAACTCATCTGGAGACGTATCATTAGAAGGGAATCCTCGCAAAAGAGGACCAAGGACCGCATCTCGTCCTTGCACGATAAAATTGAGGAGACGAGAGAAGAGTTTGAGACATCACACAAACAACATCAGCAGGTCCTCGTAGACCTTGCCAAGGTCTCAGAGCAATTAGAACTCCTAAGGGAGGAGCACCTGAAGGTTGAGCATGGCCGCGGCCTTCGAGCAGGTGCACTGGAGTGGATCGCGAGAGTCACGAAACTCCTTCGCTCTCAACAGGATGTTTTGACCTCTCTTCAACAGAGAGCCCATGACGTGAGCTTGGCAAAGGAGAACGACCAGTTGAGCCAGCTTTTATCTGACTTAGTCGAGGAACAGGAAAAAATATCGTTCACAGCGAAGACCGCGGACGAAGACTTCGAGAAGGTTCGCATAGGGATTGCCGAACTTGCTTCACAAGTCGGCAGGAACACCGACCGGCTTATAGAATCCAGAGTCAAGAAAGAGGTCAGCAACTTCAAACTCGCACTGATGGAACAAGAAGTCCAAGATCTCGAGGTCCAGCTGCGAATTGCCCAAGAGGAAATAGATCCTCTAAGAACACAAGCCTCTCAGCTCGGACCGGCTTTCGAAAATCCTAGAGACCTCCAACAGATCTCATTGGACGTCGCTTCCGTTCAGGAACGATTACGCCCGCTAGCACATCTTTCCGCTGAGGTCGAAAAGATGTACAAAAACTACGGAGAGCTCTATGAAGGTCTAAAGAAAAAAGCCGAGGTAGTAGAACAGAATAGGTCCGAGGTTCTCGGCGAACTGAGAGAACGTTTCGACCGATGGAAAACGGTCATGGACAAGTTGCTAGAGGAACTCTCCGCAAGATACAACGCTCTTCTGTCGGAGGTGGAATCAAAGGGACGAATCGTCATTAAGGCCTCCAAGGATATTGAGAAAGCAGGCCTTGAGCTCTATGCGGGGTTCAAGGGAAACGAGCCAGTCTCGTTAGACGGTCTAGCCCCAAGCGGGGGCGAACGGACGGTCGCGCTTGTCGCATTTCTCCTCTCTCTACAACAATTCATCTCATCTCCTTTCAGAGCAATCGATGAGTTCGACGTCCACATGGACCCGCGAAATAGGGAAACTGTGTCCAAGCTCATCCACGCTGCAGCAAAAGCCACAGATTCCAGTCAATACATCGCCATTACGCCGGGACAGGTCACTATCCCGGGAGAAGAAAACGTCCATGTTATCGTCGTCCAGAACATTGAGGGCAGTTCCGTGGTTAGGGAGTTAACACAGCCATGACGGAGAAGGTCAGCCGATCGTCAGGGAGACGAGAATTGGATGAACTAATTCAGACCTGCATCTCGATCGAGAACCGTAGGTTCAATCCGTTCCTCCTAGATATCTCTGAGGCTCTAAGCATTATCCGGCGTCACTCGAACAAGCTGAGGACGCTAGAGGACCACCTGCTCGACATGCGTGCCATCACCAGCGTGGCCAGAGTCGTGGGATTGCAGAGCGCGGACCTCAGATTCCAGTCCAGCGCGCTCTATGTCGATCCCAGCATGGTAAAGGAGAAGCTCGATTCACTATCGAGAGAGCAACTGGCTGAGTTTCTCCTCCTCTCATGGCATCCGATCGTCGAGTTGGAACAACTAACCCTTGCATCGACCAAGGAGGCAAAGGAATTCTGGGAAAAAATGCTCTCGTTCTTCGAGCGAAGAAAGAGACTCCACCTCGGACCCTTCGTCATGCCTGAGACAACCGATCTAGGCGAGCTTGCGCGGATGCGCGTAGTCGAAGAGAGAGCGTACACGAGAAAGATGCAAGACCTTTGGAGAGACCTCAAGGAGAGGGCCGGGGAAGACCAAAGAGTGGACTATTGGGACTTTATCGGAGGGTCGGACTTTGCTCAGACAGTCGTCCGAGCACAACTTGTCAGTTTTCTAGTAAGCTACGGATACGCAAACCTGCTTCGAAAGGGAAACAATATGTTTCTAGTTCCGAAGGCAAAGCCAGATCCTCACATTGAAGGGTCGCCGCTCAGCTTTCCCATCCCGATCACAAAGGAGGTTCTCGTACGGGCGAAGTAAAAAACGAACCAGAATTCTACAATGAAAAGGTCAAACGGGCAGCACACATGCTATTCTTCAAACGGGGCAGAATACCTGGAGCAAGATCCTGGGAGTTGAAGACCGGGCTTGGAAAAGGGTACACGAAAGTCCTCGAACAGCTAGATGAGAACCTGAAAGACTTGGACCTTGAAGTCAAGAAGGTCGAACCCCAGACCCTGTCGGATTTCAAACCAGGACCCGATGATCGGGAAGAAGAATCCCGCTATTTCGTCCGTCTCAAAGGAACACTTGCACCCAAGGAGGCAAGATTGTGCGGCTGGAGAATAGATAATCTCGCAGCCCTTGCTGCATCCTTGGCGCTTGTAGTATCCAAGCAAGGTAGGAGCGAGAGGAAGGAGTTGGAGACTGTCATTGGGAATAAGGCTGGGCGCTGGAGAGCGCTGACTTTGATGGATACGTTTCTCCGGTCTGGCTACTTGGAAGAAGACGAAGAGGGACTGATCAAGCTTGGGTGGCGCACGCGTGCAGAGCTCGATCTTCCGAGTCTAATGACGCTCCTAGCTGAGTCAAAGGCGCCCTCTGTGGAGAGTAGCGAGCCTGTTGATGACGATCAAGCGTCGATGGAAGGCTGAAGACTCTCAAGATACTTCTTTCCTTGAGGCACAGCCGCTGCACACAGCTTGTCAAACGGGAGGATCTTCTCATCCCACTCGGAAATTTCCTCGGGGTGGAGTTTCAGGAATCCTTTGTCGTCGCTGACTTTGCCCCATACAAGCATGTAGCGTCGGTCCGTGTAACCGCCGGTAGGGATCCCGGTAATGTGGTTGAAGAGAACCCCTACACGACGGTCGGTCATAGGAGGGGAAGTGCTGGGTTTTTTCAGAAGAATCTCACCGTTCTCCGACAGGAGAAAGTCAGTTGCAACGCTGAAGGGGAAACCATCCTCGCCGATCCAGGTGACTACGCCATATCTGAACCGCGAGAGTCTATCAGGATCGACGAGATCTAAAGCGGGATCTAAAGTGGTCAAAGGGTGATTGCCTCCGGGGCTTTGGAAGTATCCCCATTTTTCCATGCGAGTATCTTCTCTGGTTCGACTTCGACTACGATTCTTTTCCAGAACCACGCGAATTGCTCTCGGGCGGAGAGGAATCCGTCAATGTAGGGCTCCTTCTTTCGCCACATGGGCAGGTACCGTTCCCATCCATGGTCGAGATCGGAATCTTGGATTTTGGCGATGCCTTGGACGAGGATTGTGTGCTTCTCGACTCCGCTGCCTTCGGGGTTGGAGAAGAGGAGGGAGACCTTCGGGTTCTTTTTCATGTGTTCAATCTTGCGAGAGAAGAGTATGCTTGACGTCACAGTGAACCTTGAGGGGTCATGGTTGTAGAAGAATAACAGAGGAAACGTAACAGGCTTCCCGTTATCTATAGAGGTGAATTCGCAGATCAGGTAATTCTCGAATACGTCTCGAACCCAGCTAGGAGCTTGCATTACTCCATTCTACCTTGCGAAGCGGTTTTGGCATCTCCTTGGCTATAAGACCGCCGATTAGACTGTTCATGCTTCCCTCGGGATTTGTCTGAGAAATTCCTTAGGATACTGTTTCGAATTCAGCAAGGAGAGGAACTCTCCCTTCTTGATTGAAGCTCGAGCCGATTCAAGCTCTTGTCTCTGAGCGAGATGGTCGTGGACCTTTGCCTTTGCTAGCACGTCCAAGACCTTGCCTTCGTAGAATGGTTCCAGATCCCTCCCTTGGCAGACCGCGCAGTTGCAGCTCGTCGAGTTTCCTCTGATCTCTTCATAGTCTCTCTTCTTCAGAGCTCCCCAACCCTTTCGATCGAAAACATTGATCACATCTTTCGTAAGCGGTGTTGGTGGGGGCGGGACGATCCATCTCGAAAAGCTGTCTATGCTGAACATCGGCAGGATCATCCCTTCGCTGCAAGGCATCGGGCTACGTCCCAGCCGAATCTTTGGAGGGACTTGGAAGGCGTGAAGCCAGACCTCGGGGTTCCTCTTCTTGAAGTCCTCCATAACTCGGAGAGTGTGATAGTGGAATCCGCCTTTGAGGTCAAGTCCGACCTGGGCAGATTCGTGTTTTTCAACTGTTTTGACCAGTTCAGCGGCCACTTCTTTGTTGTCCGTTGCTTGTATGATAGGCATCAGAGGCTTCTCGACGCCGCGTTCTTCCATCCACCGCTCCGCGAAACGGAACTGCGCATCGAAATCTTCCGGACTCATGCCGGTCGTATGTTGAACAGTGATGATATCGAGGCCGGCCAGGTACTGCAAGTCGAGGATCGTTTTCAAGTCCTGAGTCTCTTTCACCATCGCTCCGCCTTTGAAGGCGAGGTATAGAAGACGAATAGCGTCAGGGCTGGTTTCTCTTGATAGAAATCTTGCAGTAGACTTTAGCGCGTCTTCTTGGGTTAGGATTCTCTTGATTGTATCTGGCGGGGCAAGTCGCGCGAGAACCGCTACTTCTCCAGGTAACGGTTCTTTCACTCCTGCCGGTTTGAGGGCGTTTCTCTCAGGGCTGATGGGAAATCTGTTTGGAAGAGGAATCCGTTGTTGTCCGATCCTTAGCTCGGATTGAGTTGCGCTGGTTTTTGAGTCGACTTTGATCTGGGCAAGCTGGACTGTGGACATTACGAGATGAGAATGTCATGGGCAGTAACAAGAGGCTTCGATCCCGGAACGACCCTAGGAGTCTTGGTCGTTCGACTCTGCGGCCTCTTCCGCCGGTTCCGTAACCGTTTCGCTTGGTTCTGCAACTGCTCCAGTAGGTTCCCCAACCTGCTCGCTGGGAGCCCCTTCCTCTTCTTTCTCTTCGGGTTGCAGCTTGGGTGCCTTTGACTCTTTCTTCCAAGGAAGTCGGAACAATTGGCGATGAGGCTTTCCAGTCTGAGTTGGAGATTCGTTGAGGCTTTGGCCGGTCATCTTGGCTTTGTAGGCGTTCAGCTCCACTGATACGAGGTGTCTTCTAATGAGGAACATCATCGTAAAGATTCCGGCGGCAAATACTGTAGCGTTGACGATGATTGAGAGGTCGATTCTAGTTATTGGGACCTGAAGGATGAAGTAGAACTGTGCGACCGCATAGACTGAGCCGAACGCGAACACTAGGAAGGGTAGGACTTGGCTCCAGCGTCGGTCAGCGCGCGTAACCGTTTTCCTCGCAAACGTCTGCATCGCGCCAATAACGGAGACCAACATCAGACCACTGTCAACGAGGGGATTGGATGGCTGGTTTTGGGTGATGTATCCGATCGCCAGCGTTGTCGCGCGATATAGCAGGTAGCCCCAGAGAACCAGAAATGTTCCTCCAGCGAAAACCGCTGCTTGCGGTTTCTTCTGCACGATAACCCTCCATCCCCAGAGCGCGGTGAAGAAGTATGTTGCGAGCAGGAGTACTGTTACGATCATCGTCCAGATAATTATCTTGTCAGTTGCACCCTGAACGTTCTGGTATGTCGAGGTGAGCCAATTCGAGATTGCCCACACGCCGTATGTTAGCGGGGCGATTGGGAGGAAGAGTGTTGATATCCCGAGAGTCCTCATTATCCTCTTGGCGTGTCCTTCGCCGGTCAGTCCTCTCTCTACTTTGACTAGGAGCTGGGAAACTGGTGTGGCGATGAAGTAGGCTTGTAGGAGAATCCATGTGTAGAAGATTATGATGAAAGCGGGGAATATCGGGAGCGCTTCCACGGTTCCAGCTTGTTGAATCCAGTATGCTATGCCAGCGATCATAGGTGCGTACGCCAGCG
>MNGO01000054.1 GCA_001918765.1 Crenarchaeota archaeon 13_1_40CM_3_52_10
TGGTTGAGGGAAACCTCTTGATCGCGAGATCGCACGTTCCGGCTGTGCCGTGGTTTAAGTAAGCAATATTCGGTGGGACGCGATCGAAAATGATTGTACTCGAATTCTTCCTGATACTGTTCGTCGCCTCAATCGCGGCTGGCGCTCTTGGATCAATTGTTGGAATAGGCGGAGGACTGATCGTCATACCAATCCTCACACTCTTCCTCGGCGTAGACATCCACTACGCGATCGGAGCGAGCATCGTCTCGATAATAGCCACCTCAAGCGGCGCCGCAGCCACCTACGTCAAGGATCGGATCACAAACCTGAGAATCGGCATGTTTCTCGAAACCGGCACAACGATAGGCGCCATCATCGGCGCGGCCATCGCTGCATACCTTAGCGCCACGATACTCGAGGCAATCTTTGGAACCATCCTGATCATATCCCTCGTGCCCCTCGTACGAAAGATAGGCGAAGAGTTTCCACCAATACAGGAACTGAAAGGACTCGCAAAGAAACTCAGCCTGCGAGGCGACTATATCGAGCGCGATGGTAGCAAGATCGAGTACAATGCCACAAACCCTGGAAAGAGTCTGGCAGGCATGCTTGTGGCTGGATTGATCTCCGGGCTTCTCGGAATCGGAAGCGGGACATTCAAGGTTCTCTCCATGGATCTCGCAATGAAACTTCCGATGAAAGTCTCCACGACCACCTCCAACTTTATGATCGGAGTCACTGCCGCCGCGAGCGCTGGAATCTACTTTGCGCGCGGAGACGTCGACCCGTTGATAACCGCGCCAGTCGCTCTAGGCATACTCATCGGAGCATCCCTCGGAACACAACTCCTAGTGAAGGCGAAGAACACAGCTGTCAGAAAGATCTTCGCACTCGTCCTAGCAGCCTCAGCCATAGAAATGATCCTCAGAGCACTAGGATTCTGATTCGGATGCGAGACCGGAACACGTGGAGGCATAGACGGTGAACCTGAAAGACCCCAGTTCCATGAGCAAGATCCTCGGAGTAGTCCTAAGATCCGGCGTCGTCCTTTCCGGGATCATAATCACCCTCGGAACAGCACTGTTCATCGCAAACCATTCCCTCGACGACACGTCCTCGTATCTCACATACAATCCATCTGTGATTCCCCATGGCAACTTCCCCGTCACCCTCACCAGCATAGCATCGGGCCTCGCATCTCTCGACCCATTGTCGATAATAGCGCTTGGCTTCCTCGTACTGCTCGCAACCCCTGTAGCTAGAGTCGCGCTTTCCCTGTTCCTGTTTGCAGCCGAGAGAGATCGAAAGTTTGTCTATCTGACAGCAACTGTTCTGGCGATTCTTCTCTTCAGCATACTGGCAACGCCCCTGATCCCATTCTTCAACGGTTGACCCACACAATCCTTGTGGGACTTGGGTCCGGGACATTTCTGTAGAAGGCTTTCACGTACGGTCTCGTAAGATAGATAATCGCGACGATAGATGTGGGAAACTCGATACCGTTCCCTGTGACCAATCCCGAACTGACTCCTAGCGAGGATGCGTCCAGGAAAATTGATGATATGCTTGTTGCTATTCCGAGACCCCAAGCCCAATTCTTACCCGTCCGGAGCACCAGCCCCGCGAGAATCTTGAGAGATCCAAGCCCTAATGCGACGAACGCTAGAAACAAGAAGATTGTTGAGATCAACACAAGCGTTCCCGCGGGAAGTACTATCCCCGCAAGGTCCGACGCGCTGATGACTGGCGGAGAGAGAATATTTCCAATTCCACCAAGTATGAGGTTTGCTCCACCGAGAATGGACAAAGCCGCGACTACGGTGACACCTCTAGGCATCCTGCCTTCAACGGCAGGGTCGTGCTTCACGAACACTTCTCTCAGAATAACAATAATCCCAACGAGGGCGAGAGGCGTTCCGAAACTCAACGACCCGAACGCGAAGAGAATGAAGGAGAATCCTGTGACGAACACGCCTAGAAGAGCCAGCCCTTCGCGGGTCATCAGATACAACACCTCCCTCTTCAGCAGACTGCGATACCGTATGACTAACAGAAGGAGTATACTGGCGGATATCGCTCCGATGAAAAAATCGTAGGTTAGCTCAGACTGGTAGTTGCCCAGGGTAAGTAGGAGTCCGACCTCGTCGCCGATGAACCCTGCTCCGAGACCATACATCACCGCATAGGCACGATCTAGCCGCTCACTCTTCCAAGTGATCGCAAGCCATCCTGCAATCCCCATCAAGGCTATTCCATACCAGAAATGGTGAAAGTGGATTCCCTGTTGTTGAATCACGACCGTCGGATTGAACGTCGCAAAAAGACGTGACCCGAAGAAGCTGGTTATGAACGACAATAGACCGATGAAGGATAGGGCAGGGCGGAATGTGCCTATTCGAAGCCTTCGCAGCATTATCGGAACCTTCGAGCACTATTTTGCGATAATAGGGTTTAGGTGAAGGACCATTTCTACCGGATCAGCTCAGCGTCGGCGAGAGTCTCTACCTCCAGCTGTGCAAGAGTCTCTCTGCTTCCGACACCAGCTCGTTTATGATAGCAGCTGCGGGTTGGATCTTCTCGACGCTGGCAACCGATTCTCCGGCCCAGTGGGGCATAGCCTCGAGCGTCCCGGTAGTGTCCCGGGTGATCGTGATCGACTCGAACCGTTTCGCGGGCGCCATTTCCCCACTCGACGCAAGCCTTCGCTGTCCTACGATTTCTCCCTTGAACGCTTGAGCGGCGTCGATGCTCGAACGGAGGACACGGTGTGGCGCGTTTGGCCAGTTTTCTGAGAAGACTTCGGTAACAACGGTATCCTCCGGCTCCGCATCGATCAACGCTTTCTGGTAATGCGGATGAGCTTCCGCTTCCTCAGCAACGATGAACCGCGTCCCAACCCGGACACCGGACGCGCCTGCAGCTAACGCTGCGGCCATCGCCCTACCGCTACCAATGCCGCCGGCTGCTAGCACCGGGACATTTACCGAGTCCAAGACCTGCTCAAGCAAAGACAGCAACCCGATCTTCCCCCGGATATGACCGCCCGCCTCAATACCTTGAGCGACGATCATGTCGCAGCCTGCTTTGGCCGCGGCCTCCGCTTCATCGTTCGATCCTACCTGCCACGAGGCTAGCGCTCCGTTCTTGTGGACTAGATCGACGAGCGAAGATTCTGGCTGGCGATAGAAGAACTCGACAACCTTTGCAAGTTTGGAGGCGGTCTTTACAACTTCCCAAAGTTCTTCGAGATCAGGATACCATGCTTCTGTGATGATGAAATTAGCTCCAAAGACGTTCCGGGTGCGTTTCCGAACCTCCTCTAGCGACCTAGTTGCTTGCTCGGGCGTGAAACCTGATAATTGTAGCATGCCGAGACCACCAGCGTTAGAAACCGCGGCAGCCAGTGGCGGTCTCGCCAGCGACCCAATGGCCGCCATTTGTATCGGCACTTTGCAGCCCGTCAGCTCGGTGAACCTTGTCTTTAGCATGAGACGACAAGGCGGTTTAGTTGGAATTGACGACTTAGGTCTTTCTCAGGATTCTCGGTTCACGAGACCGAGTCGACGGCAAACGAGGGGATATTTTCAGTTTGACACGGCAGTCTCTGCGCCTTCGTCAAGCTCTGTAGCCAGAGACAATTTTGTCACGTTCTTCGACAAGGGTTCACCAAGGTCCTGTTGTTCGCCTAGTTGGAAGTTGTCAAGCTCGTCAAAGTTGAAGGAGGGGGACCTGACCATGGATGTACATGTTCATCTGTTCGACGCATTTTTGCACCTCAACGTGCGGTGTTCGGGCCATCTCCTTCTTCAGCAAGACCACCATAGCATTCCAGTAGACCCTTTCTTTCGCCGTCAACGCCGCGTTGGTAAACGGGTTGACTTCAGTTGAGATGTAGTTCTCGATCGGCTGGATCTTGAACCCTTTCACCAACACCTTTCCAAGCACCCAACCTCCACCGACAAGGAATATCCCTGAGCCCCCGAGAAACAATGGAAATGAGACCAGATCGCGCAAACCGGGTATCAGATAGTAGATCGTTACAATCATCGTGAAGGTGCTGAGGAAATATCCTATGACCCAGCCCCACGCATAATTGTAGTACCATCTCGCCAATGTCAGTCGATATACCCACTTACTGAATCCCTTGGACAAAACGCCGCTAAACCCCGAGCCGAGTATGGACCCTTTCGATTTTCCGCTGTGAGCTACTTAAGCAAGGCAGAACTAGGATACTGAAATATCAGGAGCGTCAAGTAGGGACCCGTAGAGTTGACTGACATAACTGACCCGGTAGTGTTCAGCACTATCGCGCAAACCGCCGTTCTGACACTTACGCTGGTTATTTTCATAATGTCGTTTCGAACCCAAAACAAGGCCACCAAAGAAGCCGCGTATCAGAAGATCCTAGATGATTATACGGACGCGATAAGATTGGTTTTGGAAAAGCCTGAACTGAGCAAGTTGCAAATCGATATGGCGAGGGCGATCAATCCAAATTCGACCATGGCGTCACTCTCTGCAGATGACATGACGGTTCGAAACTACCTCGTACTACTGTACGGACTTTTTGAGAGAACGCATCTTCTCTATAGGAGAAAGTGGATTGACGGAGATACATGGAATCAGTGGTCCGCTTTCCTGGAGGCCATAGCGAGACATCCAATGTTCAAGGATGTCCATCGAAGCTCAGAAGGAATGTATGACAAGCCCTTCATGGACTACGTTTCTAACATTTTGAACACCAAGAGCAAAGACTAGATACGTGATGGGCCTTTCCCGATGCAGTGGAAACTGCACGTTCTAGCTGAAGATCGGTCCTTCGATCCTTATTCTCGGATTCTTGACACGTAGAGCGACCAGCAGTCCTATTGCGCTGATGATGGTGGAGGCGAGGAATGCGTACTGGAACCCGGTGACCACGCCTGTCAATGATCCTAACTGGCTTGCGGCCCCAGCTGGCGGCGGGTCGGTGGCAGTTGCTATAGTCAGCAATATGGCGAGGCCAAGTGGGAAGCCGACTCGTTGAGACGTGCCAATTATCCCTGAGGCCAGTCCCTCTTCGCCGCGCTTTGTCCCGGCCAGTGCGGCAATGTTGAGTGCCGGAAAACCAATACTCGCCCCGAACGACCAGATAAGCATCCCAGGCAATATTCCGAGGTATCCGCTAGTGACTGAGATCTGGGTTAGGAGAGCGGAGCCCAAGGTAATGAGCGTCATCGAGATCACCAAAACCTGTTTCAAGCCAAGTCGATTTACGAGCCATGATGAGCCCCAGCCTCCCACAAAGAAGAATATCAGTGCAGCCGGGACGAATTCAAGGCCTGCGGCCAAGGGTAAGTAGCCCGATACTCGCTGAAGATAGATCGTCAGTAAGAAAACTACTCCTCCGGCAGACGAGGTTAGTATTAGAGCGAGAACGTTTGCGGTAAAGACTGTGCCGCGACGGAGGAATACTAAGGGCATCAGGGGGGACTTTGATCGGTATTCTATTGCCACGAACCCCGCCAGGACTAAAGTACCGAGCCCCAGTGGCAGGATCGTTTGGGTGGATGTGAAGCCAGCGTTTGCGGCGTTTGTCAATGCGTACACGAGGAGTATTAGCCCGCTGGTCACGGACAGGGCCCCTGGTAGATCCAGGTGTTTGTCCATAGCTCGTCCGGGATTATTTGCCAGATACTTCTGGGAGAGGATAGCCGCAACAGTGCCGATGGGGACGTTGACGAATAGGACCGACCTCCAGCCGAAAGCGCTTGTGAGAATGCCTCCAGAGATGGACCCGGCGGCGAACCCTGCGGATAGTACGGAGACAAAGATGCCGAGGGCACGGTTTCTCTCCCTCCCTTCGGGGAAGGTCGTTACGAGAATCGCGAAGGCTGTGGCAGTCGAGATGGCTGCTCCTATTCCCTGAATGGCCCTGGATATGATTAGCGAGAAAAGGGACGGAGCCAATCCCCCGGTAAAGGATGCGACAGTAAACAGGACGATTCCAAAGACGAACAGTTTCTTTTGACCGTAGATGTCTCCTGCTCTGCCGCTGAGGAGTAGGAAGCCTGCCAAGGTGAGCCCGTACGCTCCAATGATCCACTGACTTTCTGCTAGCGAGACGACTAATTCCGTCTGTATGGTGGGTAGAGCCACTTGGACGATTGAGAAGTCTATGACGTCGAGGAACCCTGCTGTGATGATTAGCGCGAGAATCAGTCGAGTGCGAGTTTTAACGAGAGACGCGGCCTGAGCGAGACTGTCTTCGCTCTTCTCGATAACTAGTTGTTCCATGCCAGTTTCACTAGATAATTTCTGTAGTCTTAGTTGAATCCTGCAGTGTCCGCTGGAAGTGGACTCTTCTCAGCTGGATCCTCTTCAGTTAGAATTCTTCTGAGTTTGGAGAGGATTGACTTCTTCTCCGTTAGATCTTTTCTCTTGTGGAGGAAGGAATGGTAGTTCTTAGCCGATTCTTGCACGACTGTGAGGTGTAATGATTCGTGAGGCTCTGAATGTTCAGACATGCAAGCCTACGTGTGTCAAGAACATATAAACGTATTGATGAGCGTCTATACGCGCGTGCGCGCCCTACTCAGAGTCGGAACAACCGCGAGGGGTTCCAAGCCCAATCGTCGCTGCAACTCTGTAACGTAAGCAGAAAGGACCTCTGCCTTCACCTGGTAGAAGCAGAATTGACCCTGTTTTTCCTTATCCAAGATTCCTGCGATAGCGAGTTCTTTCAGATGGTGGGACACTGTGGGCTGTGAGACGTTGAACATGGCGTGAACGTCTGAGCAGTTCATCCGCTTAGCGACCAGCTTCTGGAGAATTTCTCGGCGCTGCGGATCTGCTAGGGCTTTGCTGATTCTGTCAAACTCTTCGGTTGCGAGCTTCATTACAGCCTACCTCTAGTGCCAGCGTGCGTATTAACATGTCGATATGTATCTATGCGCGTGGATCGGACGTCTTGTTCGATGATCCTGTCTGGGCCAATCATATAGATGTTCATCAATACGTTTATATCAAGACCAGCCTGATCCTGTGGGTATGAACAAACAAGCAGTAAGTAACGAGAGAGTCATTCCAGTCAATGAGAGCGATTTCAATTCGACAGTCCTCCAATCAAAAGTTCCGGTGTTCGTCGACTTTTACGCTGACTGGTGCGGACCCTGCAATATGATCGCGCCGACCATCGAAGCTCTGTCAGAAGAGTATGCGGGCAAGGTCAGGTTCGTCAAGATCAACGTGGACAATAACCAGCAACTAGCAATGAAATATGATATCATGAGCATACCGACAAGCATGCTGTTCGAGAATGGAACCGTGAAGGACAGTCTTATAGGCGCCTATCCAGCCTCTGCCTACAAGCAACGAATCGATCACGCACTCGGTTCCGAGCACCTGAAAACAGGCAAGCAGTGATTGAGGCGATAGTCACGAGCCATACTTGTCCCATATGCGGAAGCATCAGCCCCTGCATCTACCCCGGACCCGATTCCAACGCTTCTTTCAGATACCACGACTGCCGCTACTGCGGGTCCACCTGGAAAGAAGCAACCACCTCGAACTAAACTAAGAACCCTAGTTTAACGCTGGTACGATTTCTCTGCGGAAAAATCGCCCAATATCAGCCCTGATCTAGAATCGAAGCCAGCGATTTCCAGACACGCCATATTCTACGCTTATCCCTAGGGGAAACCGCAGGGATTGAAAATAGTCAAGCAAGGCGATAACAAGCCCGTCTCCAAGAAATAAACCCATAATCCAGCCCAGACAGAAACCACATTCAAGAAAAAAATGGATCCCTTGAGCATTCTGCGTGGCATGAGTGGTCCCCGTCGGACCCTCCCGAAAATATTCCGAGCATGTGAATTACAAGATGAAACCTGATTGAATTTTGGAATCAATTTTTTGAAATCCGGTTCTCGAACGGGTTTTGAAACCACAATCTGAAAACCGGTTTTGAAAACAATTCCCTGAACGAAATCGTGAATTTTCCTGGGCCCCCCGGGGGCCTACTCAAGTCTCGCGCCGCGCACTCTTCCCAAACCCTCTAGAACCTGCCTTGGCCCCGCGCTTCCGAACCGGTAACCCCGGTATCAGAACCCCTTTCTTCCCATGTTCCCAGCACGGGTCTTCCGAGATGAGGAGCGCGTGGCCCAGCCTCTGCCCTACATGGCCCTGAAAGACGCGCCGGTCGAGGTCCGCCGAGCCGCCACCGTCGCCCAAGTCTCCAGCAGTTTCACACGCGGCCTCGGAATCCTGTTCACCACCCTGATCATAGCCACCCTTCCCACATGGGTCCCGGGAATCCTCGCCTATCAGACCATCCCAGTCGCCCTCCTAGCCCTCGCAATCGGCTCCGTCATAGTCTCCCGCAAGGGCAGCCGGATAAGAGAAGAGATCGCAGAGAGACAGTTCCAGAAGGCCCGCAGCAGCACCTTCATCACCGCCATCCTCGGATTCGTAATCGCGGGGATCCTCCCCGGCATCCTCTACCTCTACCTCTACACCCGAATAGGCGACGTAATGGTCAAACGCACCCCAGATGATCCCAAAACAGTCTACCTCCTCCCCCACCCGAGTGAGGGCATCTTCCTCGGCCGATACCTCGGATGGATAGCCGCATACCTCCTCGTCCTCTACATCGGCTACACCCAGCTATCACCCGGCCTCCGACAGGTAAGCGACTGGCTCTCACCAGTCCTAGGCGTCCACTTCAACACGATGATCGTCGCTCTCTTCCTCGTCTTCACCAACCCGCTAACTTACCCGCCACTACTCTACCTCTGGACCTTCGCCGGATTCCTCGGTGGCCTAATCGCCGGCGGAAAAATCCGGCGAGGCTTCCTAGTCGGCATGACAGTGTTCCTCTCAACACTAGGCGCACTAGGACTCGCGGCCCTCATAATCTACCAGAACACAAACCTCTCAACACTATCGAGCCTGCCACCTCCACCACCCGGCTTCTCGATCATAAGCGCCGCCACCGGACCCGTCGCAGGCGACATCATCCCCATACTGATCCAAGGACCATCCCCCACAAGCCAAATGGTCATCCAAGACATCATACTGACGATGATCAGAAACGCCGGCCTAGTCTTCGCCGTAGCCACGATCTCCGGTCGCGCAGCCTCTCTCTTCTGGCAAGGAGACGTGTTCGTCCTCAAGATACTCTCGAGAATGATCAAGACAAAGAAAACCGCACTTCCACAGAACAACATACCGAAGAAGGGAATTCTCCTACTCGCACTCGCAATCTTTCTATTCGTCCCAAGCCCACACTCCGCTCAGCCATCAACAATCACCCAAGCTCCACCTGGCAGACCCTACCAGCAAAACCTGGCAATCGGACTAGACATGCTCGGCGCTCCAAACGCCAGCCTACGAATGACAAACCTCGACCTCTCCAGCAAAGGCCTCGTCCTCGACAACAATTACGCCGGAAACAACCTCTCACTCTTCATAATCAACAACAACTACTCACAACCCCTCGGCGCCAGCTCGTTTCTCGGCATACCAAGCTTCATCCTAGGACTATTCTCACAACCCGCCCTGATCACATTCTACACAGGAGACCCAGCGACCACCCGGATAGAATCTGACCATGTCGCCGCACAGTTCTCCCAAGCCCTAGGCGTCCATTTCACCGAGGCCTTCGCGCTTCCCACTGGCTACAGCACGACAAAGCCGAATCCCTCAACCTCGGGCCAAGGCACGGTCACAATCTATGCGCCAAACCCTGAACTCACAAACGACGACGCACTCACGCGAGTCCTAGGACTTCTACCCAACTCTAGCTTCTCCACGCTCATCCAACCAGCCAACTTCCAAAACCTGCAATACTTAGCGGCGATAGGCCTTGCATCAATCAGCCTCCCACCGCCACTCAACAAAACACCAACAGAGGCCTTCAGCTTCCTCCTCAACACCCAATTCCCGCGCGAATTCTACAAAGCCGGACAACACTATCTGAGCCTGAAAACACTTCTAGGATTCCAGACCGGAATCGTGGGAGACACTAACTCGAACGCGTCCATCGTCTCCATCAGCTTTCAACGAGGAACTGTCCTCTACAGCCCGCTCGGATTCAGCCCGCCCTTCAACCCGATTTATGACAACGGCACTGCAACGTACATCTACAACGCCACGATCATGCCAAGAGCGGATTTCACTGCTAACTTCACCTATCCATTTGCCCCAAACATAATTGTGCAGAAAACTGTAACCCCGTCAACCGGAACCATTGGAACCAAACACGACGTCGTTGTCATGATCCAGAACCGTGACAATGTCACTGTCACCAATCTCAACGTCACCGACGACCAGGCGCCGTCCGCGTATCAGAAGACACTCCAGCTCTCGCCCGGCGGCGTACAAACGGGCCAGTTCGCCAGCTTCCCTCCAGGCCAGACACAATCCCTCAGCTATACGGCGACCACGGAAAGCAGCGGCACCTATGTCCTAACAACAGCAACGGCAGATTTTGTCTGGCAGGCACCAAACGGAACAAAGATACAATACTCGATTACCACCGAGAAGCCTCTAATCTCGTCATCAAGCGGACCCTGGACACAGTTTACCAGAACCTTCACCGACCTCCAACCTTACTCCTATCTTCTCCTACTTCCTCTTCTCCTGACCCCAGTGATTGAGACCCTAAGGCTTGTTGGTAGACATCGAAAGAAGAAGCCTGAACCATGGGTCAACACGCCAGCAGAACCTCAAACCATTCCTCCGGCCACACCTCCGCAAGCAGGACCTGACAAGGTCACTGATACCCCGAGCCCGGCAAATCCTTGAGCTGGCATCTTCACAACCCGTAGAACTGCCATTCCAACCGCAAACGAAGTGCCGTCGGACTCGTTGTTCCAATTTTAGTCCCAGAATGGCTTCACTACTTGTGAAATAGTCCGGTGACCCCTCTGTTTCCACTGGAACCTATGGAATGTGCCAAGATCAATCAGCCAGACATTCACACTTCACGTGAATCTTGATGCGTGAGCCTTTTCTACATGTGAACTGCGAACTGTGAAGCCCCCAGTTTTTCTCGAGGAAAAGAGAGATGAGACCACGGCGATTGAAGATGGAATTCTACGACACAGAAGGAGTAAGACATTCCATCGCTATCGACGGTCCCGTGACCAAGGAAAAGGTGAGCAAGATACTGGACCTTGTTGAGTTGATGTCGGGAACACCCCAGGCATCGGCCACTGCCCTCGGACTCTCCCCCAGAAAATTCGATCGGCTCACGAGCACGATCATGTCCCAACTAAGAGGGAGAAGCTTCACATCAAGTGAAGCGAGGAAAGCATTTGAAACCGCCTTTAGGGAAAAGATACCGTTGAGCACAGTATCCACGTACCTAACGCGGTTAGCCGATAGAGGAGTCCTTGAGAGAGAACAGGAAAAACTCGGCCTGGTATATCGTGTCAAGCTTGAGGAGAAGAAACCGTCTCTCGCTCCTGGTCCCTCTCTTCAGGCTTCGTGAAGCTCTGCTTAACACGCTCAACAGTCGAGTACCGAAACGGAATCCTAGTCTGGTCCCGCCGAACGTACCCCTCATCAAAGAGCTTCTTCATCAATCGAGCAGTATGCTCCCTTGAACGCCCGACAAACCTTCCAATTTCCGGCGCCGATTTTGGTCCTTCGTTCGCTAGAAGAGTCAAAACCTGAAGCTCGGTAGGAGTCGTTATCGAGTTCAATGAGCCTGGCGGCACGACTGAAGGATCTGTCCGGATTGAAACCTGATTCATTATCGGTTGCAAGCTGGACCTTCCCGGTTCAAGCGCCTCCTCGATCACCCTACTCGTTGTCGACCTTGCGGGCGGAGCCTGAAGAACCATATCAGCAATCTTCTTAATCCAATCTAGAGACTCGCTGAGAATCTTCTCGGTTTTCTGGAGACGCTCAAGCAACACTAGATCAGACAACTTGGATTGATCTCCTGAAATCTTGAGCCTTCCAACCTCACTGGACAAGTCGTTCAAGGTAGTTTCGAAGGAGCCGAGCCTTTTCGAGAAGGCGTCGAAGAACAGCTTTGCGACATCATGGTTTTCAATGGATGCATTGGTACCAGTATCGCTTGGCCGCTTCCCGATCCCAAACATTTCTGTGAAATCACCTCCTCTGGAGTCGTGATGTCACGGTGACGTCAACAAACGCATTTAACACTAACGATTGTGATACGAATTTGACCATAATGGCATCACTAGTGATAAGGACGTGACTTGCCCGTTGCGTCATGACGTCAAGCGCATGATACCAGGGGTTCATACTCATTCTCCATCAGGTAGACTGCGAAGGCCGGAGCTCACGACGGTATAGGGCGTGATGTATGTGATGTGCAATCACTTATGTGACGTCACATGTCACGGTTTCTTCCGAACATTGCCCTGAAGGCTTGTTCGAGATCGTCGATTATCGACTGGACAGTTTTCAGATAGAATTCGGGATCGTTTTGTGCTGCATCTCGGAGTTGCGAGGTCTGACCCTTGAGGCGCTCTGATGCCTCCAGGAACGGGGCTATACTAGGAGACTCCGTCAGGCCGCTATAGCCGAGAAGCAGAACGGTGTGAATTGCTTCTACGACGTTTTCTCTTGCCTGCCGTAGGGTCCTATTGAACGATCCGCGGCTTATTCCTATCTTATCTCGCCGCAACTGAGCCATATCGTTCCTTGTTAGCCGTTTATTCGCCATATCATGACCAAGCTGGTCCACGAGGAGCGTTTCGAACTGTATTCTCGTCAAATTGCTACGTTGTAAAAGTGCCGAGAGTATTCGATCGCGAAATGTTTCATCAATAGCCGAGCGAGTTCCCTCGTGCCAGCCTTTGAGGGCATCCAAATTCTCCACGGATACGGTTTTGTATCCATCACTATTGAGTCTTGCTTACCCCACGCTCAACTACCGTGCTAGGTTACACCACACTTATTCTGCAATTTTGACCCTTCGAATCGAGTACGCGCGGGTTCGCATGACCACTAGTGCAAGAGCGGAGTCAGGAAACTTCGTAGTCGATATGGTCTGTGATGTTTGCCGAGTCGAAGGTTTCGAAGTAGAAAAGAACGCACAGACTGGGGATTCGCCAAGCTACTTTGTGGACATTCTCGCTTCTAGAAAGAAAGGCAAGAAAGTGCAGAGGGTCGCCTTCGAGTGCTGGGAAGGAACTAGCCAAGTGGAGGGTCGAGAGGTCGAGAAGTTCGCAGCCCGCTTGAAGAGTCTAGGCATTCAAAGCGGAATATATGTTTCTCCCAAAGGGTTCGGGGGCAACGCGGAGTTCATGGCCCGCAAACTTGGCGTTGAGCTGTGGGACCTCGCCAAACTGAAAGAACGGGTTGAAAATATCAAAGCCCCAGAGAGGCATAAGGTTCCTGGGACGCTGCCAGTCGCTAGAGCTGCAGCATCTCGTATACTCGCTCACGGTTTGGTTAATGGCACTTTCCTGAAACTGTCCTCAATGCCAAGGCTTGAATTTCGACCCTATTTCTTTTCCAATTTCCAGATCGATGATGGACGGAAAAAACTGGTCCAAGGAGTGGTCGTGTTCGATGGGGTTGATGGCCGCGTTTGCGACGCGGCACTCTTCGAAGGACATGTTGAGGATCTCCCGTCGACCGGTTTCTTTGTCGACTGCCTTGAGATCGAATCATCAACGGGGTCCATGCCCAAGTTGCCTCCAGAGCTCGAGATGAAGAACACGGTCACCGTCGCGCCGTCTGGGGTTACCGAGGATATGATCCGAGCCAAGACCAAGGAGATCGTCAGTGGTCGTGACGAGGTAACGGTAACTGGCGTTCAACTGTTGCACATTCCGATAGTTACTGTGGAGATGCTTGCTGCGGGCAAGTCCTATCGAAAGATCCTGCAGGCTGCGACCGGGAAAATGATCTGGGATGATACTCAAAAGTGCTCCCTTTGCGATCATAAGCCCAGAGCGATCTGTGAGGTCTGCGGCGGGACTGTTTGTTTGGAACATGAGCGAACCTGCAGCTCATGCCGCAAACACCTTTGCACCGACTGCGTTGTTACAAAAGGGATCGTGAACAAGATTCCCCTTTGCCCGACGTGCAAGAATGCCTAGGTACACTGGGCATGTAGCGAAAGCGTAGCCGAACACTCGGACCGGTCGAGTGTATACCGTGACAACTAGGGCAATGTCTTAATCGGTTGTTCAGGGAGGGACTGGCAACTATCTTGGAATGTGGTCGGCGGCCAGCGCCGCTTTTGCCAGCCGCTGAATCGTTTCTTCATGACGGCTAATGTGAGCCATCATGTCCAGGCGTAATCTTTGCATTGCCATCCGCGCGGCGTCCCGTGCGGCCTGCTCCATTAGAGGCGTAAGCCTCTCTTCCATTCTCTTGAGAAGCGCCTCCTCAAGCCGCAGAATCTCTTCTTCTCTCATGGTTTCCATTCAATTCACCTCTTCCGAGTTGTCAAAGTAGCAGACTCAATCTCGTCAATTATCAGCTCAACCTTCACCGACTGGCGAGCGCACAGCGCGCATTCCCAGATTCGGTCGCAGGCGAAGTTCTCGTAATTGCAACATCGTCTACGGAAGTAGTCGTTGAGCTGGTTCTCGCGGTTTGCCTTTTTCCCTGTCATGCCTGACTCACCGACAAAACCCATGAACTCTTCTGTTGACTGTCCACAGCAGCCTCAACGGGACGACTAAAGCCTCCTGTAACCTAGAAGGCTACAAGGGAGGTTTCGGAGAAAACAGACCTCTAGCAAGGATCCCTGCAACTCGCAACGGCTCAGGAACTCGTGAGACGAACGCGGAACGCTTCAAGATCAATGCTGCGTCCCGGGTCGAACAGCCGAACCGTTCAAAGAACACCGGATCTTCATTGGCACTGGTGTGGACGTTGTGCAAGGGTCCCAGCGACCTGATCAGATCCCATCTTTCTTTCCAATCGGGAAAGTGTCTTGTCAGGGCACGCTTCACAGCCCTGTTATCGGGTCGGGATCCAATGACGACAATTACAGGTGCCTTCGTCATCTTCTGGATCTTCAGGGGGTCGATGAGGTTGAACCCGCCAAACGTTACGCCTGACAGCAAGACCGGAGTATGTCGGGAGCCTTTGAGGAGAAGCTCCGCTTTTCTGGTTGCGTCTAGTCCGTCAACTGTAACCCAGTTGGTTCTGAGCTTTTGTAGATGAGGCCCCTTCAGCCAGGCTGCTATGAGGGGAGCATATCTGACCTTGTCATCTGTTTTTGGTGGAAATGGGCCGTCGTCTATTCCAATGCATCTAGAAGCTGGTTTGATGTTTGAGGACGCTCCGTGGAGCATAGTTAAGCAGTCCTCGAACCATCTCGTCTTGGTTGAAGGATGCGGTTACTGATTGAGATTCTACGCCGAGCCGTATCTTCTTTGTACGACCGTACCGGCCGAAGCTTACTACGCGCGCGTTTAAGACGCCCATGATGTCCAGCTCGTTGAGAAGACCGCTCACTCTTCTCTGGGTGAGGGGCTCGACGGAGCCAGCAGCGCATAGTTCTCGATAGACCTCGTATACGTCGCCTGTTACCGAGCTTTCTTTCCTTGTGTTCTCCAGCTGCATTACGGAGATTAGGAGGATTCGGGAGTGAAGCGGGAGGGATGACAGCACCTCTGTGATACGGTCATGTTCGACCTTCTGCTGAGCCTCACGGACATGATTCTCCACAACCTTTGGCTCACGAGATCTCTCGGCGATCTCAGCGGCCACTCTAAGGAGATCGAGCGCGCGGCGTGCATCACCATGTTCTCCCGCAGCCAGGGCTGCGCACAGGTGCAGAGCACCTTGATCAAGAACTCCGGAGCGAAAGGCGAGTTCTGCGCGTTCTTTCAAGATGTCGTATAGTTCGGTAGAGGAGTATGGTTTGAACACGACCTCTTCCTCTCCCAGCGAGCTGAGGACTCGTGGGTCGAGGAAGTCTTTGAAATGGAGGTCGTTGGATATTCCTATGAGCCCGATCCAGCCATCAGTCAACTTCTCGTTTATCCTCGTCAGCTCGTATAGTAGGCTGTCGTCCTCGCTTCTCTTCACCAGCGCGTCTATCTCGTCTAGGACCACTAGGAAGGCGGAGCCACGCGATTGGAGGGCGCTTCTGAACCGGTCCAAGATCTCACCCACTGCGAGTCCTGTGAATGGGACTTCTCGACCGAGAGACCTGCAGAGATCGGCGATAACTCTGTAGTTTGTTCCTGCGAGACGGCAGTTGACATAGCTTGTGTCAAGTGCTCGTCCGTGTTCGCGAGCTTTCCGTTGCAGACGGTCTAGGACGAACTTGGTCACGATTGTCTTTCCGGTTCCGGTCTTGCCGTAGGCGAATAGGTTCGAAACTCGGTCTTTTGTTAGAGCTGGGGCGAGTACGGAGCCTAGCCGTTTGATCTGTTCTTCTCTGTGTGGAAGGGTCGCAGGCATGTAATCGTGTCTGAGGAGGTTTCTGTCGCGGAAGACTTCTCCGCCTGAAAGGACCCTTTCGAAGATTAGATCTAAACCCTGTTGCGACAAGTCTGAATTAGTCCCGGTTTTCAGCGAGCCGGCTTCCAGTGGAATTAAGGGTTCTCGTACAATGATTTCAACTGGACAAACCAAAAACTCGATCGTTGGCCGGGATTACTTTTACAGGGGTCCGCAGGAACCACTCATGCGTCGCGAGATGCGATCGCTAAGACCCCCCTACTTTTCTAGAGAAAATTTCCCGCCCTACACTGATAATGGGCGAGTCTCACGATTCAGGGTACAATCCAGGCTTTGAAGGCAGGGCAAAGAGTCGGGAGATCGTCAGCCATTCCCGAACGATTCTAGGGCGAGATTCTAGGCATGTTCCAGATTCGGGATCAGGGTTGATTCTGGGCGATTTTACTGGTTCGTGCTACTGGACCCTTATTTCCACGCCCACGGTTCTCTTGATCAGATCAGCTAGCAGGTCAACCTGGGACTTGCCGCCGCGCCTTGTTGGAATTGATACAACTAGTGGGAGTTCTATCTCCTTCTTCCCTTGTCCAACCTTGTCCTTGATCCAGTCGAAGACTGTGTCGGTAACGATGACAAGGGAGACTGTCTGCTTGTTCTTGATATCTTCAAAAGTCTTGACCGCTTCATCCTCTGACTTTACAACCCAGCTGTTCTTGACCCCGCCGAGCTTGAAATAGATCGCTGTCTCCTTATCCGCAATAACACCAATCTTCCCCAAGATTTGTTACCTACTTGAATATCCAGCCTGTCTCGCGCGACCAGAACAGGAGATCAATATCCGCTAACGGTATTCCTATCTCCCGCGAGAAACGACGAAGCTTCTCCTCGATCTCCAAATAACGCTTCTTCGTGATCGAAACCGGCACCTCAGAGATGACCTCCATCCTCTTGAGGTTTCGCAGAATATGCCTGTCAAGAATCGCAAACTCCTCTCCGAGACCGACATTCCGCAGAAAATGGCTAGCCTCCTTGTACCCCAATCCCTTTACGTTCTCCACCATCCACTCGCGAAGCTCGAACAGGTTCGTGAAGCTGGAAAGATGGGATTTGAGGTAGAGTTTACCATCTTTAGTGAACAGGCCTCTAGCCTCGACAATATACTTCGCCTTACTGTCTCCAAACCGGACATCATTCAATTGGGGTTGAATCTCATTGGCCGCTCCTTTCAAGAGAAGACTTCGCTCCTTGAGTCGGGACAC
Organism: Crenarchaeota archaeon 13_1_40CM_3_52_10; assembly: GCA_001918765.1. GTDB lineage: Archaea > Thermoproteota > Bathyarchaeia > 40CM-2-53-6 > 40CM-2-53-6 > 40CM-2-53-6. The sequence continues at coordinate 17,631 of MNGO01000054.1, forward strand.
TGCAGCCCAGCAGGTCTTCGCAGACGACTGCGGCGTCAACAAACAGAAGCAAAGTTCAGCAAAGACATCGTTATCATCACGATCGAGAATCTCCTTGAATTCTCGCAGACGCTGTTGAATAGCATCACGTTTTTCATTGTAGAGAGTCTGCAGTTCTTGAACCGCCTTCTCACGCTCCATCGGTGAGAGCTCGATGCTAGAATTGCTTGAGAACATCGGTCTTCTCCATTATCCGAACACAATAGTAGCAGCGGAGCCGCAGAGGGTCCTGTCTTTCCACACTGAACTTGGGCTCAACAGGCTCAGCATTCGAAACGCACGCAGGATTTGAACAGCGAACAATTCCCCTAATAGAATCAGGCAGCTTAACCCTCGTCTTCTCAGCCACCTCATAGTCCCGAATAATGCTAATGGTGGCGCTGGGAGCGATCAACGCTATCTTGTCCACTTCACCGGGCTTGAGCTCTCGATTCTCGACCTTGACAATGTCCTTCTTGTTTTGCTTCTTCGAGATCACGTTCATCGCCACACTCACGATATGCCCTTCACGGCCGTCTATTCCGAGAATCTTGAGCACGTCCAGAGCATGGCCGGCAAAAATATGGTCGATCACTGTACCGTTACGGATCTTCTTCACGTAGAGCTCTTTTGGCCCGGTTCCCTTGGACAAGACCTTGACCCTGTCAGGCGAGGGACAGGTTTCATTCTTAATTCCTTGCCTGAAACCAGACAAGGAAATCATGACCGTCAAGTCTCAAGAACTAAGGTTCCGGACCCACCGCGAAGGAGAGATTCTTGACATTACGGATCAAATCCAGGGAATAGTCGAATCCTCAAAGCTGAAAGATGGTGTAGCTATTCTGTTCGTGCCCGGATCAACTGGAGCCCTGACAACAATCGAGTATGAGCCCGGACTCTTAACCGACTTTCCCCTAGCCCTCGAAAGACTTGCACCAAAAGAGGCGTCCTACGAGCACGAAGATCGCTGGCATGACGGCAATGGACACTCACACGTTAGAGCGTCCATGATAGGCCCAGACTTGTCCGTGCCATTTCTAGACAGGAAGCTGGCACTAGGAACCTGGCAACAAATCGTCTTTCTAGAACTAGACGTTAGACCGAGAGACCGAACTGTCATTGTTCAACTGGTCGGTGATTAGTCAACCACAGACCCGTACCCCTCTCCTTCCTCTGGAGATTGTGAGGACCTCACCAAGAAAATTCAGTCCCTTAGGCTGTACAGAATCGAAAACGAATCAGTGGTTGAAAATGTACAGGTCTGCATATATTGTCAGAATGTAAGGTAACCTTGCCAGTAAGTTTCTCAAGAAACAGAAATCCAACCTCAAGTAAGTTAGGTACTTGCAGTGGAAATCGTGGGGTGGGGGTTTGGCTGGTTCTTCGGTGAACAGAGCTCGAAGCTACTCAGAGTTCGTGAGGGTTTTTTTGGCAGGGTTACTGGAAGTTGATCATTTTGACATCGAGGGTTTGTAGGTTAACGACAGGAAGAATTCCTGGCTTAGGGATTAGGCCCATTCGTTTCTGATACTCCGTCTCTCCCTGCCACGCTCCGCTGTTCACTATTGTTGTTCCCCGGTAAACGCCAGCGCCTGAGACGTGTATGTGTCCGGAGGTGAAAACGTCCGGGACCCGTTCCACCACCAGGAAGTCCTCCTGTTCGGGACTGATAGGGGTCATTTTCCCATACTCGGGGGATAGATGCCGGGCTCGCAGCTGGTACTCCATGACCTCTACCGGGCGCTGGTAGTCGAGTCCGGGGACTCCGCTCAGAATGTCCATCAGGCTGGTCCCGTGGTAGAGTAGAAAGTGGACCCCGTGCAAGCGAACCTCCGCTGGATCTCCTAGCGAGATAATCTTCCGTGAATCATATACGGGTCCCGCGAAGTCTTTCGGGATAGCAGGCTGTGGTAGGGCCTGGCGTACAGCATCATGGTTCCCGGGTATCAAGACCACATCCATGTATTCCGGTATCTCGCTGACGAACTTGGCCGCCAAACGGTACTGCTCGTAGATGTCTGGAACAGCCAGGTCGACCTCTTGGCGAGGGTAGATGCCGATCCCGTCGACGAGGTCGCCTCCGATTAGAACATACTTCACCCTCTCGGCGACTTCGCGCTGGTTGGGCGTGCCGATCTCTCCTTTCAGCCAGCTTAGAACCCGGCGGAACTCGTTCTCGAGAAACACCTTGCTCCCGACATGGACGTCGGATATTAGAGCCGCATAGATCTCTTCGTTGGCGTGGGCCGGTTTTCGATCAGGGATCTCCGGGAGAATAATGCTCTCGGCAACAAGTAAGGGACCGGCGCTCTTTCGTGCTTGAATGTAGATGACTTGGTCTCTGACTATCTTTCTCGCCATCTCATACACCGTAGAGTTCTGCCGGCCAACGAGAACTGTGGCCTCATCTTCGTAGTCGTCAACTGTCAGAAAAATCCGGTCGCCTTTCTCCCTCTTGTCGAGGACCATGCAGATGAAGCGGCCTCGCCCATTTGACCCGCCTGATAACGCGTCAGAAATGGTCCCTGCGTTTCGGGTGTCCATTCTCTGCCTGAAGAGCAGGCTCATCTTATCAAAACGGTTTCTGAAGTAGCGGAGAAAATCATCGAACGAGCCAGTCGTTCCGAGCTTGCCCGTAGGGTCAGAGACGATCTCCAGTCGAGATTCAAGGTCTTCAGCAAAACGTCGCTCGCGTCCTAGCCCAGAATGTTCCGTCTCCACACTCTTTCCGGAAATGTCCAAGTGTTCTGCGGCCCTGAGAACAAGGTCTCTGCTGATCGACGCGGGCCGCGGCTCTACAGTTCCGGCTACCCGAAGAACCTCTTTGATAAGAGGGTCTAAGTGGCCGGTAGCGCTGATCTCCATGAGGGCCTTGAAGGCGTCGCTTTCCATCTGGAAACCCGCTTCCAGTATGATGCCGATTGCTTTTCTCCTCTCCTCCGACATCCTAGCGACCCTTCTAGAAACTATCTAACGTGTGACGGCGGCTTATCCGGTTATCGCGAGCTCGCTGTCTATCTTGTAATCGTCAGGTCTGATATGTCTACGGAGACTTCGCACATTCTGTTCAGGGCTATGAGCGCGGCTACGAGGTGGTTGACCATGGGACGCGGGGCTTTCGCGATGCTTGTCTCGGCCTCAGCAAGTATCTTCTTCGTCTCCTTGAACCTCGGACTTACGGACGAGGCTAGTTTGAGGTCTCGTGAGAGAACGGACCCGACGGCGTCCTTGTACATCGTATTCACTGAGGCTCCTATCTTCTGGAAGAGGACCTGTTGCTCCTTCGGAACGGGAACCTTGTCTTGAGTATTCTCCGCAACGGTTACCGAGTAATCTGCGAAGGTTTCGATGTAGCTTGCCAGGAGACGGAAGTCTAGACAGTCGACTGAGGAGACTTTGATCTTCTCGAGCAAGTACGTATCGGCGATAGCTGCTCTGACCAGTCGGACCAGGAGGAAGTACCATCTGTCGACTTCCTCATCTCTCTCAACAACTCCGTTGGCAAGTTCGGTGTTGGCTTCGACGAAGGCTTGGACTGCGTCTATCTGCATCGGCATGGATAGCATTTCGAGTCGTCGGAGAATGCGCTCCGGGTTGAGAAGTGAAGGTTCCATGAGACATTGTAAGACGATCTTCTTCGCGTCCTCTTCCAACACTTCCAGGCCCACGAGTCGTTTTGTGGTTTTGCGCACCTCGTCCCTTGTCTCGGGGGAGAGGCTGTCTTTGGATTGGATGCGGATTATGTCGTATCCGAGAAGGTATCGCTCTATGATCTCTCGTCTGACGAATGGGGATGCTTCCAGTATAACTTCGAGGGGCGGTCTCTCCTCGTCAATCCTCGGGGACAGGAGAAGTCTTCCGTCCTGTCGTTCTTCGTACGACACAACGGATCCTTGGGCTAGTCCGACACGTTTGGCCCATGCTTTCGGTATGGTGACTAGGAAGGTCCCGTCTGGTGTTCGTTGAAGTTTCCTTAATTCCACTTAGAACATCCCATTTTCAACTAATGGCATTGAAGAATTTTAGGATTTCTCAGGATCTACTATGGAGAGGAGTGTAGCTCTAGAGAGCTACTAGGTGTGGGGGAGGCGGACCCGTTGAGGTGATGATAGGCCTCCTTCACAACCGCTTCAGTATTGATTCCCTTCAACGCGCTTAGCTCGATGAGTGGAACTCCTTCGAACGTTCGGGAGATCAATTTCTTCCCCTCTTCTAGTTGCGACTCACTGGAACGGTCTGTCTTGTTCGCGCAGATGACCAGAGGTACTTTAGCTGCTATCTTCTTGAGAATCTCTTTTGAGGCGTTGATCTTTCTGAAGACTGACTCAAGATCCTCACTGATATCGACGAATAGGAGGATTAGGTCCGCGTTCGATATCTCGGCGAGAGTCGTGTTGAATGCTTTGAGGATTGTTGGATGCATATCCTCGATGAAACCGATGGAGTCGATTAGTATGAAGCTGAAATTATCACCACCATTGTTCTGGTCGATTCTTCTCGCGAACGTGGACAACGTGGTAAAGGGTCCTAAGCCAGTGTCCTTGTGTTCGGCAGACATCCGGTTGAAGAACGTGGTTTTTCCACTCTGTGTATAGCCTGCTAGTGCTACGATTGGGAAGCCTCGTTCTCGTCGGTGGTCTCGGAGCGCGTTCTTTTTCGAGTAGACATCCCTCAGCTCCTTCTCCATGTTGGCGATCCGCTTCTTAGCCGTCCTCTCGTAATCATGGTAGGGATAGTCTCCTGGCCCGCTCCAGCCGACCTGTCCGCCTAGAATTCCTTCTAGTCTGAGGAATTCTCTGCCCCAGGAGAAGGTGTAGCGGAGTTTGGCGAGGGCGATCTGGAGTTTTGCCTCTTTCGTCATGGCGCGCTTGTCGAAGACCTCGAGGATCAGAAGGTTGCGATCGATTACTTTGATGTCTGTTCCGCCGAGGACGCGTTGTATCTTGAAGATCTGGGCGCTGGGAAGGGTGTTGGCGAAGACGACCGCCTCAATGTCGTTCTCGGCGACGAGCATTTTGATCTCTTCCAGCTTTCCGGGGCCGATGCAGTATGTGTGATGGATGTTCTTTCGATGCTGGACTATGGTGTCGATTACCTCGTAGCCTATGCTTTCTGCCATGGTCTCAACCTCCTCATACCGGGAGGGAGCCGAGGGAATCTGGCATTCTGCTACAAGGGTCCGCATCAGAGAAGACTTACCCCTAGAATCATGCTTGGCTTATTTGAAGGCCCCGTGCCTCATGCGGCCTTTATGGGCAGCCCGGCTTTAGGGAATCATGGCCACAGACGGCGTGGAGGAAGAAGGGATAGGCAAAGCCCCGTGAAAGTGCGATTCAGTCCGTTTTCACGAAGGGCGCGACGCGGTAAAATCGACCACCCCCGGGGGGTCATAGATTAGTTAGCGGAAAAGAATAGTTAGCGAAAAAGAAGAGTTGCAGGAAAAAAAATAGTTACGGAAAAAGAGAAATTCCCAGCCTTGAGCAATAGTCATTCTATTCTTATCGATCTTGGACTCAGCTTCGTCTTTGGGTAATGTAGGTTCATCTTTTCCATCGTCTTCACGATTATCCGGGAGACCACAAGGTCCCTGTACCATTTGTGGTTGGCGGATATGAGATACCAGGGAGCCCATTCCGTACTGGTCTTGTTCAGAGCATCCTGGTACGCCTTCATGTACTCCTTCCAGAATTTTCGCTCCGGAAGGTCTTCCCCGCTGAACTTCCATCGCTTCGAAGGGTCATCCAAGCGCTGTTGCAGTCGTTTCTTCTGCTCATCCTTGTCAATATGTAGATAGAATTTCAGTATCGTCGTATCCTCTTCCGAGAGCAACCGCTCAAAATCGTTGATCTGCCTGTACCGATGACTCCAGACGCTCTCTGGGACGATCTTGTGAACTCTCTCGATGAGGACCCCCTCGTAATGGCTCCGGTTGAAAATGGTAAGCTCGCCGTTTCCAGGCACTTGTTTGTGTTCTCGCCACAAGAAACCATGATCGAGTTCTTCCGGTGTAGGTTCCTTGAAATGTGCAACCCGGACCCCTTGCGGGTTGACTCCTTGAAAGACTCTGTTTATGACTCCGTCTTTTCCGCCGGTATCCATGGCTTGCAGAACAACTAGGACCTTCTGTTCGTGCTCTGCGTAGAGCATTTCCTGAAGCTGTCTAAGTTTCCCGTTGAGTTTCTTCGACTCTTTCTGTTCATCCTCATCTTTTCCCTCGAAAGCGGAAGTATCGTTCGGGTCAACATCGCTCAGGCGAACTTCGTGCCCCGGCTCGATTCTGTAGCGGCCCGTGTGAAGATCCTTTGACAATTTGAGACGCTATCTTTCCTGACGAGTTCTTAGATGTTTCACAACCTACAGCGCCCCGAACATCTCTCATGGGAATGTTTGATTACCCCGAACAGACGTGGGCCGATTCAATGTCAGGAGAGAGCCAGAGCAAACCGTCTGGACAGAAGTGGGAAGGAGCGGGTCCACCGGCGGCCACGGGCCCGACCAAGATCGAGCCAAAGCAACTTCTCATCCTGCTCGTCCTGAGCCTCTCTCTCGCAATCATCGTCATCGACGCAACGATAGTGATCGTCGCTCAATATCGAATCTCGCAAGACTTCAAGATCAATCTCAAAGATCTAGAATGGATCACTTCACTCTATTCTCTGGTCTTCGGCTCCTTCCTTCTAACATGGGGAAAACTAAGCGATGAGTTCGGCAGAAAACGAATCTTCATCAGCGGAATATCGCTATTTATCATCGGATCCATCATCGACGGATTCTCGCAAGATCTATCTCAGATTCTGGTGGGCCGTGTAATCCAAGGATTCGGGGCAGCAATGGCCTCCCCCTCCACCCTATCAATCCTAACGACCACTTTCACCGGCAAAGCGCGAGGCGTCGCTTTCGGAATATGGGGAGCAACTGCGGGAGCCGCTGCGGTTCTTGGACCAGTCTTGGGAGGCTACTTTACGAGTGACCCGACCTTTACTTGGCGATGGGCGTTTTTCATCAACATCCCAATAGGAATCTTAGCCCTAGTCGGGGCTGCATTCGCGATCAAGGAGACCCGGTTCAAAGATCCAAAGTACACAACAGACTCCATCGGGCTGATTCTGATCACGCTTGGTCTGTCCAGTCTATTGTTCGGTTTTATCGAAGCTCAAACCTACGGGTGGATTGTTCCTGCCACTGACTTTGGCGTTGGGAGCTTCTCATGGTCGGTTTCAAACCCGGTCTCTCTTCCCTTGGTTTCGATCATAACCGGGCTCGTTTTACTCAGCTTGTTTACCTTCTACGAGATCCGGCGCCTTAGGAGCGCGAAAATCCCTCTCTTTGATTTCAGCCTGCTCAAGTTCAAGGGCTTCAGGTACGGTCTCTTCACTGTCACGATCGTGGCCATGGGCGAGTTCGGCGCAGTGTTCATAATCTCAATATTCTTGCAAACCGTCAAAGGACTGTCAGCGTTCAATGCTGGGCTAACCTTCCTGCCGATGGCCATCTCGGTCTTCATCTTCGCACCAGTAGCCGGCGTACTAGCAACAAGATTTGGACCCAAGTGGGTTGTGACCACAGGCATGACTCTTGAGGCAATTGCGCTCTTCAGCCTGTCTCAGATTATCAGCGTCGACAATCCCGTCTACTACCTGTATCCTATCCTCGTTATCTATGGCGCGGGGGTTGGTCTGGCGATCAGCCAGTTAACGAGCACCGTCTTGCTGAGCATACCTTGGCAGAAGGCCGGAGTTGGATCTGGAGCCAACAATACCGTCAGACAAATTGGTTCAGCCTTCGGAATCGCAGTAATCGGTGCAGTACTGGTAGCCCAAATATCTACAGTGGGACAGGCCGACCTTGCAGCGAGCACCATCAATTTCGGACCTCTAAGATCGGCGTTGGCAACAGCGCTTAACTCAGGACTATCCGGAGGAATCGATCCTTCCTTCATCGCCAGCTTCGGTCGGAATGCGCCTGCCGTCCTATCAATTCTGTACGACTCGATTACTCAAGGAACGCGCTGGGCAGCATTCACAGCTGGCATCTTCGTCTCGCTGGGCGCAATCAGCTCGCTACTAATCCCGAACCCGAGATCCGCCCAGACCGCGAAGGCAACCGTTGTCCCTAGAGCTGGGAGTCGCGAAACATCGCGCGCCGTGAGCACGATCATCATCACTCAGTTCGCGATTACAATAGGCCTACTCGTTGCCATATCCAACGAATACCAATCCAATTATTGGATGCAACAATGGATAAGCCAGAACGCATCGCCACTCGGCTTCTTCCTCGCAGGGTACGTTGGACCACTTCTGGCCACGATTGTTGGAGGAGTCCTCATTCTGTGGAAACTTGCCCTCAACCGAAGACAATCTCGGGCCCAGTCAAAACCGAACAACTGATCGCGATGTGCGAGATCACTGGGCCTTTCAGCTCTCTTCCGAGTAAGCATGGGTCTGCAACTCATAGCCAGACCATCAATCCACTTCATTTGCAACCAGTTGACTCCTTAGATGTCACTATTGTCGTTGATAACGCGATCGACATTCTCCTCCCAAGCGACGAGAGAACGAAACGCCCCCTGCTCACCTGGGACTGGTCGGAAAAACGACAGCTAATCGCCGAACATGGCTATTCAGTACTGCTAACTTTCCATAGAAACGGCGAAGATAGATCGATACTCTACGATGCTGGCTTGAGCCAAGAGACCGCAACCCACAATCTGGACGTTCTCGGAATAGATCTGAAGAATGTTGAAGCTATGGTTCTGCTGCATCCTGGCGCCTGGCGAGACAGGAAGATCGTCTTTCCATCTGGAACAGAAATTCACATGCCTCCACCCAGCAGGAAGCTCCTCGAAGATGAAGAGGTTCAGGTTCTAGAAGAACGTGGGCCGACTCTCCTACTCAACGGCAGTGTCCTAGTCTCAGGACAAGTGGAGCGAGTGACAAGCTTTGAGAAGGGATTTCCCTTCCAGCAAGCAAGCCGCAACGGCACGTGGGAACCGGACCCTTGGATAT
>MNGO01000020.1 GCA_001918765.1 Crenarchaeota archaeon 13_1_40CM_3_52_10
CCCCATCAACTCATGTACCTTCCGAACAACCGGTTTGCCCATGTCGTGCGTGGAATGTGGCGTGGAGACGGTAGCACGACCAAGTCTGGGGCAAGAACGGCGAGATACTCAACCGTGTCGAGGGGTCTGGCAAAGCAACTGTTTGCTATGCTCGTCAAACTGGGGTACATGCCAACAATCAATATGAGCAAGAGGGCCGGGACAACTTCGGAAAAAGGCCTAACAATTACTCACAAACACGATCTCTACACAGTTTCGGTTTCTGGAAAACAACTAACCCGGTTCCTAGAAGGCATCTTAAAGGTCAAATCCGGAAGGTTTGTCGGGAATCGTGAATTCAACAGGGGTTACCACGATTCCAGCTATTACTACATGCCGATTAGAAGAGTCGAGCAGGAGCCCTACCAAGGCACAGTTCACAACCTGGAAGTCAAAGGCCACAGCAGTTATGTTGGCTCCTTCATAGTCCACAATTCCGCAGGCGTAAACCTTCCCGCAAGGGCTGTCGTAATTAGTAGCTACGAACGTTACGAAGCTGGATACGGTAGATATCCGATAAGCGTCCTAGAGTACAAGCAATTCTGTCTCCCTGCAGAGGTCCCTGTGACCCTAGGCAATGGGTCGTCGATTCCAATTGGCCGTTTGGTGAAGGAGAGAATTAGCGACCGTGTAATGTCATTGTCCAATCCTCACGGGGTCCTAAGCAAACCAATCGCTCGATACTTCGAGCGTGAATCGGACGAGCTTATTGAGGTCAACACTGCCATCGGAAAAACCTTGACGGCAACACCGGAGCACCCGGTCTTATCGAGAGGGGTCGATGGTGCTCCCACATGGATCCCCATGAAGTCTATCAGAGCGGGAGATCACCTGGCATACGCCCGAGAAGTCCCAACCGTCGATCGCCACGTCTACTGGGTTGACTTCCTCCCGCAGAAAATAACCTACGTCGTGGGACCGATCGGCTTCTTCAATAAGAGATCGATTCCACTCACATACAAGGACGTCGCGCGACATCTTGGGGTTAGCCTCAAGACCTTCAAGGGCTACACGTCGGCCAAACGAAATCCTCCCTTGTCCGTAGTCCTATCCTTGGGCAGGCTGTTGGGACTCAGCAAGACGGAACTTTCGTCGCAAATTCGTCTCGTCAAATCCAAATGGGGCAAGCCAATACGGATACCTGAAACAATTGACGAAGACTTCATGTGGCTAATTGGCATTATAGCGTCAGACGGGTATCTCAAGCAATCCCGAAACATCAGGGGAACCTACTACCACATTCGTGTCTTCAACAAGAACCCCGAAATCATCGAAAAAACTGAGTCAGTCCTTCGAAAATTCGGCTGTCATCCTCGAATCACTAGCAGAGGAAATCAGCAGCTCACAGTCGAAGTTGGCTCGAATCTGCTGGGTCTGATAATCTCGCAGTTCGGGATCCCATTCCGCAATAAGTCCTTGGATATTTTCGTTCCTGACTTTCTGTTACGATTTCCGCGGCGTTTGATAGGCGCTTTCCTCGCAGGGGTCTTCGATGGCGATGGATCCTACTCGGAAACCAAGTATCCGAGAGGAACAAACGCTATGGTTAGAGCCATCGTGATCGCGACGGGAAGCCATGGGTTCGCTTGGGGCCTTCACGATCTCTTGCTCAGGCTCGGAATCCTAAGCACAGTCGTCAAGAACGATCACGTTCAACAGGTTATCCTGAACAATAGACCGACAATTTTCCCCAATCCAGTGTACAGGGTCACGTTTCGAAAGATTGCCGATATTCAAAAGTTTAGGGAACTAGCGAAATCCGTCAAGAAGATTCCCAAGATTGAATATAGTCAGTATCACAATTCGCACGCGTATCGAAGAGAGGAAAATAGACAACCCTATTCCTGGGTGAAAGTGAAGGGCGCGGTCAGGAAGAAGCTTCGCAACCCAATAAAGGTCTACAATCTTTCCGTGCGCGAAACTGAAACGTATCTGGCGTCAAACTTCATCGTGCACAATTGTGGCCGTGCGGGACGGCCGAAATATGACAAGTTCGGCGAAGCACTGCTGATCGCGCGTAACCCGGATGAGGCGGAATGGTTGATGGAGAATTATGTCCTCGCGCAACCTGAGAAACTTTGGTCCAAGCTGGCGGCAGAACGAGTTCTGCGCCCTCACGTATTGTCCACGATAGCTGCGGGCTACGCTCATTCAGAAGAAGGACTGTACGACTTCTTCGCGAGAACATTCTATGCCCACCAGTACGGGCCGCGGCTGATCAAAAGCAAGATTGGCGATATTCTGCGGTTTCTCTTCAAAGAAGAGATGGTATTGATGGAGGGCAAAGAGTTGTCTGCCTCAAGGTTTGGCAAGCGGGTCTCGGAGCTCTACATAGACCCAATGTCGGCAGTGATACTCCGAGACGGATTGTACAATCGGGCGAAGAAAATGACTGACCTGAGCATATTGCACCTGATCTCCAAGACCCCTGACCTTTCCCCACGGCCCCGTCCCCGGGGAGGCGAGGTCGACAAGCTGAGCTTGTTGGCAGAGCAAAGAAGCGATGAATTCACCTATCCCATACCAACTCAGTTCGAAGATCCTGTCGCTTTCGAGGAATTTCTCGGAGAACTGAAGGCCGCTCAAGTTCTATCCGACTGGATTGATGAGCGGACCGAGGACCAAATACTAGAGACCAGGAAAGTTGAGCCGGGCGACCTTCTCAGGCTTGTACAAGGCTCCGAATGGCTAATCCTCGCCACTCAAGAACTAGGGCGATTGTTCGGCCACAAAGATCTTCTGGCTCCCCTAGAAATGCTCAAGGTGAGGCTTGCAAAGGGCGTTCGGCCAGAGCTGGTCAAGCTGACAACGCTTGAAGGCGTGGGACGAGTAAGAGCCCGCATGCTCTACGACGCAGGACTGAAAACGATCGAAGATATCAAGGAAAAAAGCCTCGAACAGCTGATGAGCATACGAACCATCGGTCCCTCGCTGGCAAAGAAGATCAAGGAACAAGCCGGAGGACTCATCAAGGCAGATGAATGGGAAAAGGCAAAGAATGCTAAACCGTCGGAAGTAGAACAGCAAGCAGTCCTAACCGAATACGAAGACTCTGAATAGCGAGTTGGAGCCTCACTATTCCTAGGCTTATAATGCGGAGTCATTCCATGTTCCCAGAAGTCTAGGAAAGCTCGCAGATGGGGAAGATCAAAGTAGCACTCGCAGGCGTCGGGAATTGCGCCAGTGCACTAATACAAGGAATCCAATACTACCGGAAAAACCCGCCCAAAGAAGACAATCTCACAACGGGACTGATGCATCCAAAGTTCGGGGACTACAGAGTAGAAGATATCACGTTCGTAGCGGCCTTCGAGGTCAACCGCAGGAAAATCGGGAACGACCTTAGTAAGGCCATATTTACCGATCCCAACTGCGCCCCGAAGATCAGCGATGTCCCCGACATGGGCGTCACCGTCAAAGCCGGCCCAATCCTAGATGGCGTCGCCCCACACATGCGAGAACCGTTCCACGTCTACAACAAGAACAGGACCAAACCTGTCGACGTGGCAGCCGATCTGAAAGACTCTGGAGCAGAAATCCTCGTCAACTACCTTCCAGTCGGGAGCGAAAAAGGCGCCAGATACTATGCGCAACAAGCGTTGGACGCGGGCTGTGGCTTCGTAAACTGCATCCCCGAATTCATCGCGTCAAACGATGGATGGGCGAAAAAATTTGAAGACAGAAAACTGCCGATTGCAGGAGACGATATCAAGAGCCAAGTCGGAGCGACGATTGTCCATCGAGCCCTCGTAGACCTTTTCCTGAAGCGTGGGGTTAGAGTGGATGAGAGCTATCAGCTCAACCTTGGTGGTGACACTGATTTTCTCAACATGACGGTGGAGGAGCGGCTTCACTCAAAACGTATCAGTAAGACAACAGCAGTTGCAAGTCTCATTCCATACGACGTTCCGACGAGGATAGGCCCCTCGGATTATGTTCCTTCGCTCAAGAACAAGAAGATCTGCTACATCTACATTAAGGGAAGAAAGTGGGGAAACATTCCCCTCCAGATCGATCTCAAGCTTTCCGTGGAGGACTCGCCTAATAGCGCCGGAGTTGTTTCAGATGTAATTCGCGCGGTCAAACTAGGCTTGGACCGTGGAGTTGGAGGTGCACTGACGAGCATTTCTTCATACTGTTTCAAGTATCCGCCCGTCAAGATCCCTGACGGTCTCGCGTCTCAATGGGTCGAAGACTATATTCAGGGAAAGAGAGAGCGCTAAGCCGAGACTTTCCCTGCTTTCCGTACTGCGGGAGCTTGTAGGGATTCTCCCCAATTGTGATTCAATCGGCCTCTGCTCTTCCATTCCTCGTAGTGTTCCATTACACCTGTGAACAGTAATGGAAGCCCGATTGTGGCGTCGACATGTACGGTGCATTGTTCAGCCTTCGGGTCAAGCTTTCCCCATGACTGGCTCTCCGGGAGTTCGCAACCGGACAAACCTCCGAACTTAGCATCATCTGTTGTCACCTGAATGGCATAGCTGTGCGGTGGAACGGGCATGCCGGCGATCTCCGCCATCGGGATGACTTGCTGAATGTAGTTTTTGGGGGTCCCTCCTCCGATGAAAATAACTCCAGATTTCTGCCAACGCCTCTTGAGGCTCATAATCTCAAGGTTGTCTAGCATAGGGTCATAGACCATTGGAGGTCGTCCTTGGTCAAGCTGCTCATTCCTATACACTGTCAATGCCATACCAACCGAGCTATCGGCCAACGCTGGGCAGAAGATGGGAAGGTGTTCCCTCGCGGCGGTGGCGAGAATGCCGTATTCGTCGTTGATTCGTTGTCCCATGAGCTGGAAAAACTCTCTGCTGGAGTAGCCCCGAGGCTCAAGGCTTTCGGAAAACTTCTCCACAAACTCGTCAGCCTTCGTGAAAATCACATCATCCGCATAAGTGTCGTACACCCTGTCTATTCTCATACTCCGAAGCGTTGGGTCGTCAATGTGATGGTGCGCCATGTAGTGGCGGCCACCAAGCGACTCATAGAGATCATGACTGAGATTCGCACCTGTGGATACGAGAACGTCAATCGCGTGGAAGGCGATAAGGTCACGAAGGAGACGCCTCATTCCACCAGCAATCATAGCGCCAGACAAACCGAAGAAGATTAGAGGACGATCGGGATCGCTCAGCATATGAAGCCAGATCTTGTAACACCTTCCAAGCATTCTACTCTGGAAAGATGTGGCGTTGAAGGCTTCCAAAGCTTCACTTACAGTGTGAACCTTTGCCACGTCAAAATGCTGGACAGGATGTTTGAATGCGTCTCCTCGTGGCGAGAATTGAATACGAGAAGACGAAGCCGACGCTGAAATTTTTTCGTGAGAGTTAGAATTCTTGTTAGACTTCATTTTATCCTTCTAACTTGATCCGACAATGTGTCTACCTGTTTCTATTAAAAGCTCGTGTTCTAGCACGAGTTCCGGAGATAAAAGGACAACTCTCGTTAGGCTCGCGAAAACAAAAAGGGAAAGTTGAATCGAATCGGATTCGTTGCTATGCTACGAAAGTGTACTCCACCGTTAGCCGAACTTGGTGGACAAATGTGCTTCCTGTGATACTCGAGCCATTCAAGACGATGCCGACGTTGATTGTATTTGCACCGGCGCGTATGTCTTGGTTTCGCAAAGCTCCAATGAGGGTGTTTTGCACGCTTGTTGCTGGAAGATTAACAGGGACTTGTCCGTTCAGTTCGACCGCTAAGGCATTGTAGCCACCAGTTCCACCAAAGTAGACAATCGTCACGAGAACTGCGCTCACCGTCGTGAATCCTTTGACCGGGGAGAACGCGAACGCGGCCGTCGCACTGACCGAACCTTCGGGGAAACCACTTGTCACACTAATCCCTGTGGTGACTATCTCACCAGTTCCCGGTTGGAAAGTCAGACCAGAGCCAACGTTCAGGACACTGATGTCGACACTGTTTACTTGCGAGGGTCGGAGTCGGCGATGGGGAGCTTGGTACGAGTCCCTCGACAGAAACAGTTCCCATGAAGATCGCGATTAGAAGCGCACTTACTATTGGTCCTTCTATTTTGTTCATTTAGTCACCTCCTTCGGGAGATTATGAATGGTGAGGTTCGTGTTTCTCCTTAATAAAAAAGGCTGGGCACTGGACGAGCTTCTCTAACGGACGAGCGTGATGGCGAAGACTTCTGCCCAATTTTAGGCCGCTCTTCGTAGAGGGGAAACCGGTCTAGGACTTTAGAATCGGCGCTTGTGTCGCTGGAATCTCGGTGGAGGACGACGAGCGGGACGTCTTCCACGACCTCGCTGGTGTCTCTCTCCACCTCTCCTCGGACCGTAAGGACGGGGCGGTAGGAAGAGTGTCGGGTATGATCTTCGACCAGGGGAAGTCAATCTGATCATCTCTTGAATGTTTGAGGAAGTTGTCCGTCTTATTCTCTCAAACATGGAGTCATCGCTTCGGCTTACGAGGGAGACCGCGATTCCGGCACTTCCAGCTCGAGCGGTTCTGCCGATTCTATGGAAGTATGTGAGGGGCTCTTCCGGTAGGTCGAAGTTGATTACATGACTTACGTTCGTGATGTCGAGGCCTCTTGCCGCAACGTCAGTGGCGACTAAGACGGCGATTTTTCCGTCGCGAAAGGCCTGCATTGCTCTATCTCTTTGACCCTGGGAAAGATCTCCGTGAATCGCCAACGCATTGTACCCCTCGACTCTTAGGGCCTGAGCAAGCCGACCAGCTCTGATCTTCGTGGAGCAGAATATGAGTCCTCTGGTTATCTTCTCGGCTTCTAAAAGGGAGCAGAGAGCTGGGAACTTTTCATTCTCTTCAGCCCACGTATACTTTTGGGAGACGGATTCAACAGCAATCTCGTCGCTATCAACGAATATTCTCAGGGGATTCTTCATGTAGTGATGGGCGAGCCTGACGATCTCGTCAGGCATTGTCGCTGAGAACAAGGTTGTTTGGCGGGGACCCGGGACTCTCTCGAGTATCTGCCTGACATCATCGATGAACCCCATGTCCAACATTCTATCCGCTTCGTCCAGCACGACAAATCGGACCCTGTCTAGGTCCACCGTTCTCCTCTCTAGATGATCGAGGAGTCTGCCGGGAGTGGCGACGATGACTTTCGTCGTCGGCCTTTCTAATTTGTTGATTTGGACCCCTATGCTCTGGCCACCGTAGACTGGCACAGTTCTTATTGGAAGGTGGCGTGCGAGGCGTTCGAATTCTCCCGCAACCTGAACTGCCAGTTCGCGAGTTGGAACTAGGACGAGTGCCTGAAGTCCATGAGCATGGTTGTCAATCCTCTGGAGGATCGGAAGGGCATAGGCGAGGGTCTTTCCTGACCCAGTGTGTGCCTGTCCGATGATGTCTCTTCCTTGAAGAATGGGGGCGATAGCTTCCGCTTGAATTGGGAACATCTCTTCGAAGCCCATATCCTTGATTCCTTGAAGAAGCCGGGGCTGGAAACCTAGGGCTTCGAACTGCTGAGCCAACTATTGTTCTGACAGTAAGTCTGCCCGCCCCATAAAGACCTTCCAGTACGAAGAAACGAAGTCACAACGAAGCAGAAAAGCCCGTTATCTTTTAACTAGGGCCTTTTGGTTCTTTTCCATAGGCTAGAAGCGTCGTCGGCGAGGCCCTCATGACGATGCTCCCAAGCTTGATGCTTCGGCATATGATCTCCGCAAAAAGTCTTGCCACAATACTCACACTTCTTATTCTGCGGTGTTACACGGCCGCATTCATCGCATTTTTCCAGATGTCAAACCAGCCTCGAACGAGACGTACTCAGGGGAAAGTCATGTGACTGGTTTAAGCTTGAGCTTGGACTTGGCTCAATTCTTGGTTGTGATTCCATTTCAAGATCAGCTCACGCAAGAGTTTCGCGCGATCGTTAGCGAGGTTCAACTTGAATACTCTCACGCGTCCGTAGTCTCTTTCCTCCACGATTCCCGCCTCTGACAGGTCGTCTAGATGCCTCTCGGCAGCGCTGTAACTTTGATCGGTTCTCTTCGCTATCTCTGTCAAATGCAGTTGCTCGACCTCAGAGAGGAGGCTCAGAATTCGTATTCTGCCGCTGCTCGAAAGAATCCTGTCTAGGGGTAGATCTTTTTCTCCGACCAAGGCTAGGCTCGGATTGAGAGGGTTGATTCGAGCCATCGGCGTATGGTGGAGGCGGGGGCCGAGGATATTCCAAGCAGGGTTGTTTTTCCTCTGAAGCCGGTGGTGGATAGCTGGGTGGAGAGGATGCCTGTAGCGTTCAGGTTCTGGACGTACTTCCAGACTTGCGTGTGGGCCCGGTATGTTTCTTTGTGTTCCTCGCAAGCCATACGGTAGGCTATCTCCACATCGCCCATGGTGGCGTATGTTGCATTGTTTCTCTCCAAGACCCGTGCTAGTGCTAGGAGTATGAGTTTCTCGTGGAGGTTAAGGTGCTGGGAGTATTCTGTGCGGAGAACAGGATACACACTGTTCGCGGCGGCTCTGATGTGATCAGGCTTCACCTCTCTCGCACCTTCCGTGTCCGCGTACTTTCCACCCCTCCAAAGTAGCTCGATGGCGTAGCGAGCATCGCCTCCAAGCGTGGCCATGTCAGCGACAAAGTTCAGAACTTCTTCGGGGACAGTTGCTTCTTTGAACGCGAGCTCTGCTCTTTCTCTCAGAATATTTTCCAACTGTGGTGTGGTGTAGTGGTCTAGGCGGATGACGTTTCGCTGGAGAGTGCTCTGAGTGCTTCTATCCAGATCTTCAAGGTTCTTGAGGTCTCGAAGGATGATTATGAGGGATAGCCTCACCGGCCGGCCAGGAAGCTCTTCTTGGATCCGCGTGAGATTGTAGAGGCTGGTGGAGCCTTCTGCTTTGATGAGCGAGTCTGCCTCGTCGAGGGTGAGGATGATGTGGAGTTTCTTGTCCTCCAGTTGATCTAGGAGGATGTGTAGTAACTCCTCGCTAGAGAACCCTCTTTGGGGGAATTGGGGGGTGAATGTCTGGAGGACCCGTTTGAGGATCATGAAGAGACTGCCACGGTACTCGCGGCAGTTGACGTGGATGTAGGCGAGGTTGAGCTTCAGGGTCTTAGCAGTGCGCTGAATGTCTGTACCGAACCGTTGCGTAAGGACTGTTTTGCCGGTTCCGATGTCACCGGTTATGAGGACCTTGGGGCTGGTGGTTCCGGGTTTGTCGATAACTGATCGGAAGAGTTCGGCGAGGAATCGTAGCTGGTTTTCTCGGTGGGGTAGCCGGGTTGGGAGCCATTCGAGGCTGAGAGGGCCTTCGTCTTTGAATATGGTGGGTTTGGAGAGGGCGTCCCGTACTATCTGGGAGGGGGCGGATAGGCTTGTTTTCTCGATCATGACGAATACTTACACCTGAAAGCTCTCAAACTATACTGATGAACGTATAAGATGAGCAGAGGTGGATAAAAGTAATCCACGCGCCCCGAGGGCCCTATGGATTGCGCAAATTCAATTCGACTCATGGCCTTTATGCTCCAATTGCCTAAGCCCAAGTCGGGATCTTAACCCAACGGTCGTCCGAAGTCTTCTGGCAAATGATCTCTTGAGTAGCTCCTCAGGTGTCTCTCGATGAGCCTTCACGTTAAAGGTCACATAGGTCGAAATCCCTGGATAATTGCAGAGATAATTCACCTCATTACCTGCCTCAGGGAATGGCTCTGGTATTCCGTACCCACGTCTCTCCCAAAGCCAGCGAGGATACAAGGTGAAGCCTCCACATCCACGAACTCTCTCCCAACCCTCAGGCATTCCCTCGTTCTTGGGTTGATAATCGTAGGACTTCCCCTTCATTTCGGGCGTTGCCCATATGTCCCAGTATCTTACCTTCGACGGAAATTTGGAATAGTCGAGAAACCAGTTAGTTGCTCCCAAGACACAATCATCGTCGTAGTAAGAATATTCCTTGATTAGTTTTCGGATTTCGGTGGTCTGGTTCAGGTAGTAGCTGTCGATACTTAGAAAGTGTTCTGTAGTGGGATTTGGTTCTAGAGCTCTCCTGTTGGCCTCGTTCCTGCGCGTCGAAAGATATTGCACTCGCTCTCTGGTCTTGAGGGGAGGATAATGCGGGAACTTATTGAACCCCGCAGTGTGACAATAGAATGGGATCTCTGGAACATTCCAAGCTTCTTCTTTTCCGCTAATACACACCGCTGTAATGTTCTCTTTCATTTCCTCAGCACATCTCGGCTCAAACGAATCTCATCTATGCCAGAAGAGTCCAGACAGTCCATCTGATCTTGAATATTGCAGCTTGTGTTGAAATACCTCAAGCAGTCTATTGTCATTTGAGCGATTTAACTTACCAACTTCTTGATTTGTGCTTCAAAACTTTCTGGGCTGAACATAGAAGCCTTCTCGGAGATCTCGTAAACCTCTTGCGCCGTCTGTTCATCCTCTAGAATCCTTTCAATCCTATCCGCAGCTTGCTGGGCCGAGTCAAACAATTGTCCTACTCCAGCCGCCTGAATTATGTCGACGGCGCCAACCCTATGCGGAGAGAAGGGGATGCATCCTGCTGCTATAGCCTCAACGAGCGCGACGCCGATACCAGCTTCGGTCCCGGTATAGAGGTATACTTTGCTCTCCTCAAGAAGATCTGGCTTCTCGCGTGTCAAAGCATCAACAAACGTGACGTTCCTAGGTAGTTCTCGCATGATCCTTTGCGAGTATTCATAATTGACGCCGCTCCGCTCTGGAGGAGTTCGCCCTACTATGTAGAAGGGATATTGCGGCAGCAATCGAGCTATTTCTGAAAAGAGTTCAATTCTCTTGTTCGGAAGTATCCTAGTGTATTGAACGACTTGTTTCTTCTTGGGGAGTTTTGGTTTGAAACTAGTGCGGCACGGAGGGAAAATCAGATTCGAGTTTTCATAGCCTTTCTCCTTAAGATCTTGCAGAACGAGAGATCCCACCGCAAAAAAGATGGCCGGGGTTGGAGAATATCTGTCCCAGAAGAGCCTTCTAATTTGATGCAGAAGGAAGTAGAATGGTTTCTTGATCGGCTTCTTTGAGTTCTCGGGACCAGACAAATTGGAACCCGGAGGATGACCAAACAAATCAAGGATGTTATACACAAAGTGGAATAGTTTTCTCTTCGGAATGTAGAACGACGACGACTGAGTGCTAAAGACCACATCTGCGTCCGTCTTACTGAGCATGGTTCTCATCTTCATCGCGTAGGGGATCCTTTGCAATGACCCAAAATATGGAAACATCGGTGAAAACAAAGCTACTTTCCTGTGATTGCACTGCCGAACAACACTGCCCAGACCAAAGAATCGCTCTGCATCAGCAGGGCTGAAGACATCGCAGGCAAGCGTTACTTTGTAACCAACTTCTTGGAGTGCCTTGCACACGTAGAGGCAGAGCAATTCGCCTCCAGCGTAGTAGGACATTTGAGGGTGAATGACCAGCGCGTTCTTAGTCATGGCCCATCGGAGATAAGCTGATTCTTCCCTCGCAGCCCATAAAGTGGGATTGGACTTGAAAAAGTAATCTCAATTGTCCTGAATCTGTTCTTTCGGGTTTGCGGGCGTCGCTAACACCCAATGAACGGGGGTTGTCGTGTATTCTCCTACCAACCTAGGCCTGTAATCATGACTTGCAAGAAACTCGCATGTTTCGCAGTCACATGAAACGCCGCTAGAACTTCTCGCACGATGCACCTCAATTGCAAGAATTGGTCTAGAGCGCTCGATGGTCCGTGCAGCACCTTTCAATATTGGGAGCTCATTTCCTTCCGCGTCTATTTTGAGAACGTCTATCTTTGCAAATTCAAAATCGTCAAGTTTCTTCACTCTGACTTGAACGGTCTTGTCATACTTGAAGCCATAATGAAGTGGATTCAGACTGCCTGTTCCATCAGCCGCTCGATGCAGGAAAAAAGCCCGAATTTCCTCACGATCAGACAATGCCGCCTCCTCGACCCGAACGTTATTCGATTTGTTCAATTCAAGGTTTAGGCCGAGGATGTACCTGTTGTATGGATTCGGTTCGAAGGCGATCACATGACGGAATCGCCTGGCCATCCTTAGGGTGTAAGACCCAATATGAGCCCCTACATCAATCGCCGTATCTCCAATTATTCCGTCAAGTTCGTGATACATTTCACGGGTGCGATCCATTACGTGCGGGTCTTGGGGCTCGTTGCCCCTCGTGTAGTAGAATTTGATTCCGTCAATATCGATCCTCTTCAATGGGACTAGTTTGTCCCGTATTCTATTCGCGTAACCGCTGAAAATTCGCATAGGCGTTGTTGGTTTCAATGATCATCAATGCGGGTTAAGTTACCTATTGCATATCGTTCGATTCGGTGATTCGAAACTCGGGAAGTGGCACGATAAGCTTGCCGCCGGATTTGAGGTATTCCTGCTCTTCTTTCATGATTTCCTTCAGGAAGTGATGAGGAAGGACGAGGAAGAAATCGGGCTTGTCTCTTCGTGCTTCATCCTTTGATACAATAGGTATGTCAGTGCCCGGCGTTTTGCGTCCCCATTTTTCCGGGTTTGCGTCTGTTGCTTTCTTGATGAGGCGATGATCAAGTTCACAATACTGAAGTATAGTGTTTCCTCGGGTTGAAGCCCCGTAGACGTACACTGTCTTGCCGTTCTTGGTTTGATCTCTAATGAACTCGCTCAATTCTGACTTAACTCTCCGAACATTCTTGGCGAAGTTGGAGTACATCGAGGGCTTCATCGAAAACAACTTCTTCTCAAACTCCTTCATCATCTCCACTCTCTCGCCAACTGGGAATTGCCCCTTTCGTGCGATGAAAGTGCGGAAGCTCCCGCCATTGACATCGTTCTTCTCAACATCGAATATCTCAAGATCATGGTTGTTCAGGAGCTTGTTCATCGTTTCGAGAGAATAGTAAGTAAGATGTTCGTGCCCGATGTTGTCAAAACCATTTTGCTCAAGCATCGAACACAAGTAATTCTGCTGTATCACCCAAACGCCACGTGTGTCGAGACACTTTACAATGTCGGCCACGAAGGCGTCAGGGTCGTCTAGGTCGTAGAACATTGCGATGCTTGTGATTAGCTTGGCTTTCGTGTTAGGGAATTTCTGGTTGAACCGCTTGTATCCAAAGAAATCGTTGAAGACGAATGTTGTTCCCTTTCTTGCGTCTTCAACGAGGTTTCTTGCGGGTTCAAATCCGACTAGTTTCAGACCAGGAATCTTGTAGGATCGCAAAAGCGTCCCGTCGTTGCAGCCGATGTCTACGACAATATCGCCTTCGCCGGGGTGGACGACTTCGCACGCCTTGACGACTATGTCCTCTAGAGCTTTTCTCATAGTCGAACTTATTCCCGATCGATACCAATAGTGACGATAGAGCGAATCTCGAGGGAATGTGTGCTTCAGTTGGACTAGGTTGCATCGAGTACATCGGACCAAATCTAGGGGAGAGCGAGGGCTGTCTCCCATAGCAGTCACGAAGTCAGAGACGTGTTGATTTCCCAAGGATAAGATTCGGACGAGTTTTCTTGAGTGGCATAATCTGCATTGCCTTATCGGGGTGGCGATTGGGTCCAAGGTTTTTCTTGTCTCTTAGTGAAACTGAAACGCACAATCGATCTCTTCACTTTTCAAGTCGCCTATAAACTACATGACTTATTCGATGAAAATCTGCCCCGCGTTCGTATTCACTGGAAACTGTATGTGTTCGAAATTGCTTGATGTCAAGAATGCTCTTGGATTGCTCCTAATTGGGGGCCTGAACCGGAAGCTGGAAGGCTTATCCTCTACGTGAAGAGGGTCTCATGACCAGTATGTCAAGTCTTGAAAAACTCGCATCGGAAAAGAGTATTGAACGAAAAGGGATCCCACCGATGACTAAGAAGGAAGCCGAACCTCTCCTGCAAGTCCTTCACGGTTGGACTCTCTCCGATGGTTCGATCGAGAAAGAATTCCAATTCAAGTCCTACTTAGCCGGGTTAGATTTCGCCTACTCAGTCGGGAAGATTGCTGAAGAGCAAGATCATCACCCCGACATTTTGATCAGATGGAGACGCGTGAAACTCACTCTATCTACTCACTCTGTCAAAGGGCTGAGCCAGAATGACTTTATCGTCGCGGCGAAATCGGAAGTCAAATACCGAGAAACTAGCCCCGGTTGAAAAGAGGCACGTCGGTGTTTGGTTAGAGATACGGGCTATTCGTCAGTAGGCTTGGTTCGGAAGAAACTCTTTCTCCATCCTATAGTCCCTAGGACTACCAAACCTGTCAGGACGGTGGCTACGGCCGCTGTCGTGAGAGCCGGTCCCTGGGCGCTCAGCCAAGTCAGCTTCACTTCGAATGTTGCTAGGGCAGCGAAATCTTGGACGTTTGCTACGTGACCTCTTGCGACGACTGAGTAGGTTCCTACGGGTCCTGTCTTCGGAATCGCATAGGTCCCTTTGAAGAGACCACCTCCGATGGATGAACTTACAACGGTAATGTTGGATCCATCAGGTCTCGTTAGAGTCAAAAGCAATTGGAGGCTTGTCGAGTTAAGAGGGGTTCCACTCAGAGTTGCGAGCGTGTAGATCGCGACGGTGTCCCCCGGGAAGTACAGTGTTCCAACATCAACGCTCAGTGCTAAGCTATTGACCTGAGTAACTTGGAAACTCGCAACAGCGGATGTTCCCGTGAGTTCATCCAGAGCCTTCACCAAGTGAGGACCAGGTTGCGCATCTGGGATATTGAAAGCAAAACTAAAAGTCCCATTCGTGTCTGTTGCAAAACCCAGTAGCATATCATCGAAATCCACCATGATCGTACCTGGGCCGAAGGGAGAGACGGGAAATCCTGAGCCTTGAACTACAACCTTGGTTCCCAGAGGGCCTCTTGTTGGACTCAGGGTTAGCGCTGGGCAGGCTGCACTCCCCTTGTTCAAGGTGAAGTTGTCAAATGCAACCTTGACAAATGTATGCGTGAAGACGAAGTCGTGGCTCCAGGCGACTATGTTCAGATGTACGTCTTGCGAAATCGTGGGGCCAGTGTGGATCATAACCCAGTTTCCAGAACTCAGGTAGTAACCTGTCGCGAATCCTCCGGACCTAACCAGCCTTAGACTCCCTGATACGTCAGATGTCGCGGTTATCCCTTGAACCCCGTCGGAAAAATGAGTCAAGTAAGCTTCCCTAGGAAGACTAGGGGAGCCATCGGCGGCGCTTCCAAAACTAATCCTCTCAACCGCGAATGGCGGAGTGACGGAAAAGTCCGAGGTGAAGAAGGGCCCTGGAGTGGAGGCGAGCCCAACTCTCACCCCGTTGGAGAAAGTCCAGTTCACAAGTCGAAAGCCAACCTGGACATCGAAGTCTCCGCTTACCGTACATCGACTAGATAGTCCTGCTCCGAAGATGCCCAGTGAGGGATCGTTGGCAGAATTGGCTGGAATAGAAACCTGAACGGTTCGATTGGTCGCGATTACGGATGCGCCAGATCCTGCTTTTGTCGCAATCCACAAAGAACTGTTGAAGTTGTCGCCGAGCGATGCGACCTGGCCCTGACTGGGCGGAGAAAGTTTCGTAATAGTGGGTTTCGCCAGTCCGATCCCAAGTGCGACAACGAGAGACACTGTAATCAGAATAATGGCTCCGACGCGTCTGTTCATGAAAAAAGCCCTTGGATCGCTCCTCCCACGTGTTTTTAGAAATTAAAAGGTTCCTCTTTTTAGCCCCAAGTTTCTAGTCCCCCGAGCGGGGGACCGATAGGGTTGCTACCGTTTGGTCTTCAAATGTTCCTCTATTATCTTGAGCTTGTTTTCGATTCCGGTAAGTCTGTCAAGTATCTCCTTGAGTATTCGTACGCTTTCGTCATTTCTTTGAATATACTGGCTTGAGGGCCTCAGGGGGGAAGGAATCGGTTCAATCGGCGTAGGATGGAGAGGATCAAACGGTCGTCTAGGTTCCATTGCCGCCCCAGCATACCAAACACATGGTTTTTGACTCTTTCTAGATTCTTTTAGGCGTGCTACTCGGGCAGAATCTGAAAGAATTATAGGAGGAGAATGGGCCGTTGATTCCATGAACTTCGAACGTATAATCTTCAGGAGCTGGTTCTATCTGAGAGTTGGCTACGCTACCTACATAGCCTTCTTCATCGGCTTTTTGAGCAGCATCACGGTAATCTACAAGCTCGC
The DNA here is from genome assembly GCA_001918765.1 of Crenarchaeota archaeon 13_1_40CM_3_52_10. Taxonomy (GTDB): domain Archaea; phylum Thermoproteota; class Bathyarchaeia; order 40CM-2-53-6; family 40CM-2-53-6; genus 40CM-2-53-6. The sequence goes on from MNGO01000020.1 coordinate 16,162, forward strand.
GATAGCCGACACGTCGTTGGTATCGCTCTTTCCACACTTGACAGAGTTCGCCATTGTGGCAATCATCATATCCTCTCCTATCAGCGTCGTGATCGGCCTTTTGCACATGCGCCGGACCGCGGCATACGCAGCAGACGCTTCGGTTTCAATGGAGGCCAATCCCTATGTCTACAAACTAGTTCCGGGCAAGGAGCGAGAGGTGGTCATTCCGCTCTCAATATTGACGGCGCGCGTTCTGCTGAAGCTCGCTGATGATAGGTTGACTGCTGACGAGAAGCGGGAGCTCGAAGAGGTTCTAGCGAAGGCTGACAAACTGGTCATGGGCCAGTCCGTCGGATTAAGAAAGTAGATACTCCTCCTTCGGAGGTCGGTAGAGTCATAGCATCTAGCCGAAGTATTTGCGGACCATCTTGACGCCGACGTCGCTTGCTGCCCATTTTTCGCCGTTGAACTTGACTGCTCCCAGTCTTTCAAGATTCGCTAGGTGTTCGCCTAGCTTCTCGGCTGGGAATCCTTTCTCTTTGTGGCCTGGGTAGACGTCGCCTAGCGCCTTCGCGACTTCTTTTGCGCTCTTGGGGGTCTCGCAGATCCTGACGATCTGTATGTTTACTTCCGTTGTGGTAAGGATCCGGAATATTTCTTCTTCTGAGAGGCGGGGTTTTGTCAGGCTGAAGCTGACCGCTCCGGATGCTTGTGAGGGGCCGGTCTTTGGTCCATGTCTTCTGCGGCGTATGATCCTGTAACTAATTAGGCCCCACGTTGCGGCAAGCATTGACCAGAGAAAGGTTGGGTTCCCTAGGAGCCCGATGATGTCTTCGAATTGTAGTGCTACTATCATTTCTATCTCACCCTGTGCAGTGCGGCCATTTCGATTCCTGCTGGACCTACGCGGTATGCGTAGACTTTCATGTCTCCGAGTGCTCCTGGCATTTTCAATACTCGCATCTTCCTAGCATAATCCTCACTCCCGAAGGGTTCTGTTGAAAGGTCAACAACGCCATCGCTTAAGTGCTGAACAGTGTTCTCAATGTGTTCAGTGTGAATCCCCTTAGACGCTAACAATAATGCAAGTCCTCCAGTAGACCGGACATGATTCTGTAGGATCTTCAAAGTCTGCTCCACCGCGGGAAAAGGTGCTGAACGGATGATATCGCTCAAGCTATCAATCACAATTGTAGTCGTGCCCAGAGGCGTGATGACTCGGGGAAACTCCTTGGCCAGTAGGTTGGCTGGGCCGATGTCCCATGAGACCTCGCCTGAGATCTTTTCCTTTTTCATGCTGAAGCTGTCGATGAACCACATCTTTCTCTTCTCAAAGTAAGTGTCAAGGTTCCAGCCGAACACAGCCATCTCTCCCACGACATCTTCCCATGACCGTCCCGTCGTGAAATAGACCGCAGGCCGACCTTCCGATAGGCCTTGGTAGAGAATCTGTTCAGCGCACGTAGTCATTCCTGTGTCTGCTTCGCCGAGAAACGTGATTATGCTGCCTGATGGTAGGCCGCCGATCGACTCGTCAAACGCTCCAATTCCGCTTCTAATATTCGCCATTTTTTTCTACGCTTCGCCTATTGCTGTCCTTGTCGGTCCTGCCTGTTCTGGTACTGGTCCTGGTACCCTCGCTGGTATCCTGCCTCGTCGGGGGTTGATTGTTCCACTTGAACCCCTTGTTCCACTACCCCTGCCCCTTGGGATACTGGGATGTTACCTGTCACGACTTCTTCGATGCCCGTGTTACCGCCGGCTTCGGCGCTTTCTCCCGCTAGTGCTGTGGAGGCGCCTGTGGCCGTGGCTGACACTTCGAACACCGACTGGGCCTTTGATGACGATGCCGTCGGGTCCGATGGCGAACGCATAGTCGTTCAAGCTGTGGCTTGTACCTCGCATCTTCCGGACGAATAGCTTCCTTATCGGCGAACTCTGGCGGACGAGAGATAGAACCATGACTCCTGTTGCTAGGAATTCTTCGATGCCGAAGCGGCTGATCAATCCTGAGCCTTCAACGATTTCAGTGGTCATCAGTGTCGTGCATCCGACGTCTTTCAGTAGAAGACCCACTTCTAGGAAAATCTCTCGTAGAGTGTTCAGGTCGGTTACTCGGAAGCCGAATCCTGGCAATGAGTCGACTACGAGTCTTGTTGCTCCGAGCTGTTCTACGAGTATCTTGACCTCGGAGAGTTTTGATCGTAGGTTGTAGAGGATTGATTGGAGGCTTTCTTGTTCGGTGACTTCTGATTCGACGCGTTGGTAGACCGCATCAACCATTCCGATTTTTTTTTCCTGTTCTAGTTTCTTGAAGTCCCAGCCAAAGCGCAGCATGTTCGCCTTGAACTCGGAGGGTGGTTCTTCGGTGCTGACGTAGACTCCTGGTTCGCCGAACTTTGTGGCTCCTTTGTAGAGGTACTGTCCGCAGCATATCGTCTTCCCGCAGCCCGCTCCTCCTGCTAGGAGAACTCGGGCGCCTTTGGGGAAGCCGCCTTCGAGAACGTGGTCCAGGCCTGGGATCCCAGTATGGACCCTTTCGATCGCGGTTTCCATAATGGACCAAAGGCTAGGGCGGCTGGAAGCTACCATAAGGCTACAGTAACCCTGTGGCCAATCCACAGGTTACACCACCGATCATTTCACAATCAGACCCTTCCAAGAGGGTCAGGCGTTTAATGGGCAACCCTCGCTGTCTATCACAAAAGGGTTGGACCAAATGGGCTCTCAGGGCAGAATAGCGACCGTTTGCAGCCCGTGCACGGAGTTCCCAAACTCTATGTCTTGTCTTCAAGAACAAGCATCGTTTTCTCGTAACAATTCCTTTCGCGTAACTTTCCTTTCTCCTAACTATTCTCTTTCGCTAACTACTGTGTGACCCCCCAGGGGTGGTGATTTTCCCGTGCCCCGCCCTTCGTGAAAACGCCAGGAATTCACGTTCACCAATCGCTACCTGGAGGTTCTTCCTTCGTGAAATCGGCCACCGCCACCCATTATCTCAGCACAAACCGAGCGATCGAAGAAAATCGGTTCTCTAGACACCGTCAACCGGCAAGAGACGCAAGCCTGCAGGCTCCCGAAACTAGGGTCTCCAAGCCCCGCTCGGCTAGCCGACTTTGAATGACGACAATCATAACCACAGCGATGCTGATTTCTTGGACCCTCGCCGGGAAACGAATATTCTCCGTCTCGGTTCCCCAAAGGGTTTTTAGCTTGAGGACTGGGGCTCCTCGAAGCTTCAGGCGAAAAAAGGGAATGCCAGAGCGAGGATACTCAGTTACGGGCTTGGACCCAGACCGTACTGTGAAGTGTTCTGGCCGTCAACTCCGCATATCTCCGAAAGCGTCTGTTGAGCTCTGTCGAACGATCCGAGGAATGAAGCTTCCTGACGCGAAAAGGCTTCTCGAACGGGTCATTGAGTTGAAACAGGCAGTCGCCTACCGCAGGTTTCACAAGGAAGTCCCGCACCGGCGACAACTGAACGAGCACTTCTACGCGGGCCGTTTTCCACAGAAAGCTGCTGGCAGACTCTTCAAGCTGTTAGAGGAGTTGGAAGCGAATGCCGAGTATCGCAACCTCGACACGGAACGGTTGAAAATAATTCATGCGGCCGCGCAGCGCGGGACAAAGGTTCCCAAGCGAAACCCGCGAGCCTTCGGTCGATCCGATCTTTTGCAGGGAACGATGACGCACATCGAACTTGTCGGCTACGAGCTGGAATAATCGTTGTCAGTTACCAAGTATTTTGTCAAAGATGTTTCTCGACGTCTTGAGATTGACGAGCACCTCGCGTTGGAGCTAAAACGTGCCGGATACAGCCACGTCGAGCTCACAAAGAGCCCCGTTGGCACGAGAGTCGTGATCTATGCTGCGAAACCCGGGATGGTCATTGGCCGAAGAGGCCAAAGCATTCGAGATCTTACAAAAGTGCTAGAGGAAAAGTTCCATATCGAAAATCCGCAACTTTCCGTTGCAAACATTGACGTCCCGGAGCAGGACCCTAAGGTTGTCGCGTCACAGGTTTCTCAAGCACTCCAGAGAGGCGTCCACTTCCGACGCGCAGCGTATTGGGCCATCCAGCGAGTAATGGAATCCCAAGCACTCGGCGTCGAGATCACGATCCGGGGAAAACTCACAACAGAACGATCACGGTTCGAGAAGTTCAGGGCCGGCTACTTGCCAAGGGTCGGAGATCCAGTGTTGAAGAGTGTGAAGACAGCCGTCGCCGATGTTCAGTTGAAGCAGGGCCTTTTCGGAATCAACGTCCGCATCCTACCACCCCAGATGAATTACATTGACAAGCCTATCATGCTAAACCCGCCCGCAGACACCACGCCCCCAACGGTTACAACGGCGAAGGAAGCTGAGCCGGTTGCTATGCCCGTGGTAGAGGTCGAGGTGGAGACCGTGGTCGGGGATGTTCCGGTTGTTGTAGAGGACAAGGAGGAAGAGGAAACTGGCGATTCTGAGAAAGCGTGAGCTCAACCAGATGCTCCCCGAAGAGCGCCGAAAGAAGGTAACAGAACTGCGTGCCGAACTAACCAACATTCGAACGTCAGTAAAGTCAGGCGGAACCGTGGATAACCCGGCGCGGATACGCGAGCTCCGCAAGACAATCGCCCGGCTCCTGACAGCTGAGAACTCCCCCACGAAACCATCACCGGAGGCTGCTTAGACCATGATAACTTCACAGAACATCACGGCTCATGAATGGATCGGGCTCATAGTCAAGATAGCAAAATCCACAGACCCAACCCTCCAAGGACTAGAAGGCGTAGTCCGGGACGAGACGATGAACACGTTCACCATCGAAGCAAACGGAAAACTCCGGCAAGTCCAGAAACATAAAACAACCTTTCGAGCAAAGCTTCCGACTGAGAACGTGGAGGTCGATGGCTCTCTATTGAGGTTCCGGCCGGAGGACAGAGTGAAGAAGGGATTGCGGAAATGGTAGTTCGAAACACGGGACTGAACGTCAAAGCCCCAAAAACAGGGTGCAACGATCCGCTCTGCCCATTCCACGGACACCTCTCCGTCAGAGGAAGAGTCTTCGAAGGAACAGTCGCAGGCTCGCGATCCCCCAAAACCGTCTCTGTTGAACGAGCATACCTACACTACTACACGAAATATAGCAGATACGAGAGGCGCAGAAGCAAGACGCTCGCCCACAATCCTCCATGCATATCCGCGGCAGAGGGCGACAAGGTCACAATAGCAGAATGCAGGCCTCTAAGTAAAGAAGTCACCTTCGTCGTGGTGGAGAAGACCGGAGGCGTGGCCTAGTGCCCGCGCCAAAGACCCGAGCAGTCAGCGCCCGGGGAATGATCGAATACCGGCCCAAAGTCGCACGCGGTCTACCGGTCGGGTCCAGGATGACGTGCGCTGACAACACTGGCGCTAAGGAATTGAAGCTAATCAACGTCCGTGGCTACCATGGCCGACTACGACGTGTTCCAGCAGCCTGCGTCGGAGACATGGTAATGATTACCGTAATGAAAGGCTCACCCAGCCTAAGAAAACAAGTCTTCCCAGCCGTCGTGGTAAGACAGGCGAGAGCAATCCGGCGTCCTGATGGCACGCGTCTCAGCTTCGAAGACAACGCAGCAGTCATCATGACCCCTGAAGGCGAGCTCAAAGGCACCGAGATCCGCGGACCCGTAGCGAAAGAGGCTGCCGAGCGCTGGCCGAGGGTCGCGAACCTAGCGAGCACGGTGATCTAGAATGGTTACCTCCAAGCCGTCCAAGCAGAGGAAGATGTTCTTCAACGCCCCACAACACAGACGACGCCGAATGCTCGCCGCCCGACTCTCCGACGATCTTACAAAGAACCACAAAGTCCGACGGCTCCCAGTAAGGACCGGCGACAGCGTCCGCGTAATGCGAGGAGACTTCGCGGGGCTCGAAGGAAAGGTCCAGCGCGTAGACTATTCCAACGGCAGAATCTTCGTAGAGGGAATGTCGCGAGAGAAAGCCGCCGGCGTCGCCTCCCAGCTTCCCATCCACGTCACGAAAGTCCGGATAACCAACCTCAACCTTTCAGACAAGTGGCGAAGCGGACTATTGGCCGAGAGAGGAAAAACCAGAGAGGAGTAAAGAGATGGCGCGAAAGTTCGGTCCCAGACAGCTAAAACGGGAACCCTCACCCGGCTTCTGGCCAATCCACCGGAAAGAACACACGTGGGCACCTAGGACACACCCGGGACCCCACGCGCGCGAAAAAAGCCTACCACTCATGGTAATCGTCCGCGAATCACTCGGGCTCGCGAACATTGCAAAAGAGGCGATCAGAATCATAGGCCAAGGGAAAGTCAAGGTTGACGGGGTTGTCCGACGTGACCGCCGATTCCCCGTGGGGTTGATGGATATAGTCCAGATCGAAGGTATACCGCAAGTCTACCGGGCCCTGCCAAGGCCGAACAGGGGACTCGTCCTATCCCCAGCTCAGGACAAGGAAGCTGGCTACAAGATTTGCAAGATAGTGGGAAAACAGAATGTGCCAGGTGGAAAGTTACAGTACAGCTTCCATGATGGAAGAACCCTGCTTACAGGGGCAAAGGACGCGAGGCCGGGTGCCGAGGAACTCGCAGTCGGAGGCGCAGTTCAGCTGAGCTTCCCAGTACAGAAAATTGTCAAGTATGTTCCATTCCAGGTCGGAGCCCTCGGACTCGTTATCGACGGAAGAAACCAGGGATACTATGGAAAGATAACATCCATCACCCCGGGAACCTACGCGCGCCGGAAAATCGTGAGAATCGAGACAGGCGCAGAAGGCTTCGAAACCCCAGCCGACTATGTCATACCCGTCGGAACTGAATCCCCGCTCGTCACACTGGAGAAGTAAACCTCATGCAAGCAACTGAGACTCCAACCAAAACGAATCAAATGCTGAACATCAGAATCGGAAAAGTCACAATCAACATCGCCACAGGGAAATCAGGCGAGCCACTGGAGAAGGCTAAGAAGGTGCTAACCCAGCTAACCAACAAAACCCCGACTACCAAGCTTGCAAAGAAAGCGATCAAGGACTGGGGAATCCGCAAGGGCGAACCCATAGCCACGGTCGTCACGCTCCGGCGCGAAGAAGCCGGCCAATTCCTTACCCGAGCTCTCGATGCAGTCTCGAACAAAGTCAACAACTCCTGCTTCGACGACTATGGCAATTTCTCCTTTGGAATCAAGGAACATATCGAAATACCTGGCACAAGATACGTTCCAGAGCTGGGCATCTTTGGCGCCACCGTCCACGTCACACTCGAGCGCCCGGGCTACCGACTGAGAGCTCGCTCAATCCGTCCAGCGAAGATCGGGAAACATCACTACGTCTCGAAAAAAGATGCAATCCAGTTCATCCAGGAAAACTTCAGAACACAGGTAGGAAGCTGACAACCAAGAAATGGCTAAGATAAAACCGAAGAAAATCCGAAAGTATGGCAAAGGTGCGAGACCATGCAAACGCTGTGGCCAGTACGGACCTATCGTGCGAAAGTACGGGCTGAACTTCTGCCGACAGTGCTTCAGAGAAGTTGCAGTCGGCCTCGGATTCAAAAAGTACATGTGATCACACAATGGAACCAATCTCAAACATGTTCTCAGCCATCCTCAACAACGAGCGCAGACACAAACACGACTGCATCGTCTACCCAGCCTCGAAGCTCATGGGACAAGTGCTGCGGGTGATGCAAAAATACGGCTACGTAGGCGAGTTCGAGTTCGTAGACGACGGCCGGGGTGGAAAGTTCAAGATCCAACTTCTAGGCAGGGTAAACAACTGCGGCAGCGTCCGACCCAGATTCTCCTCCACCGTAACAGAATACGAGAAATGGGGAAAACGATACCTCCCCTCCAGAGACGTCGGAATCCTAATCGTAACAACACCAAAGGGCGTTGTCGCACACAAGGAAGCGAGAGAGATGGCATCCGGCGGCCTACTCTTGGGCTACGTTTACTAGGTGGACAATATGGCGCGTTTCGAAACCCTTCAACGCACGATCCAGGTCCCCGACGGCGTCACTGTCCAAGTCGAGGGGAAAACGGTGAAGGTTAAAGGCCCGCTCGGAACGCTCCAAGAGGACTTGTCGCACTTGCCGGTTACCTTCACCCAGAGCGGTAGAGAGGTCCAGGTCTCAGTCACCTGGCCTCGTAAACGAGAGATCGGAATGCTAGGCACGGCCGCGGCCCATATTCGGAATATGATCAGAGGCGTAACCAAGGGCTACAGGTACAATCTTAGAACCGTGTACGCTCACTTCCCAGTCACCGTAAAGGTCGACGAAAAAGCTAGAGAACTCAAAGTAGAAAACTTCACAGGCGAAAAGACACCTAGATCCGCCCAGATACTTGATGGCGTGAAAGTCGCTGTGAAAGGCGACGATATCACGGTCGAGGGAATAGACATCAAAGCTGTAAGCCAAACAGCGGCCAACATTCAGAACTCGACAAAGATCAAGAAGAAAGATCTCCGCGTCTTCCTTGACGGCATTTACGTAGACACGAAGACCAGTCTCGAGACACCTGCCGGGCCGGCGAAAGTGAAGTAGAAATGGCGGACATGAGCAAGCACGCGTTCAAGCGTCAGGAGAGCTGGCGGTACAAGCGCGTAAAGCCAGCATGGCGGCGTGCCCGCGGTGTTACGAGCAAGATGCGGAAGGAGGAGGCAGGATGGCCCCCGAAAGTCAAGGTTGGCTATGGCACGGCGGCGGCAACCAGAGGTCTGCATCCGCGCGGACTACGGGAATATCTCATCCATAGACTGCCAGAACTTGAAGGACTGGACCCAAAGATCCATATCATCAGAATCTCCGCTCGAGTCGGAGAACGGAAAAGACTAGCTTTGCTTGACGAGATACGCCATCGAAACTTCCACATCGCCAACCCAGGCAAGGAAGAAGAGAAACCGGTCATAACCGAAGAGCCAACCACAGAAGAGGCCCCACGTTCGAAACAAACGAAAATTCCATCCACACCAAGCGAGACAGAGGATGCAACAGAGGAAAGCGCTGAGCCCGAAACGATGGAGGAGTCAGCGACGGACAAAGTTAACGAGGAGGAAGAAGACAAGTGAGCCTGAAAAGCCAGAGGCGTCTAGCGGCTAGTCTTCTCGGCTCGGGGGAGAGCAGAATCTGGATAGACCCGGAGGAAACAACAAGGGTCGAGTCCGCAATTACCCGCCAGGAAGTCAAGTCGCTGATCGACAGCGGCAGGATACGATTACTACAGAAGAAAGGAGTTAGTAGAGGCCGCCACCGGTCGAAATCCGGCCGACGAAAGAAAGCTGGCAGCCGAAAAGGTGGGCAGAAGCCGGGCAAGGAAGCATGGGTCTTGAAGATCAGAGCGATCCGCCGACATCTCCGATTCTTGCGAGACAAGCGACAGTTGGCCCCTGCTAGCTACAAGCTTCTGTTGGGCATGTCGAAAGGAGGAGCGTTCCGTAGCCGCTCCCACGTCGATGAGTATGTAAAGGCCCACCAGCTACAGAGGAAGCGCTAAGCGATGGCTGACGGCCCGCGCTACTCAGTTCCGTTCAGGCGCAGACGAGAAGGCAGAACAGACTACAAGCTTCGCCGAGCCCTTG
>MNGO01000049.1 GCA_001918765.1 Crenarchaeota archaeon 13_1_40CM_3_52_10
TGTGAGGTCTACAACCATGTATCGGCGTTCGTCTGGGATCATGCTCAGGTTTTCGAAATAGTAGAGCCTGGTCCTTGAGGTGCGGTAGAGCGTGTCGTTCTCTCTCTTGAGGTAACCCATCTTGCGCATGAACTCGATGACCTTGTTGAGTAGGTCATCCTCCAGGCCTTGGTACGGATAGGCTCGTTTGATGATGTTCTTGGCTTGTGAGAGTTCCAGGCTTCCTTCTGAGTCCATCAGCACTCCTGCGATCTGATGGGCAAGCACGTCCAGTGCTCCAACGTGGATATTGGTATGTTCTAGTCGTCCTTCCTTGGCTAGCTCGATAACTCCAACAGATTCCAAGAGGTCTTCGGTCGAAACGGAAACGAGGACCCCGTGCGAGGTTCTTGTGAGGGTGTGACCGGATCGTCCCACTCTTTGCACAAGACTGCTTACCTGTCTTGGGGACATGTATTGGACGACAAGGTCGACGGATCCAATGTCAATTCCCAACTCCAGGGTGGATGTGCAGACGAGACCCTTGATCTCTCCGGCCTTGAATGCCTCTTCGGCTCTAACCCGTTCTTCTCTCGGGAGCGAGCCATGATGAACCATTATTTTTCGGTCCATCATATTGAACTTCGACCCGAGCAGCTCGGCGTTGACGCGGCTGTTGACGAAGATGAGAGTCGAGTCATGGGCTTCCACCAAATCATCGACAAGTGTTAGTCGTGCCGCTGCCTCAGGTGTAGTGTAGAGCCGCCGAGCTAGCTCGCGATCCTCTTCTCCGGGCAGCGGGTACTCTACCTTGTACCTGGTCGCCTTGTTGAGTGGGATCTGTACTATCTTGACAGGCTGATTACCTCCAAGGAACAGTGCTATCTCTTCGGGGTTGCCAACTGTGGCTGAAAGTCCCACTCTCTGGAAATCGTTGACGCAGATTTCTCTGAGGCGTTCGAGGCCGACTGTCATCTGGACTCCTCTTCGGTCACCTGCGAGCTCGTGAATCTCGTCTACCACAACAGATCTGACGTGACGCAAATGATCCCTCATCCGTCTACCCGGCAACATCGCTTGGAGGGTCTCCGGTGTAGTGATGAGGAGGTCGGGAGGTTTGAATGCCATCCGTCTCCGATCTTTGGCCGGGGTGTCCCCGTGTCGGACCTCGACGGAGAACCCCAGCTTGTTCGACCATGTTTGGAGTCGCTTGAGGAGGTCTCGATTTAGCGCCCTGAGCGGTGTTATGTAGACAAGTGAGATGCCTTGTCTGTCGTTATTCCGGATCATTCTATCGATTAACGGAAGTAGCGCTGCTTCGGTCTTGCCTGAACCCGTGGGGGCGATTATGAGGACGTTGTCGCCTTGGGCGATGAGGGGGATAGCTTCAACCTGTGGAGGTGTAGGTGTTGAGATTCCTGTCTCTTGGAGCAGTCCTTTCAGTGGGGTAGAGAGGAGCGCAAAGGCTTCCGGGGCCATAGACGCCATTGATAGTTGGTAGGATCTGAGAACCTCAAAGATAAACTTCCTAGGCGACCAAAAGTATGGTTCTTCAACCCTTATTTCTTCTCGGTTATTTTTTTCAAGAAGACTTTGTAGTCCGGGGCTTTCATTAGACCCGGCAGCTCCTTCTTCAAATCCTCCGGCCTGATCGTCGTGATCCATCCTTCACCGTACGGGCTCTTGTTAACCAGCTCGGGAGCGTCTGAGAGCGTGTTGTTTACCTCTAGTACTATTCCAGAGATTGGGGAATAGACGTCAGCAACGGCTTTTACCGATTCGACTGTCCCTAGGCTCTGCATCTGGGCCACCTTCAAGCCCACTTTCGGGAGGTCCACATAGACGACTTCGTGCAATGAGTTCTGGGCATAGTCAGTCACTCCTACTCTGCACTTGTCTCCTTCAAGCCGAACCCATTCATGCTCTTTCGTGTAGTAGACATCTTCTGGGACATTGTAATCGCCTTTCACTGCCAGACCTTGCCAGGAAGCCTATGCGAAGATATGATTCGGTATAAAGATTCCAGCGAGGATTATTCCCCGACGCACCATCGCGTATGTTTCTTCTCCCTAGCCCCTTAGTGGTTCTAGGATCAGAAGCCTGTGGTCTAATTTCCCGCCCGTATTTGCTCAAGCAGTTTTGAGATTTCTGTCCAGCTTTCGACTCTGAAAACTTGGCGTAGTTCGGGGACGGTTCTGTTCCATGGACGGCTGTAAAGGATTCCCCACATTCTTGGATTACGTGAGATTAGGGGCATTAGTTCCGGGGCGTCGTCGATGTAGACATCATAGTTCAGGAAGATCTTGTCTTTCCATCCTGGGACGCGTACGAATCGCTGGTATGGTATCTTATGCTCGGCAAGCCAGCTCTTGACTGCGCTGACGCTCTCTTTGCTCCGTCCTGTCACGACGTCAATTTGTCCCGAGCGGGCTATTTTTCGGACTTTTTCTGCCAGTCTTGGTTCTGTGGGCGGGATGCTTTCCCAGTTGTCCCATGCCTCGTCCAGGAATTGGAAGAACTGTTCTCTACTGATTCCGAGCTTGCGCCAGGACGCCCACGTGTCCAGGTCGGCAAGTTTGAAGCTTGTGCCTAGGAACTCGTTGGCGCGTTTGCACCATGCTTCCATTGTCTCGGCTAGGACGCCGTCGAGGTCGACCGCGATTTTCAATAGCTGGTTTTGGGAACTGGACAATTGATGATGTCATGTTAGGGCGCGAGAGTCTTTAACCTTGAGTGGAGTCCGAGTCATCATGCCGAGTGAGATGGCTCTACTAGACGGGATCAACTCGCTTAGGTCAGTCAGGAAATTCAAGCCTGACCCGATCACTGACGACAAATTGAAAACCGTCCTCGAGTCCGCGTCCAAGGCTGCCTCGGGAAGCAATACTCAGCCATGGGAATTTGTAGTGGTCCGTGATGCGAAGTTGAAGGCTCGTCTCAAGGAACCGATGCTTCGGACCTGGCTTGCCAGGCTCGCCGGCAGCACGGGAATGTCTCCTCGGATGAGAGATGTTTATGATGAGGCCACCGAGATGCTCCGCAACACCGAGACAGTGCCCATCATAATCTACTGCTGTGTTGATCTTAGCCGCGTTGGCAAAAGCGAGGAGGTCAGGTATGCGAGTATCTATCCGGCCGTCCAGAACCTCATGCTGGCAGCCCACGCACTTGGTCTTGCCACGTGCCTCACTGTTCACGGGTCCACCCCTACACGCGGAGAGCCGGAGGTCAAGAAGATTCTCGGGGTCCCAGAGCACGTTAAGGTAGCCTGTCTAGTCTACATTGGGTATCCAGCCGTTAGACTCGGTCATCCTAAAAGGAAGCCTATCGAGAAATTCGTCCACAATGACCGTTGGTAGGCGTGCTGTCTCAAGACTATCGTTGTCTGTAAGCCCAAAATGAATCCCGTTCGGCAATCTGGGAGGCTACTTCAAGATCGCCCCTAGATCCACTGGGCTAGTCGCGTTTTTCGCCGAGCCATCTAAGCCAGGATCGTGCCTTGATCAGCCGCACTCGCCTGGAATCCGTGTCAATCAGATAGTGTTTCAGAAAATTGGGGGTCTTAGCGACCGAGTCCCGCGTCGCAAGAGTGGCTCATCGGAACCTTTCCGATTCGGAAAATCGCCCATTATCGGCCCTGATCTCGAATCCAGGATCCTGTCTGAACTCTCACCCAAATCGTTCGGGTTTGGGTGAAATAATGGCAAGTTTCGCCCTGGCATCCAAGCGCAGACTATGCCCTGAAAGGCTGGACTCGCTCATCATCAGTGCCAGACAGCGACCGAGCTCTCACAAAAAATGGGGTATCAAGCATTTAGCGTGGCATGAGTGGTTCCGGAGGAACTCCTGTGGCCGCAGTTTACCCTGGTAACGAGACTTCTATTGTTCGGTACCCGTCGAGGTCTCTTTGTTCTTGTCGCCCTCGCCGAAAATTGAACTCGTATCTGAGAAAATCGAGTTTGTTTCGGTTGGCGAGGACCCGAAAAGGGAACTGTCTGAAGGCACCTGCCAAGCTGGCAGTTTCGTGTCGGGGCTCGGTGCTGTTTTCGTAGGCTCTGTTGTCGATGCCGGCTTTGGTTTCTTTCCTTCCTTAACATATACTATTACGATCTTGTAGGACTCGTGGCAGCTCTTGCATCGTCCAGCTTGGACAACTCTCTTGAGCTTGAGAGTACGAGTCTTGCAGTTGGGACAGTCGATGAAACGGCTTCGTGCAACTGGTTCTTCCTGGTTGACGGTCTTCATCTGCGTAACCGCTCAACTCGTGAATCTCGACATAGCCATTCTGTAACCACTGCCGTAGACGAGTCGTCACCCATTCCATCGTCAGTCTGTTCGAACGCTTCCAGTGGAATTGGTCTAGCGCAGGATCATGCATCAACATCTGAAAAAACGGATAGTCCCGTATTTCACACGCGCTGGTTTTGACACCCTTAAAAGTAACTTGGCACAGGAAAACTGATTATCAAGGAAAGGTCCCAGGTTGAGCCAGCCGAGCAGTAGTTCGTTCTACGACAGGGCAAAGTCCCAGACCAACCTCCAAGAGAAAATCATGCTCCTCATTCCAGGATTTCACGGATACAAAGAGAAAGAAATCCGCCGCGAGTCAGACAAGCTTCTCAGAAACCAGATCTATCAGAAACTGTCCAGCGCAGAATCACAAGCGAAGGACACCTACAGGTCCCTGGTCAACCAGGGCATCAACGACACGTGGGATGACACTGATCATCTGATGGCCCGGCTCGATAGGGTCGTTGAACGGATCAATCACTCAGAGTACGGATACGCCGGCTTCTTTGACGTCACAAAGGTCAAGGAGCCTGACTTGGACCGAATGATGGACTATGACATGCAGCTCTTACAGATGACCGACAGTGTCACGACCGCGATTCAGGGGCTCAAAGATACAGTGGACAACGGACATGTTCAGGACGCAAAGGGCAAGATCTCTGACGCAATGAAGGCGGTAGACGCGCTTGAAACCGCGTATAACGGACGCAAGGACGTAATCCTGGGAGTCCAGCAGTAATGCCCCAAGTCATAGAATGGCGAGGCGCAGGCCCCGACGATATCGTCTGGCGATACCCAGTAGAGGAGATAACAAACGCCGCGCAACTGGTCGTTCACGAGTACGAGACAGCAGTCTTCCTAAGAGACGGCAAGGCCTACGATGTCTTTCCGCCGGGAAGACATACCCTTACAACACTCAACCTACCTCTCATAACCTCGGCATATCGAATATTCTTCGGTGGCAAGACTCCGTTCACCGCCACGGTGATCTACGTCTCCACGAAACAATTCGCTGGCAAGTGGGGAGCAAAGGCCCAGACAACAGAGCTGGCTCCGCTGATGGTTCACGGGACAGCCTGGCTCAGGATAACCGACTCAAACTTGTTCGTTAACGAGGTTGTTGGAGGACAAGGAGCGTACAGTACTCAGCAGGTTGACGATTTCATCCGAGGATTCATCAACGAACGAGTCATCGATGAAATGTCGAGGTATGATCTTCAAACAGCGTTCACGCAGCTTGACAAGGCTTCAGTCACTGTAAAGGTCAACATTAACGATGCTCTGAAAAGAATCGGGACCGACCTTGTTGATTTCAAGTTCGAAGGGATCGATACTTCTGATCAGTTCCGAGATAGACTCTTCTGGATAAAGCAGAAAGCAGCCACTTCAGATGTGCTTAGGATGGAGACAGCGAAGGACATCGGTTCGAGCCTCGGCTCTTCTTCGGGTGCGGGATTCGGGTCCGGAATGGTCCTCATTCCTCAGGTAATGAACGCGCAGATGCAACCCACGCCGCAACCCCAAGCCATGCTCGTCGCATGCCCCAAGTGCGGAAACGGTGTCCAACAGGGAGCCAGATTCTGCCCTAACTGTGGAGCTACTATGTTCGTAGCGCCGCCCTCGCACCAGGCTATGACGCCTTGTCCCAACTGCGGAAAACCGGTCGCTGCTGGGACCAAGTTCTGCCCCGAATGCGGCCAAAAGATGCAGTAGGCATTCCACTCCCGAATCTAAGGCACGACGGACCCCAACGGTCACAAAGCGTTCGGACTACGCTTAGTTCTCCCGTCCCAAGACAAGGGTATAAGAATCGGGCCGGCGAAATGATCCTGTTCCTGAAAGGTTACTAGAAAGTCATGATAAAGAAGCTGGACGGACAATTCGTCGTTCCGGGAGTAAAGCTTGGCGTTGTGGAAGAGTTCATGCCAGGTCGCGGAACGGTCGAGGTAGACGGAACAGTCTACTCATCCCAGACAGGAGTGGCCGCAGTTGATTCTACCCGTCACATAGTTTCGGTAAAAGCCTCGGCTGGACCCCCAGTCGTCCCTGAGGAGGGATCCACATTCATCGGAGTTGTGGAGAAGGTCCAAGAGAAAATGGCCATCGTTAACATTGTCGTTGTTGATGGGCACAAGCTACAACCACCCTTCACGGGAATGCTGCACATCTCAAACTCCAGTCCGAGATTCGAGCGGTTCATGGGCGATGTCTGCAAGCCGAACGACATTATCCGGGGCAAGGTGATCGATGTGAGCCAGCGCATACCCAAACTGACAACTGTCGGTCGGGACATGGGCGTGATCAAAGCCTACTGCTCCCGGTGCGGCGGCGAACTCGTACTGTCAGGCAGAATTCTCCGTTGTACTCTGTGCCTAAACGTTGAAAGAAGACGACTAGCCGAAGATTTTGGAGCTGGAGGAAACATGCCAAGTTGAAAGTTAACGTCTTGAAAAAATCAAAAGGATTCCTCAAGGTCGAAGTCGAAGGAGAAGGCCACACATTCGGACATCTCATGCAAGCCGCGCTCCTAGAAGACAAGACCGTTGACTGGGCAGGCTACGACCTTCCCCACCCACTCTTCACCAGACCCATCATAACACTAAGAATGAAAGGCGAATCCTCCGCAGAGAAAGCATTGGAGCGAGCCGCAAAAAAAGTCCACCAGGATACTGACGAATTCATAGAAAAGTTCAGTGCCGCAGTAACCGCCGAAGCCGAAAGCTAAGCCCGAGGGATCGCCCTTTGCCATTTAAGGGCATCATCTTCGATTTTGATGGCACACTATACGGAGACTGGAGACTCTGGATCTCCCTAATCGAAGAGACACTCAGAGAATTCAACCTCTCGGTCACAGCCTACGAAGCCCTCGAACTAGCAAGAAACGAGATCAGAACAGGCGGAGCAAAGGAAACCATCAAGATAAGTGGAATAGCAGTCTCCCTCGCGAGAGATCAGGGATTTGAACGCGACGACGAGGTCCGTGCGAGATTCTTCGAGAACCTGGATGGCAGAATGGATCAGACAGGGCCAGGAAAAGATCTGGTTGGACTCCTGGAACAGCTCAAACAGAAAGGGTTCATCATGGGCATAGTGACTTTTGTGAGAAAGCCACGGCTTACGAGACGTTTGGATACGTGGAAATTAGGAGACTACTTCCGATGCACGGTGAGCCCAGAGCAAGTTGCAGAATTCAAACCATCACCCCAACCATACCTGAAAGCAATCGAGGACTTCCGCCTAAAGCCGAAAGAATGTTTCGTGGTCGGAGATGAGCCCGTGGACATGCTAGGCGGAAAGCGCGCGGGAACTAGAACAATCGGACTGCCCCAGGGATTCTATTCACGAGATGAATTGGAGGAGGCAGGAGCTGACACAATAATAACTTCGCTCAGCGCGCTACCATCCATTCTCTCCAAATGAGCATTCTTCAATAGCGCAATAATCCTTTGGTCTCACGGTAATCGCAGTTGAACGATGAGG
The DNA here is from genome assembly GCA_001918765.1 of Crenarchaeota archaeon 13_1_40CM_3_52_10. GTDB lineage: Archaea > Thermoproteota > Bathyarchaeia > 40CM-2-53-6 > 40CM-2-53-6 > 40CM-2-53-6. The sequence continues at coordinate 7,750 of MNGO01000049.1, forward strand.
ATCTTGTCAGGATTCTAACAAACGCTGGGCTCGCTCAGTTCGGAGACTCCCTTCTGAACTTCGCCTATTCGATAGCTCTAACAGAAACCACCGGTCGGCCAAGGGGAACGAAGGTCCAAGATAAGATCCTTGCAGATGCAGCGGCAAGAGCTGGATTGAGGAAGCGCCTGCCGAGAAGAGTGGGCCGGGGAGACGTAGCTAACAGTTTGGAAGCATTGTTGGGACACGTATGGTTACAGAAAATGATCACACTTGAGGAGATCGTGTCATGCCTCAGGCTAGAGAGCCCTGACCACAGCAAGAACTTCTCAATCTTAGCGGAAGTGGCTCTGTCCAAGCTTAGAAAACAATCATGACGCTCAAGCTTACCGTCAAGAAAGAGATTCGGACACTAGGACTCGACCTATGCAGCCCTCAACGTTTGGTAGGCGCGATCGTGAGGGGTGGCGTTTACCTAGACGGAGTTGTCGTCTTTCCCTCCGACCCCATTGCAAAGAGCAGATCAATTGCATCTGCGATTCTTGAGACGAGATTTTTTCCGGAGCTCAGATTGATCATGACGCACGATGCCGAAACGCGACTCGACTCCATGATTATCGAGAGGTTGACCAAGCTGCCAGTCATCCAAGTCGACACGGCGAGAAAGAGAAATCCAGACGGTTTCAAACCATACAGGGTCGGCAGGAAGGAGTTGCAGGTAAAGAGCTCCCTTCTACCTAGGATCCTTCAGGAAATACTCTCCATAACCTGGACAACTGGAATACTTCCTGAACCATTGCGCATAGCCCACCTCGTCGCCAGATCGCGATTTTTCTGGAAAAACACGCGTTTCCAAGCCAACAAATAAATTCGTCGCCGAGTGCTATAAGAGGCGAACGTGTTTTGCAGTTCTGTCCGAAATGCGGGTCCACGCTTCTACCCGCCAAAAGAGAGAAGAAGGTGTTCATGGCCTGCGGAAAGTGCGGCTACACGAGCACTCGTGGCGATAAGCAAGTCAGCAGGCTGGCCCACGAGAGAGAGAAAATCGTCGTCATAGGGCGCGAAGAACAGAAGATTCGGACCCTCCCTAAAGCCAAGGCTGAATGCCCTAAATGCAACAATCACGAAGCGTTCTACTGGCTCGTCCAGACGAGGGGTGGAGACGAGTCCTCGACCCAATTCTTTAGATGTACCAACTGCGGAGCCACATGGCGGGAGAATAGCTAGAATTGCTAGAAAGCTCCATAGCAGAAACATCGGCTAAGAAAGAGAAGCCGGCCAACCCCATGTTCAAAGCCACAATGAACGATGCTCGGCTATTCCGCAACCTCATCGGAGCAATATCAAGCCTGATCGAAGAGGCCGACTTCAACGCATCACCAGACGGAATCAAGTTGCGCTCGATGGACCCCTCCCACATAGCCATGGTCGACTTTGAATGGCCCAAAACCGCCTTCGACACATACGAGTGCACCGCTCCAACCAAACTGCGCCTCAGCGTCTCGAACCTCCTCAAACTATTGAAGCGGACAAAAAGTGATGAATCTATTGAGGTCGTTTATGATGACGCGAACAAGAAGCTCAACATCACCCTCAAAGGCAGCATTGTCAGGAAATTCATAACTCCGACTCTCGAACCCTCCACTGAAGAAGTCCCAACGCCAAAGGTCCCATTCAACGCGAGAGTCAAGATTACAGCAGCAAGCTTACGAGACATTATCGATGACGCACAGTCCATAAGCGACAATGTCAAGTTCGAAGTAAACCAGGAAAAGTTCATCGTTAGGGCGACAGGCGAGCTGACTAGTGCCCTGATAGAACTGGACAAGGGAAGCGACGCCATCCTCGAACTGGACGTGAAGGAACCGGCGAAGGCTACCTACAATCTCAACTATCTCGGAGAGATAATCCGGGCCGGCTCAGGAGCCTCAGAGGTCACGTCTCTCGAGTTCTCCACCAACATGCCAATCAAAGTCGAATTCGAAATGCCCCAGCAAGGAAGGCTTCTCTACTATCTCGCCCCAAGAATAGAGGCCGAATAAGGTTCTGTT
>MNGO01000021.1 GCA_001918765.1 Crenarchaeota archaeon 13_1_40CM_3_52_10
TCAAAATATCCTCTGCCCCAGCCAAGACGGTAGCCTTCCTTGTCCCATACTATCCCTGGAACGAAAAGGACATCAACCGCGTCGAGACTTTCCGGCCTAAGAAACCCTGGCTTAGGCTCAGGGATATCGAAGCTTCCAGGCCCGAGTTCTTTCCCGAGGTCTTTGAGCTCGGAGAAGAAGAGGTCAATGTCTCCCTTCTTTACAACCGGGACAAGAACTCGTCTGTTGCTATCCAGGGCTTTTCGAATCAGCGGCCGGGTATCGACCTCACTGTCTTTGCTGACATAGCAGGCGATGCCTCTCGCGCGTACATACTCGTGAAGATGCAAAACCTGATCCGTAATCTCCATGCTCTTCTGTTCTATATCTCGAATAGACTGTCTATCTCTTAGGCGTAGAATGTATTTTCTGAATTGCTCCTTCTCGACAGCAGTCTTTGCTTCGGTCAAACTTTCAAGCCAATCTGGATACCGGCAGCAAGTACAGTGTTCTCTAGAAGACATGCCACCGTCATAGGTCCAACGCCTCTCGGGACTGGCGTAATATAACCGGCTACTCTGTTGACCTTGTCGAATTCCACATCTCCTCGGAGCTTTCCGTCAACCCTTGTCAAGCCAACATCAACTACTGCCGAGTTGGGCTTCACATGATCGGCTCTAACCTGGAAGATTTCCTTGCCGACCGCGCTGACTAGAATATCGGCAGTCCGTGTGATCCCGGAAAGGTTGGGCGTCTTGGAGTGGCAGACAGTAACGGTCGCGTCTCGGTTGAGGAGGAGGTTGGCCAAGGGTCTGCCTACCAGATTACTTCGATTGATGATAACTGCCCTGGATCCCGCGACCGGAACCTTGTAGTAATTTAGAAGCTTGATGACACCTTTCGGCGTACAGGGAACAAGTTCCTCGTGTCCCGCTGCCAGTTTTCCCGCATTGATGGGATGTAATCCGTCAACATCCTTGTACGGGATAATTCTCTCGATTACCTTTTCCTCGTTGAAACCGGGGGGCAGTGGCAGTTGAACAAGTATTCCATTGACCTTAGAGTTGGTGTTGAGCTGGCCGAGCAAAGCTTCTAGCTTGTCTTGAGAAGTGTCCGCGGATAGATTGTGGCTCTCGGATCTTATCCCAACCTCATCTGCGGCCTTATGTTTAGCTCTGAGATAGGAGGCGCTGGCCGGGTCGTCGCCGACCTGAACCGTGGCGAGAAAAGGCTCAGTCCCGTGCTTTTCTAATTGTTGAACATGTATGGCAACCTGTTTCTTGACCTCTCCAGCTACAAGCTTCCCGTCCATGAGTATTGCAGTCAATTCTTGAAGAGAACCCTCCGCGCTTCGAACTTCAATTGATCCTCTGTGAGGAGTCTGATTGCCTCGGGAAGGATTCGATGTTCTTCTCTCAGGATTCGGCTGGAAAGGGTTTCTACAGTGTCGTCGTCGCGGACCGCGACTGGGGTTTGGAGAATTATCGGGCCGTGATCGACCTCTCTGTCGACAAGGTGGACGGTGCAGCCTGTGACCTTGACACCGTGCTCGAGCGCCTGCTTCTGCGCTTCTAAGCCCGGAAACGAAGGAAGTAGAGCGGGGTGTACGTTTATGATTCTGCGAGGGTATAGATCGACGAACTGTTCACTCAGAATCCGGAGATAACCTGCCAGTACAATGAGTCCGTCTTTTGGTACTACACCGAATGATTTGAGAGCGGCGATAGTTTTCTGGTCGTAGTTCCAGTTCTTCTTCGGGACTCCTTTGTCGTCAAGTGTGATTGTCTGAACATGATGTTTCTTGGCTATATCGAGGGCTGGAGCGTTTGGTCTGTTGCTGATGACAATCTTGACTTCGCACTTGGTGAGGTATCGATTATCGACGGCGTCTAGTACTCCATCAAGGTTTGAACCCCTTCCTGACGCCAAGACCCCGATCGGGACCATTCAGCTAAGCCTTTCCGGGTCCATGCATTTCTTGCAGTAACAATTGCGAGGGATCGACTCTTCCGATCTTTGGGACCCAATCCATTCTAGTTCCAAGAATTCCTTGTTCTTCCCTGTGCTTGTATAGCCGACGTACTCGCTCTGCTGTATTCTGTCTCTTTGCCAGTAGTTGTTCTGTGCCTATGTCGCTTCGATGATAGAGTCCCCACCCGTCAGTAAGTTGCACGCTCGACGCTGTTTTCTCGATCCGAGCGCTGGCAGGTGGTAGAGTGTGATCCATCGCCATCAATGCAAGAAGACGGGAGCCCCCGGTGACTACTTGGCCGTCCTCTTGGAGGTCAGCGCTTCCCCAGAACAGATAGCAGCCATTTCGTTTGATGTTTGTATCGAAGACCTGGACCGGGTGGCCTTTGGCTTTGTCCCGTTTTTCCGGGTATCCGTTAGGAGCGACGACCTTTACGACCACCGCGTCCTCATTGGTGAATTCGAGCTTCAGCTTAGACAGTCGTCTTTCAACGATAGCTTGGAAGACGTCAATGATATCTGTCTTGAGCAGGGCGAGCATGTTGAGAGCCTCGGGATCGCCCAGTCGAGAGTACATCTCAATAACTGTCGGTCCCTCGTTTTCCGTCAGCATCATCTGTCCGCCAACCATGCCGTGGTAGGATTTGCCGGTTTTTTTCTGGATTGCTTCAACGATTCCCTCGACGATCTTGAGCGATTTGTCATATTCTTCCATGGTGATGAATGGGAGAGTCATGTCGGGTCCTGAGATGCTGCCCATTCCACCCGTCTCGGGCCCGCTATCAGATTCGTGAGCGCTCTTGTTGTCCTGGACGAGCGGGGTGCCAAGAACGGCTTTGCCGTCTGTGAAGCATTGCAGGGAGTACTCGGGACCCCAGGCCTTCTCCTCGACCAAGATCTTATCTTCGATGTCAGAGTAGGCAGACATGCTAGCTTGCAGAGAATCGAAGTAGGCTTCCTTGAAACGCTCCTTCTCGTCGTGAAGATAGATCTTCCGGTCTTCGATCAGCTTGACGCCCTTACCGCCGGATTGACGGGCAGGCTTGATGACGATATTCTGCAGCCAGGGTTGTGTTTCGATGTTTTTCCGGATATAGTCTGAGGCTTCTCGTGCGTTCTTGAATGTTCGAAAGAGAAGTTTGCCTGGGAGATTGTTCTCCCACTGTAGGCGTCGGAGGTCTGCTTTGGAACGTTCTATGACTGAGAGTTCTTGGCTAGCACCGATGCACTGGATGCCCTCTTTCTCTAGCGCGTCTGGTATGCCTTGGAAACCAGGCTCCTCCGGTCCCACTACCACCATGTCGATTCCCCAGCCCCGTGCTGATCTGACGATCGTCTTTGGGTCTGTTGTTCTGCCGATTCGAAGTTCGCCCTGGTTGTCTTTGCAGATCTTGTGAATCCCTGGATTTCGATTTTCGGCGATCCAGAATATCTCCGGTTTGTGATCGCTGAGACCAATCTTCCAGGCGATCGCGTTTTCGCGAGCGCCTCCGCCCACGCCCATTACTCTCATCTTGTCGTGCCTCCTTTTTCGAAGCAGCGCATGCAGAGATTCTGTCTTGGGAGTCCGATGGCGTGCTGGAGTTCTTCAACGGTCATGAAGGATATGCTGTCAGCCCCGACATTGTTCGCGAGCTCTTTCTCGTCCAGGTTGCCCGAGATCAGTTCGTCTCTGGGTGGGATCTCGACTCCGTAGGGGCAGGGTGAGACAAGCGCTGGGCTTCCAATCCGGACGTGAACTTGGCGCGCTCCGTCGCGTTTGAGATTGAGAACTGTGTTTTGTAGAGTGTTTCCCCTGACGACGCTATCGTCTACCAGTACAACATCCCTGTCTTCGAAGGCGCTCTTGACAGGGTTGAGCTTGAGCTGGACTCCTACGAGACGTTCTTTCTGTGTCGGTTTGAGGGCCGCACGGACATTCTCTCCTGTCCGCATGAACCCGGGTTCCTGCGGTATGCCGGACTCCTGGCTGTATCCGTTTGCAATAGGAAGTGCGGTCTCTGGGACACCGATTACCACGTCGCCTTTCGAAGGATGAGCTTTGGCTAGTTCTCTGCCGACGCGGTTTCTGACCCTGGCAACGGAAAGAGTGTTGACGTTGCTGTCGAGCCTTGCAAGGTAGACGTATTCATAGCTGCAGAAGTTGCCGCGGTCGGTGGTCGGGGCGTTTCCGCGAATGTCCTCGGGGGTGAACATAATGACTTCTCCTGTTTCCACGGGACCGGTATGGTCAATGCCCATCACGTCGAGGGCACAGGTCTCGGAGGCGACGGCTCCAATGTCGAATCCTACGCTCCCTGTCTCTAGGGGTTTAACGCCGAGCGGGTTTCTTCCTGTGACGAGTTCTTGTTTGTGGGTGAGGGCGACGAAGGAGTATCCGCCTCCGATCTTGTTGATGAGCATCGAGGTTGCTTTGAGAGGTTCCTTCTCGCTGTGGAGGAGTTGTGAGAGTTGTCGTGCGAAGAGCTTGGTGGCTTCGCCGCGGTCTTCGTGGAGGTCTGTTTTTCCGTCAAGCGCGAGAACAAGCTCGTAGGGGGTTTTGACGTGGACGAGATAGTCGTCTAGGTAAGAAGATGTTTGTCCGATTCCGATGAAGCCTTTTGGAATGCTTGTCTTGTTTTTCTGGAAGAATTCCTCGACGCCGCCTTTTCCACCGAGGGTGTGTAGAGTGTTTCCGGGTCCGATTGTTGCCAGGCTGATGGATTCTTGTCCTCGTCCTTGGAGCGCGCTAAGCCCGTAGTGGATGATCTGGGACGCGTCCCAGTTTTCTCGTCCTTCGCCAAAGGTGTAGAATCCTATCAGGCCCGGCATTGCTGGGGCTAGGCCTTCATTTCTTCCCGGGTCCGAAGCACAGGATCCTTCTTCAGACCCAGATACTCGCCGGTGACGCAGGCGAAACACATCTCGTCTTTGCCGAGACCTATTCCTTCGCTTAGGCCGTTGATATCGTTGTAGCCGAGACCGTCGACGCCGATTTCACGTGCGACTTTCTTGTTGAGCTCGGCGATGTTGAGGGTCTCGCCGTCTGCTTTGTTCGCGAGCAATTCTTCTCTGGTTGGGAAGTCGATGCCCATGTAGCACGGGTGGCGGATGGGCGGGAAGGTGACGACCATGTAGACTTTCTTTGCTCCTGCGTCGCGGAGGGATTGGACGATGTTTCTGCTGCTTGTTCCGCGGACGATGCTGTCATCGACCACGATGACATCTTTGCCGTCAACGACTGGTTTGATCGTGATTATCTCGCGAACTATCTCTTCCCGGCTCTTGGCTGTGGGCTCGATGAAGCTGCGGAGGCTTCCCTTTCTGCGGTACCGGTCTTTCATCAAGCCCTCCTCCATCGGTATGCCGCTCTCCTCGGAGTAGCCGAGGGCTGCAGGTCTAGCGGAGTCGGGAACGGGTATGACAACGTCGGCTTTGAACGGGTATTTTCGGGCGAGGACTCTGCCAAGCTTTCGTCGTGCGTCGTAGACGTAGTGGTCATCGATCTTGCTGCTGGGATGACCGAAGTATGTGTATTCGAATGGGCAGTGGTAGTGGCGTGGTGAGTCTGCGAATCTTGTTATTTTGAGGCCGTCTTTGGACAGACTGACAAGCTCGCCAGGTTGAATGTCTCTGACGAAGTCAGCTTGGAGAGCGGTGAGGGCGCAGCTCTCGCTCGCTACAATGTGAGTGTCCGTGTCAGGATCGTACCCAAGACAGAGGGGCCTGTAGCCTGCTTCGTCCCTGGCCGCTAGAACCTCGCCGTCATTGGTTATCATGACGAAGCTGTAGGAGCCACTCAGCTCTTTGCTCAGCTTGTGGAACGCACGGGTCCAGTCGTGTTCAGCAAGGTAGTGTTGGAGGAGGCGGTATCCCGCCAGCTTAGTGTCAGTCGTTGAGCCTAGGATTGGAAATTCTTTCTCGACGACGGGCTCAAGATCCTCTGTGTTCGCGATAGTCCCGTTCTGGGCGATGGCAAACTCACCCCGAATATCCAGCGGATGCGCATTCTCTAACGTCGTCCGTCCGCGAGTCGAGTAGCGCACATGTCCGATACCACGATTACTGGTAAGGCCGAGAATCCTTTTCGCATTAGCATCCGCACCCTGACCTATCAGGCCTAAGCCCTTGAGAATGGGTTCGCCGGGAACTGCTATTCCCCAAGACTCTTGGCCTCGATGTTGGAGGGCCGCGAGTCCCTTGACTATGCGCTCGGCCACAGGCCGGCTCTCCATGGAGTATATGGCTAGGACGCCACAGTGTTCTTTCACAGCGTCGCCTCCATTGCCCTCGGAATCGTTTCGAACCAGGCCCTTGAAGCCTCAACGATCGGGATCGCGATAATAGATTGTCCTTTCGAAAGGAACTCGATCCCGTCATCTGTTACGGAACCGACCTTTGCGGCAGGTATTCCGAGCCGTTTGAACGAGTTGACTATTCTAGTCGTGCTCCTGGGCTTTGTCTCGAGGATGAACCGCGATCTTGATTCTGAAAATAGCAAGTTGTCTATTCTGCTCGTCTTGTTCGGAACCTCATCGATATCGATGGTTGCCCCCTTTCGGCCTTGAACCGACATCTCGGCCAGGGCAACAGCTAATCCCCCTTTCGAGATGTCATGCATGCTTTCTACGCGACCGGTTCTCAAGGTTCTCAGCAGAGATCGCAAGAGTGTTTTCTCTTTTTTCAAGTTGACCCTTGGGACGTGGCCGCCTGTGAGCTTGTGTATGTGTTCGTAGTATTCGCTCCCGCCCATTTCATCAGAAGTGTTTCCGATAATGACGAGATCGTTTCCTTCTTTTCTGAGAGCCTGCAGGACCCGTGGAGCCTTGGGCTCTACTAGACCTATTGCGGCGATGACAGGCGAGGGCTTGATCGCCTTCCGATTCGTGGAGTCTTCGTTGTAGAAGCTGACCTTCCCGCCGACGCATGGAACTCGGAGAGCGTTAAGGTAATTGGAGATGGCTCGGATAGTTTCCTTGAATGTCCAGAAGACTTCAGGACTCCCAGGGTCTCCATACTGGAGATGATCGACAACCGCGACGGGTTCCGCACCGACGGCGGTGAGATTGCAGAACGCTTCTGACACGATTCCAATAGTTCCCCAGTAAGGGTCTATGTAGCATTGCTTGCTGTTGCCATCGGTTGTGAGAGCCAGAGAACGGTTGTTGGGTAAGCGCAACAGTGCCGAGTCAGCTTGTCCTGGTCTGACGATTGTTCTGATACCAACCTCGTGATCATATTGGCGATAGATCCATTCCTTGCTCGCGATGTCAGGACTTGAGAGCAGCTGGATGAGCGTGTGATCGAGGTCCTCGGAGATAACAGGCTCCGGTACATCCGCAAAAGCATCAAGATAGCCCGGCCGTCTCGCTGACCTAGGCGCGAGTGGTGCTTCGGCCACAAACTTGGCGGGTGCTTTTGCCATAATCTCGTTTCCTCGCCGGATGACTATGAGACCCTCTTTGGTGACGTGTCCGACGTTCGCGTATCCGAGCTCCCATTTGTCAAGGATACTGATGAGCTTCTTCTCGTCCCTTTCCCTGATTAAGAGGAGCATTCGTTCTTGTGATTCGGATATCATGATTTCTGCGGGTTGCATGTTGGGCTCGCGTGTCTGGACCTTGTTCAGATCGATCTCGATCCCTGTCCCCGCTTTCGCGGCAATCTCTGATAATCCGCAGGTCAAGCCTCCCCCTCCGAGATCTTTCATTCCCCGGAGAATCCCCCCATCAACGGCTTCTAGGACTGCTTCGATGATGAGCTTCTTGGTGAAGGGGTCCGGGACTTGGACGGCAGATCGCTCCTTGTCAGACTTCTCCGTAAGTGTCTTGCTGGCGAAGCTTGCTCCGCGGATGCCGTCTCGTCCGGTTCTTCCTCCAACAAGGTAGACTAGGTCGCCTGGGTTGTGGGCTTCCCCTAGAACGAGTTTGTCTTTTCGTCCGAGGCCGACGCAGACCACGTCGACGAGGCAGTTTCTTTCGAAGGACTGGTCAAACTCTACTTCTCCCCCGACTGTCGGGACGCCTATGCAGTTGCCGTAATCTGCTATCCCTCTGACGACGTTGTCGAAGAGCCAACGGGTGTGAGCACTTTCTATCGATCCAAACCTCAACGGGTCGAGGAGGGCGATGGGACGAGTTCCTAGACTGAGGATATCACGAACTACTCCGCCGACACCAGTTGCTGCTCCGCCGTAGGGATCGATAGCGCTAGGGTGATTGTGTGATTCGATGTGGAGGGTTACAACCCAGCCGTCACCAACGTCGATGACGCCTGCGTCGAAGCCGGGTCCCACTAGGACTCTTGGTCCTTTGCTCGGGAGTTGTTTGAGGAGTGGTCTGCTGGATTTGTAGCTGCAGTGTTCAGACCATTGTGCTTCGAGCATAGCCCACTCAACCTCGTTAGGCTCGCGGTGTAGCGTGTTGACAGCGTACCGGATCTCCTCGTCGGTGAGATTGGGCTTCTGAGCTTCAACGAGAGTCAAGCTTTGAGGCTCCTCGATGAGAGACCGAGTCATGAGGTCTTTTCTCTTACTCGAATCACAAGGAGCGTTGCCCGCGAGCCTGTGATTGCTCCGATGATGAAGGCGATGATGAACCCGGCGAGGCCGACTATGAGATAGGCAATGAGCCCGGCGACGACTCCCGTGACAAGTCCTGCCACAAAAGCGGTTGCGTACGGATAGGTTCTCTTTTCCGCTTTGGACGCTTCTATCAAATCTTATCGAACTTCCTCGTTCTTGCTCTCTTTTTTCGGAAGGATTAAGCCAGCGCCTAATGCTATGAGTATGACCCCGTAGAAACCGCCGAGAAAACCGACGCCGGCGATGTAGGTGATGGAGAAGAAGGCGATGAGTGAGACAACGCCTAGCGCGATGGAGAATATGCCCAGAACCAGCCTGCGAATCGACCGGGTTTGTTCTGTCATGAGTCTATCCCTCTCCTTCGAGTGTCTTAATCATTGAATCAAAGATGATCCTTCCCTCTGGATGATTTTCTGGAGATAGAATTGGGAGAGATGCGCGTTCAGGATGGGGCATGAGACCCATCACGTTTCCATCTATATTGCAAATTGCGGCGATGTTGTCCAGGGACCCGTTCGGGTTGGAGTCCGCTGTAGGAGTACTGTTCTCGTCAACGTATCGTAGAACGACTTGCTCGTTCTTCTCTAGCTCAGCGAGCTGGTCATTGTCTAGAAAGTATCGGCCTTCGTTGTGGGCGATTGGGATCCGAAGGGTTTGTCCCATTTTCGCTATTCTTGTGAACGGTGTCTTGATGGATTCTATTCGGAGACGTGTCCATTTGCAAACGAATCGCAGTCCAGCGTTCCGGAGGACAGCGCCTGGTAGGATTCCCGCTTCGACTAGTATTTGGAAGCCGTTGCATATTCCGAGGACCGGCTTCCCGTTGTCCGTTGCCTCTCTGACGGTTTCTAGACTCGGGCTGGTCGCGGCTATGGCGCCGGCGCGGAGGTAGTCGCCATAGGAGAATCCTCCGGGTAAAACGTACGCATCATAATGATCCTGTTTCAGGTCTTTGTGCCATACGAGGTCGGTTGGGACCTTGATGGTTTTCTGGAGAATTTCTAGCGCGTCGAGGTCGCAGTTGCTTCCGGGGAACTGGACTATAGCGACCTTTACCATTATCCTTGTTTCCTAAAGTAGTGAATTTCGTTGCCTATTAAGCCCTTTTTTGACAGGCTTGTGTCAATCGAGGAGAACGCTCTAGGATCGACACTCTGTTGCCGTGGAATCACGACGTAGAGAGCTTGCTATGCTAGCTTAGGACTCTTACCTGGCAAATGTGGGATGCAGGATTGTAGATCCGGAGATCATCACAGAGTTTACGAACAAGTTGCTTAGCGTCTTCCGGGGAGCGGGCTTCTACATTCATCCGCAGGAGCTTGCCAGCCCGAACATTCGTCACTTGTGCGTAGCCTCCTTTCATGATCAGATTGTGATGAATTGTCTCTCCTTCAGGGTCCCGAGCCAAAGGCTTGTTCTCTACGACGACCTCGACGGTGAAGCTTGCGGGCGACATTACAGACATGATGCTTCATGAGCATCCCCTTAAGCTCTTTTCCCGTGTTAGCCCCGAAGACGCATCCGAAGAGTTGACATTCTAGGCAGGGACGGGGGAAGAAACCTGAGCCCATATGAAGAACGGTCTCTCGACGAAGGAGTTCTTTGTAGACCCGAATATTGATCGAGCCGAATCCCTACCAGCTTCAGCGTTTGCGGACCCAGAATTTCTTGAACTAGAACTTGGAACTATCTTTGCCCGAACCTGGCTGCTAGCGCCTCAAGAGAATAATACCGAAGATGACTCTGCAAACCTTGCCAGCTCTCTAGAGAAAAAGGGATCTCGAGTCCCATTCAATCTTCTAGGAAAGCCCTTCTTCCTCCAGCGAGGCCAACAGGGTAGACTGAAGTGTTTTCCCAACGTCTGCACCCACGCTTGGCATCCTCTCGTTGAATCGTCGAGCGTTGGAGGGTCGATAGTCTGTCCGCAGCACGGACGCCAATTTGACAACGAGGGGAGGTTCGTCGCGCAGGCAGGTTTTGAAAAGAAGAAAGGCTTTCCACGAGAATCGGACCATCTGCGAAATATCCAGAATGATGAGTGGGGACAGTGGATCTTCGTCTCTACTGGGGAACCACTGGCCCCCTTCCGCGAGTTCATAGAGAAGCTTCAGCAATCCATCCCAGGAATCAAACTAGAGTCGCTCGAAAGACAACGCGTTGAAGGTGAAGTTCGAGAGGTTAAGGGAAACTGGAAACAGCATGCTTGGAACTACATGGACAACTTCCACATCAGATTCGTCCACAAAGGACCTGGCGGACTAGCTGACGCTGTTGACCTGTCCTCCTATCGGACTGAGCTATACAAGTTCAGCGCTCTACAGTGGGCGTATGCAAGGCACGGGGAGACCGGGTTCGAGCACCGATTCCTAGCAGACCGGTTTCGGGACCCAAAGAATATTTCGAAGAGAGTGTTTGCGCTGTGGTGGTTTATCTTCCCCAACATAACACTAAATTTTTACCCTTGGGGTCTGTCAGTCAACGTGTACATGCCGATTCCAGGGAAGCCTGACAAGACGCTCTTTCTATGGTACCAGTACGCCCTAGACCAAGAAAAATTTCAGAATCGAAACAGCACCTGGCTCAGCGAGCAAGTCGATGCTGAAGACATAGAAGCGATCAGCCTTGTGAGCACCGGGGCGAAGTCCGGATTTGCCCCCCGCGGACGGTTTGCTCCAAATGAAGAAGCAGGACCCCACTGGTTCCACAAACTCGTCTACGAGACTGTTTTCAACGGTAGGACAAAACAGTAGGCTATCGGAGTCTAGACGTTGCTCAGAGAATTCTTGCCACGCGCCCATTCCAAGAGATTGGGAGAACTCGACGCGTCAAACTGGAAAGACCTAGAGAGAGGAAGAAACGCCTCGCGTATTGACCCGGCCATACGAGAGATTGTTTCATCACTTAACAACAAGGGGTACAAGACATTCTCATCCTGTAGCGGAGGCCATAGAGCGAATCTTCGTCGGAGATTCGATCGCCATGAAAGCGGCTATATCGCTTTCTCCCCACCTTCAAGGATTCCCTTCGCCCTCTATCTCGCCCTTCGTGAAAGAAATCAAGACTTCATGTTCGAAGCTGAAGCAGTCGTACATGATGGAAACGGGGATAGAAGAGAAACAATCTATACACAACTAGACTGGCAGCTAGTGGATCAAAGGAAACACCGATTGGAATACTACAAGAAGCTCTTCCTCGAAATGAAGGGAATCATCGATAGTTTTCCCGGTCAACCCGTTGACCACAGAGAAGTCTTGACCGGCCTGTTGGGAAAACCACACTTACACCTGGGATCGAGAATTGTAAGCGGCCAGATGAAACGCTTCACCCGATAGACACCTTTTGGTCTAACGACCAGAGACTTCGAAAGCAAAATCCTATGAGTCTGTTGTTGAACGAAGTTTGCCTTCGGCAACGGCTAAAAGCGCGACCGGGAGATGAATTCCCTGCTTTGAGCAGCACTGGGGTTTTGAGAGTAGCTGAGGACCTTCTTCGGAGAAGAAAGGAAGTCTTCGCGAACATCAAAACCGGTCAGAACCTTAACAAGTTCATTCTGAACGCGAACCTCTGCACGATTCTCTTCGCCGCCATTTACGGGGCGACCATGGGAGCCTACCCTGGCGGGCTTCAGATCCTCTACAGTATTATCAAGATACCACTTCTACTGCTCATCAGCCTCTACGTCGCGCTACCAACCTACTACGTGCTTGACGCGTTT
>MNGO01000015.1 GCA_001918765.1 Crenarchaeota archaeon 13_1_40CM_3_52_10
AGGATAGCAGAGATCTTCGGGATGTTCATTCCAATCCGGAGTTCTACGATAAGGGGATTGACCTGGTTCTCAACCTTCCAAACGCCCAGAAAAGGACAATTGATCTCAAGGTCGACTCATACTACGGGTCCGATCCCTCGCGCAGGACGAGAGGTCTGTGCAATCCAGACAGTGGTTTCATTCTGTTTGAAACAATCAGCCAGCTTCAGTATGATAGGTCGAGAACGGTTTCAGCAAATGGGACTCTACCCATTAGACAAAGGGCAGATGTGCCTGGCTGGTTCTTTACAAGCTCTGCCGATGAAGTCTATTATTACTTCCTCGCCCTGCTCAACAATGAAACCGAGCTAAACCCACTTTACGCGCAATACGTAGAGCTTGTCAAGGGCAACCAACCAACGGATGAAGTTGAAAATCGTCTCTTACAAGAACTGCGAGTAGACAGGGACTTGTTGGTGAGCTTTTCACTTTCAGAGGCAAGAGCCTGGTATGAAACCGTTCCTGAAACCGTGTTTCATGGGTACGCCCCCGCTCCTAACCCGAGTTATCTTACCCTGAGTAAGAGGGTTAAACGTGATCTATTCATCTCGAGCGGAATTGGGAAGAACCATGGTTCTATTTTCTCCATGGTGAAACCGAAACCGGCTTCTCATTAATTCGAAGAGGTTATCCTTAATCGTCCAATTACCACCATTTCTTACTATACTTTAGTGGTGCTGTTTTTTCGTCGAGCGCTGGCTTTCTGAATACGTAGAGATGTTCGTGAGCGATCTTATAGAAGTCGTAGCTATGTCCCCGCCATCTCTGTCGAGTTGTCATCGTCTTGTGTTGAAGCTTGATTATATCCTCCTTGAGGATGAAGCCCACGCTTAGAAATGCCTGCAAAACTCCAAGGGAGATCGGAATGTAGTGGCGTCCCTTTCGTGTGTCTCCAATGAGAACTCCGCAGTATCGGTTGTTTTTCAAAACTCTGTACGATTCGGCCGCGACTTTCCTCATCGCATCAATGTAGGCAGGAAGCTTCAGACGCGAGAGGTCGTCCAATATCCGTTTTCCGCTATATGAGATGATTCCGGCATACGGTGGATGGGTCGCAATGAGGTCAACAGTCTCATCACCGACCAAATTCAAGTTTCGTGCATCGCCTTCAAATGTCCGGGTCTCTACCCGACGCGGTCGATCAAGAGTGTTGTAGTCGAAACTCAGCCGGTCTTGCGCTACCATAATGGCGTCTGGGTTGACATCTACTCCGATTCCACCTCGGCCTAGGAGTTTGCTTTCTACAAGCGTGGTTCCACTCCCACACATTTGGTCTAGAACAAGTTCTCCAGGCTTGGAATATTTCGTGATCAAGTTTCGAGGTATGTATGGGCTCCAGTTTCCTCGATAGTTTCCTGAGTGTGTCGCCCAGTCCCCCCTACTTGGGAAGCTCCAAACCGTGAATTCTTCCGGTTTGTAATCTTTCGGGGGCCCGAACTCTTTGATTCGCCATGGTTTACCTATCTCTACGTCAACACTTTCTATTTTCACATGCCGCTTCTCAGCGACAAACCTACGGTATTCGTCTTCGGTTACGAGCCGCATTCCCATCAGTCTTGGAGGGTTCGCCGTCTCTTGTACTTGCAATACCAGTCCTAGCCTATTTGTCGTGCTAGATTAAACTTGATCAATCCACAGGAGTGTTGTTCTTTACTGGATCGTTTTCTTCAGGCCGGGTATGACTTCTCCTGTGACCCACTGGACTCCGGCGCCGGATAGAACATAGGAGCCCTTCTCGGCGATCAACTTGCCTTCCCGTTTCAGTTCGCTCGCCCGTGCCCTCACAACTGCTCCACTGGTTGTTTTCCAGGAGGATCCTAGGAGAGTGCTCAATTCGTCGTCCCCGAATGTCTTGGGATGGGTCGCATAGAGTACGAGCGCGAGTGCTTCTTTTGCTGATAGGGAATCTGCTGGGACTGTAAGATAGGGTCGTCCCTCTCCGCTAAACTGGACTATTCCCTTTAGCAAGTCCGAAGGTTCAGAGGCTTCAAGGGTCTGGACCGGTTCTAGTCTCGTTTGCGCTACTCCATCTTTGAGGTGTAGGTTCTCAACAAGGTTCTCGAACTTGTCGCGGACATACTCGAAGTCTCCTTCAAGCTCGATTTCTTGGTCGCGGGTCCGGATTCGGAACCTGAGCCGTTTCTCTTGGGACATGACTGAGCCTGAGTGTGTATTTCGCGGTCTATTTCGGGCTTTCCAATCCGCTGGTTGAGATGGGTGAAACTAAAGATGGCAGAATGCAGAGATTCCTACACCCATTTGCCGAGGGTCTTCTTGTAGTCTGGACAGAGTCCATGCCTTGAAACGAGAGTCACCTTGCTGCAGCGTGCGCATCTGCGAGGGCCGCCTGTTTTGGTTCTAGGAGACTGGTAAAATTTGCCTCTGAATCCTGGCGGTTTTACTGAATATTTTGGCTTCTTAGGCATCTATAGACCATCCTTTCGAGAATCGTCATCGCTAGACGCACGTGAGATGGTGAGAATACGTTTTTCATGAAGCCGTAAGTTTGTCGTGGCTGATGCTTGAGTCGAAAAATAACCGTAACGAATACGAAAAGAAATTTTGGAGATTGGATCGTTCTGGTCAGGATCTAGCTGATCCTTCGTTGGCTTGTTTAGAACTGGTCCTTGGTGATGGTCTGTTTGTGGGCGTTCTGGCCTTCCAAAGCATGTACAACGGTCACGACTACTTTGATGGTCGGTATGAGCGCCATTGCTAGGAAGATCAATGGATAAGCCCATGGTGTGCTTGCGAAGAAGCCGCTGACCATTGTCTTGCTGACGCTGTATAGGATGTAGAGTGCCGTTATCTGGAAGATCCAAGCCAGGACTGGCGCGTAAGCCCTGTAAGCTTTGTACGTGTCTGAGACAGCGCTGGCTAGTTGTGTTCCGTATTTCAAGACGACCGCGGCAACTATTAGCCCGACTGTGAAGATGGCGAAGCTGGCGATACTGAACGTTGTTCCTGGTACGGTCTGGGTGATTCCTGGGAAGCCCAGGATGATGCTCTGGACTACGATGAGGACGATGATTCCCGCGAGCAGTCGTATGATCGATGGCATTACGGGCCGAAAGTCGCCGAACGAGTCATGTGTATTGGTCGGCATCTCAAGACCACTTTTCCAAGACTCAACTAGCCTATCCGCGGATTAGCCCATGGCCTAACTCTCCGAGCGATCGTACCGTTACACTCGATGCTTAGCTACGTCCCTTTGTCCCTAAAGTGAGAAAGGAGATGACCGCCGTATGGTAGAGCTGAAAGTGTACCTGTCCGAGGAACTTGACAAGAGATTCAGGATGCTGGCTATGAGCGTCTATGGGTACGGCCGAGGTTCTCTGAGCAAAGCCGCGGTTGACGCGCTCACTAAATGGTGTGCAGAGGAGGCCGCCAAGTCGGACAAGCAACTGAACCAAGGATCGTCGCTCTCCAGCTCAGATCCTGTTACGCGTGCCGAAGAGCGGCCAGGAATGGTCTCACCGGGAAAGGAGGAAGACTCTGGCTCTGCCCTTCGAGTCGGCTAGAACTATTTCCTGGTCTTTTCCGCCTTCTTGTATCGTTGGATTGCGCTCATGATTTTCTGTTTGGCCTTCTCTTTACCTTCCCAGCCGACTATCTTCACAAACTTTGTCGGCTCGAGTTCCTTGTACTGTTTGAAGAAGGTCTCGATCTGGTTCCTTGTAAACTGGGGCAGTCGCGACACGTCGTCGACCCCTGCGTAGTAGGGATCTATCCTCTCTAACGGCGCGGCAACGATCTTCACGTCCCTACCCTTCTCGTCCTCAGTCACTAGCATTCCGAGAGGCCGAGATCGGATGATAGTCATGGGAACGACGGACAACTGTGTTAGGACGACGACATCAATTGGGTCTCCATCTTCCTCTCGGGTCCTTGGGACGAAGCCGTAATTGAACGGGTAGTGCGTCGCAGTGTAGAGGAACCGGTCGACGAATACATTCCCAGTCTCCCTGTCAACTTCATATTTTACACTGCTTCCGCTCGGAATCTCCACAACGACATTGATCTCGTTAGGCGGGTTGTCTCCGCTTGCAAGCTTGTCGAATGATGTCATACTATTGCTCCTCACTCGCCGAGTGATAGTCAATGAGATATAGATTGAGCCACAGCGGTGCATTCCAACCTCTCTCCATGGAGGATGGGCACAAACGCCTACCACGATCGAGACATTGAATTTTTCCTCACGCAGAGCATGGCGAGCCTGGCTTGCAAAAAATCACGCGATTGACAAAGAAATATGGTTAGTTTATGATAAGAGATTTTTCCAGAAACGTTCAATCTCATACAGGGATTTCATCAGCTACTCGGTCGAAGAAGCGATATGCTACGGTTGGATTGATAGTAGGGTCAAGCGAATCGGCGAGTCAAGCCTCGCAGTACGCTTTACTCAACGTAGGTCGAGAGGCAATTGGTCGAAGTACAACCGAGTGCGCGCGTTGAATTTGCTTCACAAGGGTAAGATGACAAAGGCAGGGATAGACGCTCTCCCGCCAGAATGGACGAACAGGAAGTTGGACCGAGATAACACCCAGAGACGAATAATCGCCGACGTGGTGGCTGGAATCCTGATGGAGAAGGGGAAGTTTTTGGTGGAGAAAAGGCGAGTTGATGACGAGGCCGATCCGGGATACATTGAGATTCCCGGAGGGCACGTGGACCCTGATGAAACACTGGAGGATGCTCTAAGAAGGGAGATGAAGGAAGAGCTTGGAATCGAAGTCGAGAGCGCGAGGCTTGTTCAGAAGAGTCTAGCTACGGCAACAAATGGTGAGAGAATGAGAATTCACTATTTCCACGTGGAGAAGTGGAACGGTAGAATCGGGTCCAAGGAGGCGGAGCGCGTGTATTGGGAACCTGAGGTTTCCAATCTTAGCATTATCCCAGATAGGAGAGCAGTTCAGAGAATTCTGAGGACCCAAGACCAGAGCAATAGATAGGCTGAGCCCTTGCGAAACCGGCCGGTCGCCGGCACCGAATCCAGAGTTCAGAGCTGCCAAGAAGCTCTGGAGTTTCCAGAAGTCAGCCGCTTAGAGGGGTTCCTAGCGAATACCGGTTCAGAGGCTCAGTTAGTTTATGAGGCCCGAGTCTCGAAAATCCTCTTTCTCATCGTTCCCAGTAAAACAATGGTTAGAGGAGTTGCGATAGTTGCGAAGCCAAGTCAGGGCCGAAATTCGGTACTACATAGACGCTCATAAGGCTCAGAGATTCAAGCTTAACCTCTTCGAGCTAATGAGCCTGAACAGTTTTCCCAACCCCGTCAACCAAACACTCTACTTCAACAACGATGAGCATGAAGTCCCCTTCACCTACTCGATCAGAGGAAGGAGATACGAGCAAAAGCCGTTCAAGGAACGGTTCAAGCTAAAGCTGAGCGACAAATGGATTTTCGAAGTCAAGAATACGCGCTCAGAACACGGCCGCTTCATCAGACACAAGCGAAGGAACGAGATGCTGCCTCTTAGAGAAATATTGTCGAGGGTAAAACAGATGAGCCGGCTGGGCCGGGTCCGGATTCCCCATAAACTGGGCATCTATGCAGCGGCTAGCTATTCTAGGAATCACTTTCTGGAGAGTGATCGAGGCTTGCGGGTTACAATGGATGAAGATGTTAGATACTTCACATTCGAAGGACTCACCGGGACAACGCTTGGGGTCTCGAACCGGGCAATTGTTGAGCTAAAGATACCACCGGGCAGAACGAGCTCCCCCCTAGTCAGAAAAATCCACGTTCTCCTCCGGAAAGAGAACGCGGAGCAGGGTATTTCCAAGAAGGCGACGATCTTCAATCTCATCGAGGACCGAGCAAGGAAATCAGGCGAGGCCTACAAAGAGCCTCATCACAACACGGAGATCAAGGCGAAAGTTGCTCTTGACGCAGAGGACCAGGACATTTTCCCCAGAATCAGAAGCGACCTGTCAGAAGGCAAGATCGAAGGCTTCAGGCTCTCCGACTCTTACGCCAATGTTATGGAGACTGGCAAGCTCTACCACTACGTTCAAGTTCCTACGCATGAATACGTGAGGTTCGAAACCAGCGGGCAATCACGATCGGCGACGATCAAGGAGAATTTTCAGGTCGTGCAAGACCCCTATAGGCTGGGTAACGTGATCAAAAGGCGGGAGGTCGAGGAGCCTATTCAACCGGACATGTTAAAGATGCCCTACAAGATTCTCACGAGGAGAAGGAAATACTTCATGATTGAGCGGAATGAGGGAAACAGAGAGTACGCGGTGATGATGGATAGGAGCACGCATCGAGGCCACGAACTCTACCAGTTGGAAGTGGAAGACGTACTGAACTCGCCCTCTCAGAGGACTGAGACCCGAAGCATCAATGACGTAGCATCCATGGCCAACTATTTGATCGAAGAGTATTCGCTGGAGCCTACCACCCTGACGAAAAACCAGTGGCTGATGAGTCTGCCGAACTAGAAGATCCTCAATGTCTGGGAGCAAGTCTGGAAACCGGATTCTCTCCGGAAGCCTCGACGAATTTCCGATAGCTCTTCGTCCGATTCTCGATTTCAGTGTTTAGCGCTACTTGTATCTCCGACGACTTTCTTAGCCCTCGAAGATAGTCGATCATCACATCATGGTCGCGTATAGCGCCAAGTAGGTCTTGCCAGGATCGGAGGGCTGCAAGCGGTTTTGGGGGTCTTGAGAACTCGGCCATTTCCAGAACATAGCGGAGTTGTTTACAGTCTCTCCTGACGACGTGCAATTCCTCTACCTTGGAGGGATCCTCCCTTACCAGCGGAAGTTCGCTGATGATCTTCGAGCTAAGCTTTCTTACAACCTTGTTGTATCTTCTCTGGAGTTCCGAGTCGGAAAGGTCACTCGGCTTTACGCGAGGTACTGGATTTTTCTGAATGGACAATGCTAGCTCTTTCGCTTGTTCAAGGTGGGACTTGCGTGATTTCCTCAAGTGCTCTATGAGCCGTTCGAAGGTGGGGTAGTGCTTGTACGTTGAGAGTTTCGAGAGAATAATGTCCTGGTCTCTTACACTCGCGTTTACTTTCATCAGTTTCTTGATGCGGGCCATGGCTTTCTCTGCCTTGGTCTGCTTACGGCTTGCTTTGGGAAGCAATGCGAATGCGGCCTGTAGACGGCGAGTCGATGTTCGAAGTCGATGGACATTCTCGGCGTTTGGGTCTCTGAGGTAGGCCTTGACTCTCCGAGTCAGAGCTTTCACGAATTTGTCGTATTCCTTCGCGAAAGAGTCGCGGGTAATCAAGGGAAGGCTGGGTTCGAGAAGTGAGACTACTTAGGTTTTCTTCGGCGCCTATAACGCGAGCTGAAGATTGAAAGAGCCCTCGAGGTCTTCGAGGTCTTTCATGATATCCTTCACCAGAACCTTTGGAATGCGCTGCCTGCCCTGAGCTATGTGAAGACGAGGGATCCCGCGCTCAGAACTCATGGATAGATGGATGTCTATCTTCTGTTGGAGTTGGGCAAGTTGTATCAAGACTGAAATCTTCTTCACCGTCTCCATGCTTTTCTTGTCTAACAGGGGCTTGTAGCTAGCCTCAACCCAATCTGTCCTCCTCATTCCATTGGCCCTTGCCACAGACAGGGCCATGATGAGCTGGTCCTGGTGAGATAGGACGCTGTCAGCCTCCAGTACGATGTAGAATAGGGTCTCCGGGTTGTAAATGGGGAGTTCGGGCAGTACGCGGTCGAGAGCTTCGGAGAGAATCGCATACTCCTTCTTCGTCAGGTTTCTATGAGACAGGAGGGACCGGGCCAATTTTTCTTGGGCCGAGACTTTCGTGTGCGTCGGGGTCCATTCGCGGATCAGAACTTTGTCTACAAGTCCCTGACGGTACGAGCGGGGTCTTTCGAGGAAAGCTGAGAGTACTCCG
This sequence comes from Crenarchaeota archaeon 13_1_40CM_3_52_10, assembly GCA_001918765.1. Lineage (GTDB taxonomy): Archaea > Thermoproteota > Bathyarchaeia > 40CM-2-53-6 > 40CM-2-53-6 > 40CM-2-53-6. Next base: position 7,917 of record MNGO01000015.1, read on the forward strand.
TCTCTGAGACCGTGTGTACTGACAATGAGTTTGCGAAAGCCGATCTTCTCCATCAGCAAGTGAACTACCAGAGACCCAGCAATGATTGACTGGCTTCGCTCTTGGCCTATCGCTGGATTCTTCTTGAGAGTTCTCATACTCATTCTGCGGAGGGCGCGGTGTACTGATTCCACGGCGTTCTTTTTCATTGAATAATTGTGCAGCTTGTTTAGAGGGTACTCGCGGCGCATCTGGTCATACCTGGCCAGGGCGCGGACGGAGCCCCCGACCCCGACCAGGTCAAGGTTTTTCGAAGTTGGAAGATGTTTCTTCTCCGGCAGGAGTTCGAGTATCCGTTTTCTCATCCGTGCATAGTTTTTCTTCGTGTAAGATCCATCTGGCTTCGCGTAGAGCTCAGTCAGCCTCAGCCCTCCTAGAGGGACTGAGAGGATCTTTCTGATCGTCGGCTCCGAATAGATGACCATCTCCAGGCTTCCCCCTCCAAGGTCGAAGAACAAGCCGGCGCGAACGCTGGTAGCGCTCTTGGCTCCTTCGAAAGCGTATACTGCTTCTTCTCTTTCGGAAAGAACTTTGAACCTGAACCCGCTCTCCTGGTAGGCTTGTTTGAGGAATCCTTCTCTGTTCCCAGCTTCCCTAACAGCGCTGGTTGCTACGGGGAGAACATGGTTTGACTGTTCGAGATCCACAATAGCGCGGAATTGTTTTAGGGTCTTGAGAGTGCGTCGGATGGGTTTGTCTCCAAGGAACCCTGTTTGATCAAGCCCTTCTCCTACCTTCGCGAGAACCGACTGCTGTCCATACGCAACGAACGACTTGTCCCGCCTAACATCATAGTTTACCAGTTTTAGCGAGTTGTAGCCGAGATCTATCACAGAGACCTTCAAGCTTGGCTAGTGCCCCTGATCATTTCCGATTCGCCTCGCTAGGTCAAAGTGAATCGTTCTTGGGCTTATCAAGACATTCTAGTAATGATTTTCGGCGTGAGAAGCCAGCGCAGTTCCCCGGAGACTCGAGGACTAAATGATGTAATCCGAACTTTTCCGAGCCCGCCCTTCTTTAGAGACAACCGAAGGTCCGTGGTCCCAATGATCTCCCCCATCATCGAGCTAAGGTATGGTTCATGTCCTACTAGGATCACTCTAGAATTTTGTTCGAATCTTGCAAGTTTGCGGTAGAGCGCCGCCTTGCTTCCGTCCGGCTTCAACTCTTCCCATTCTTCCAGCGTCGGAATCTTGAGAATCCTAGCTGCAATTTCAGCGGTCTCTCGAGCCCTTTTCAACGGACTCGTGTAAATTCGATCAACTTGCAATCCGACTGCCCTTAATGACTTTACTATTTTCTGCATCTCGGCTCGCCCTTCCGGTGTTAGAGGTCGTTTGGAATCTTCCTCGACAACTGTCATACGGTTGCCGGCTTCTCCATGCCTCAGTATGAGAACGTCGATTTTGGTAGGCGGTGCTGTCCTTGATGGGGTGCGAATGGATGTCGGCGAAGTTGCCTCCTTGTTATCAACCACTTTGTCGTTCGACAAAATGCGCCTTTGTCTCTTTGCTTTCCTAGGCGCTGTCAATTGTCACGTTAGCAAGCTCCGTTGAGTCAGATAAAGTTCAGTAACCACGCCCTCGCCTTCGCCAGATGGGTGGACTAGGATGGTCAGGCTGCCTCAGGCTCTCGGGTTCGGTCGAGAGATTGAATCGATCCTCCTCATATTGTCAGATCACCCTCAGGAAATTGTCAGAAAGATCGCTGAGAAGACCAGCATTGGAGATTATCGATTAGTTGGTGAAAAGACGAAGCTTCTCTCCGACACGTACTTCGACACTCCCAACCACTTTCTCTCGCATCGCAAGTTGAATCTGAGAATACGAATGGACAATCAAGACCGTTGGATTACTATGAAGACGCATCCTAGACGAACTCTATGGGGCGGGATGGTCAGGGCTGAGATGGAGGTTCCGTGGTCACATGAGACTATTGAAAAGGTGGTTTCCGAGTTGAAAATACCGCCTCAACCTCTAGGTCCCACCAGCCAGCCAACTCCTTTGGACCCGATCGAGCTCTTGAAGAGCAAAGGCCTAGTCCCCATCCAGCATCGAGAAACACAACGGCAGGTACGAGGTGTTACATCCGGACCGGAAGGCTCGCCGGTCCTAGCAGAACTAGACATTGACTCAGTGCTGTATGACTTTGACGGTCAAAAGATACGCCTCTTCGAGGTCGAGGTGGAAAGCAAGTCCGAGAAGGGCCAGGACATAGTAAAGAGCGTCACAAAGAGTCTGAAAGGAGAGTACGGCCCTCTCTTGCGGAGCTGGCGTCATGGAAAACTGGCAACAGGAACCGGGATCGCGAGGCTGTTGAAATCGGGAGAACTGCGACCGCTAGTCGACGCTGAAAACCGGCTTCTTCCAGCTGCTTACGATAGGCTCAACAGAATCCTCTGACATCTGTACCGCAGAGAGATTAGTCTCAGTAATCTTCTTAGCACTGGTCGTCCACGTGATATGGGGAGAGTGTTGCTGCTCCGCCCTAGGAGAGGCGAGGCCCTCGCTTCCGTTTTCCTCGCTTTCATAGCCACTGGCTTAGTCGTCCTCGTGTACAACCTTGACCCAATTCTTGATTGGACTCTGCTGGTCGGAGTCTGGGCCGGCTCGGGAGCCGTAATTCTCTACCTCCTCCAAAACCAACGACAGAACGAGAAAGAATTCCAGAAACATCCAGTCAGCTTTCCCAACCCTGAAGGAGGCGGGATTCTCGGCGAATATGTGAACCGTCCCTGGCAGAGCGAGCTCGCCGAACTGGGCCGACGATACCCGGGCAAAAAGGCGAAGAAACAGAAGAAGAAGGATTAGGTCATGGTCTCCCACGAGACCAAGAGGGTTCTAGGTATCGCTAGCATGGTGCTGATACTAATCCTTCTCCTAGCTAGGACCCTTCCTCTGCCCTTCCCCGGGTCTCCTCCTGCGGTAATTCCACGCAACCCTGGAAGCCCTAACGGATACGAGCCGGCCCTAATCTTCAATGACAATGTTTCATTTACCACTGGGACGCCGACCTTCAATCTGACCCTGACGCAGTCTCACTCTTACATGTGGAAGTTCAACGTCACGACCGGTTCTGTCAACATCAATTTGACTGACCCCAAAACCGGCAGTGTCTTTTGGACAGTCGGCCCTCGCTCGTCAGGGCAATGGCATCTTAATGGCACCGGTATTGTTAGTTTCAACTGGACAGCTCCAGCCTCGACATACTATTCACTGGTTCTGGTAAACCAGAATCTCTCGCCATGGTTATCGAATGAGTTCTTGTACACTTCTCCAGATTCCTCCTGCGACATTCACGTATGGGATTTGAATGCCCGCGCGCCCCTGCGTGTGATCTTCTGATGACCTGCCCGGCAGACCTACCGAGCGAATAGCTCTATTAGGCTCAATAGCCATTAAACACCGTGGTCGAACCCTTTGAGCGAAGAACTCTCCGTCGGTCGTGTTATGGATGTTCTCCGGAACTGTTACGACCCTGAGATACCCGTCAACATTGTTGATCTAGGACTTGTCTACGGTGTCGCTATAGATAACGATACTGTGAAGGTTCGTATGACCCTCACCGCTATGGGCTGCCCGGCTAGCGCCTACTTGAGTCATCAGGTCAAGGAACTGATCGAAAAGATACCCGGTGTCAGGAATGCTGATGTCGACATCGTCTGGGACCCACCTTGGACCCCCGACAAGATGAGTGCAGCGGCACGAGAACGGCTACAGTCGAAAGAGGAACCGGTTACAATCGAGTTCAACCCTGCCAGTTTCAGGCCCAGAAAGAAGGGGCACATTGCCAAGAATCCTGACGGGACCATTGTCCTGATCAACGAGGCGAATTCACGGTACCTAGGAAACGATGACATTGCCAGCCTCTGGGAGAAGAGCGATGGAAACAAGACCATTGATGAGCTGACGACAGAGCTTGCCGTGGAAAAGAAAGTCTCGCCAACTGAGATTCGGATGCAGATACTAGAAGTAGTTACTCAGCTGGTCGCTATCGGGCTGATAGCTCCTGAGGACGCGATGGTTCTGCCTCTGCATCCCTAGGTAGTCTACCCAAGTCATATCTGTCCCTGACCTCCACATACAGCCTCATCGGCAATTGTACGATCGCTCAGCAGAACTCTACGACACTATCTACTCCTTCAAGAACTACGAGAAGGAGACAGCAAAACTCCATGAACTAATCCAGCAACACAAACGGTCGCCAGGAAACGAACTGCTCGATGTCGCCTGTGGAACGGGCGGCCACATCGTTTACCTGAAAAGAAACTATTCCGTTGAAGGCTTGGATGTCAGTCCGCTAATGCTGAGATTGGCGAGGAAAAAGCATCCCGATGTGGCCTTCTACCGGCGTGACATGACTAACTTTAGGCTAAGGAAAGAATTTGATGTGGTCACCTGCCTGTTCAGCGCCATAGGCCATGTTAAGACGAGGCGTAGATTGGATCTTGCAGTTCGAGCCATGGCCCGCCACCTCAAACTTGGTGGAGTATTAGTCGTGGAACCCTGGCCCACTCCCAAACAGTATCAAATCGGACGGCTAGGGGCCAACTTTGTTGATGAGCCCAATCTCAAGGTTGCACGGTTCGGCATCAGCAGGGCTCGAGGCAAGCTCTCGGTTCAAGACCTCCACCACCTCGTAGCCACACCCGATCGCATCCAACACTTTGTGGAAAGATTGGAAATGGGGCTCTTCACTCATGAGGAGTATCTTGAGGCGTTTCGGCTGGCAAAGCTAGAAACTGTCTACGATTCTGAAGGACTAATGGGCCGCGGCTTGTATGTTGGAACAGCTAGTTGATCACTAGAGTAGAAGGCCCATCTCGACCTCGTCATGGTAGCGATGATCGTCCCCGTAGAAAGTCTCTCTTGCAATTCCTTCCTTCTTGAAGCCGACCTTCTCATACACCTTGATAGCCGCGTGATTATCAGCAACCACGGTGAGTCCGAGCCGATGGAACCCTTTCTCCTTCGCTATCTCAATCGCTTTCTTCATCATCATGGTTCCCAGCCCGATGTTCTGAAAATCCTGGTGGAGATAGATCAACACCTCCCCGACTCCCTTTCGACGTTCAAATGGGATTTTGAACAAGTGCAAGTGTCCAACGATTTTCTGCTCTAGTCGAGCGATTAGATCTATGTTATTCGCCAGGTCCGTGGTCCAGCGTTCTATCCTGGCGCGGTCGTAGGGAGGCAGGCCCCACTTGAGAGCCTCCGGTGACATGCTAGCATACATGGAGACGAGTGCCTCCTTGTCTTCAGGCCGGTATGTCGCCAGGCTGACCGCACTTCCATTCTTCAGGGTCAGAGCTTGGGGGGAGCCGGCATGGTTAGGGATTCCAGGCGGGGTTTCTATTCTCATGACGGCGGTTGCTTGTTTCGGACAGAGGTATCGAAGTCAGCTGGCGGGGGCTTCGGCACGAATTTGCTGTTTCACAGTTTCCGATATGGAAATTTCAAGGCCGTCTGGGTCGAGGCAGACAGCTAGTTTGATTCCTTCCTCTTCTCGCATCTTTGGTTCCATGACGAATCTCACGTTTTTCGCTTTGAGTTCGTGGTATGTCTTCTCAAGATCAGTAACGGTGAATCCGATCGTTGATGTTCCTGCGATCATCTCTCTTTGGGCTGGCGCGGAAGCGATGCTGGGCTTTGATAGGTGAAGCGCGAGCGTTGTAGCTCCCGTCTGGAACTCGGTCCACTCGTTCGTCTTGTATTTGAGGGGCATGCCGAGAGTGTCCTTGTAGAATCCTACTGATTGGTCCATGTTTGATACTCCAACCATCACATAATCAATCTGTTTGAACATACAAGTCGCTGTTCGTAAGGGGTGGGTTGCGGAGTAAAAGAGTTCCTATCGGCGATAGGAAATCCCGCCTACCATAGAATGCATGGTTTATTCGGATCGTCACAACCGCCCCTCTCCGCGAGGTCTCTGTTCTGCTCATATTGACGTTGCGACTCCGCATTGCGCTTGCATTCCTCTCGATCTACACGATCTGGGGTTCCACATACCTAGCAATCCGTTTCGCCATCGAAACACTCCCACCGTTTCTGATGGCCGCCATTCGTTTTCTCATTGCGGGTGGATTGCTTTATGGTTGGATGAGTTTGAGAGGAGCACCGCGCCCAACACGGGCTAATTGGAAGGCAGCGACAATCGTCGGCGGATTATTACTTCTAGGGGGAAATGGTGGAGTGACCACGGCCGAACAAGTGATACCCTCTGGCCTGGCCGCGGTACTGATCACAATTGTTCCAATCTGGATGGCCCTCTTGGAGCTGTTACGGAAGGACCGGATAGTCCCAACGCTGCAAGTCGTTCTCGGCTTAGTCCTAGGCTTCGGCGGGGTCGTTCTGCTAGTAGGACCCGGTGACCTTGCCGGTAGTGGTGGCTTGAATCCTCTCTGGGCGGGGATCATAATCCTTGCTTCGCTCTCGTGGGCGACGGGCTCTATCTACTCTCGAAAGGCCTCTCTGCCAAAGACGCCATTGTTGGGTAGCGGTATGGAGATGCTATCAGGAGGAGCTCTTCTTCTCGTGGCGTCAGTGGTCTCTCAGGAGTGGGCTGGTTTCCAGCCGAGCCATGTGTCCCTACTATCTCTGGTCTCCTTCATCTATCTGATAGTATTCGGTTCCCTGATAGGCTTCTCAGCCTATGTCTGGTTGCTGACAAAGACTACGAGTGCGAGAGTCTCCACATACGCGTACGTCAACCCAGTCGTCGCCGTCCTCCTCGGCTATTTCCTCGCAGGGGAACAGTTGACGCTTCGGACCCTCCTCGCTTCTTCAGTCATAGTCATCGCAGTAGTCGTAATTACCACCTTCAAATCAAGACAGACTGCAAACAATGATAGATCGATGAGCTGATTCCACGCTTCTCTAACAAGTCCTCAAAGATGGCCCTTATACTCTCAAAGCAGATTCCGAGTAACTATGAGTCTGCAAGCGAAGATTGAGGTTCGAGAGCTAACACCAGCTCGCCTTGACGACTACCTCAGGTTCTTTGACAAGGACGCCTTCACCGATTTTCCAGAATGGTCTGGGTGCTACTGCGGATTCTACGACACGCCCGGTTATGAGTGGGACGCTTCTGCCAAGGCTGGGCCTGCTCACCGAGTGGCTCGGGCCGAACGCATCAGATCAGGCGAGGCCCACGGTCTTCTAGCCATAACAGATGGGCGAGTAGTTGGCTGGTGCAATGCACAATCTCGTTCTAGCTTCCTAAACATGCGGAGGTATGCTAGCGTAGTGGACGATCCCTCCGAGCCAGTCGGGTCGATCATGTGCTTCCTCGTAGCCCCCGGCCATAGAGGAAAAGGTGTAGGCATGGCGCTTCTGAATGCTGCTTGCGATAAGTTCCGCAGGGACAAGTTGCACGTTGCAGAGGGTTATCCTACAACTAACCCGGTCAAACGAGACTGGGAGACTCCTTGGGCCGAAGAGAACTACAAGGGTTCGTTGAATATGTATCTCAAAGCTGGGTTCAAGATTCATCGCCAGCTAGAACGTTTTGCAATCGTGAGAAAGCGGCTTTGAGTGTCACAGGTCTCTGGTCATAATGATGCTATCGATGAACTTGCTGTTCCTCAACATCTTCTTGGTATTCGACCTGATTGTCTGAAACCGGTCTTCTCGTACACGTGGATCGCGCGTGGGTTGTTGGCGAAGAGTTCCAGCTGAATTGTTTTGAGTCCCGCCTTTCGGCTTTCCTTGACTAGGGTGCGCATCATCTCCAAGCCCTATTCCCTTGTCCCTGGATTTTTTCGAGATTGCGATGCCAAGGTATCCGCGGCGCTTTGTGTCCTTGTAGGGCCCTCTCGTCACATCGCTGTTTCCCACAATCTTTCCTCGCACATCTGCGACTACGCTGACAATGTTCCCTTTCTCGATCCCGGTCAATTGGTTGGTCAGCCATTCTGCTTCTCCTTCCCCGGTTTGTCTTGTATCCACCATTACTCCAAGGTTCGGCTCAGTTTTCTTTTCGCCAACGAGGTCATTGACGAAAACTACACAGCTATCGAGGTCTTCCCATCTTAACGCCCGCAGAGTCACGGTTTCTCCGCTTGTTGCTTTGAAACGTCGGTAAATCTTGCCTGTCTTCATCGTAGGTCGGGCGATTGTCTATTCCACCATCCATGTGGTTCCCTTGATGGGCTGGTGCACCTTGCACAGGTCTTTGATGAATAGTTCGTAGAGATGTGGCTGCTCTGTATGGATCGGAACGAGCGTCTTTGGGCTGACCTTCGCGATCGTCTCACGTAGCTCCGTGGGCATCATGTGTCCCGAGCTGTGAATCTGGTACATGGGCAGTCCGAAGTGATTGAGCCAGTTGACGAACCTCTCATGGTCGATCTCCATCTCTTCGTTGAACGGTTCCGAACTACTGTTGATGAACGCCCCGCCCGCATCAGGCTTGATGTCCAAGACCTCATTCATATCATAAGAGCTGGCAGCTAGAATGAATTTTCCCTGTGTTTCCTTGACATCCTTCGAGGTCTTCACCGTGCTGTTCTTCATTACTTCTTTTTCCCAGTTGTAGTAGGTCTTTTTCGTTCGCTGGTAGACGACGATGTTGGGGTCGTGAGAGATGTCTGGAATGGCTAGGTGTTTGTCTTTGGCTAGTGCTTGAAGAAGATGAGCCTGCCTCAATGAGACTGCGAGGACCCTATTGTTCTTCTTGGCAGTCTCGAAGAACGTTCTCAGCCTGTCTACGTCTGCTGTCGAGAAGTTTGCGAGCACAATTCCTCCCGTTTTCCGAACTACATGGTCAACTTTGTCAACTACTTCGGCTTCGGACTGCAAGTCACCGCGGACCAGGTTTGTGCCTTCGCAGAGAAACAATGCCGGCTTCGACTTCTCTGCTTTCGCGGCAAAATCGTGTGTCATGTCTGACCTGGGTCCGTGATCCCGAAAATCCCCGCTATAGACAATTGTCCCGATTGACGTGTGTAATAGGAAGCCGTAGGATCCAGGCATGCTGTGGTCTACATGAACCGGCTCCACCTCTATTTGTCTCATTTTTACCCGGTCTCCAGTTCGGAAGGTTTTGAACTGGATCCCATCAAGATCGTTCTCGAAACCTCCTGGGCGTGCCATTGACAAGGCTTCCAGAATCATCTTGGTCGTCTCGCCGCAGTAAACTGGTATCTGCCGGTTGAGAAGGGAGATAGACATTGAATGGTCGATGTGGGCGTGACTGAGGAAGACGGCATCCGCAGGCGCTTCACCTTCTCCTTTGTAGAGGCCGGCGACATCGGGAATGATTCCGAGACTGATTAGCCCGCTTTCATTTCTAGGCGACAGAAAGGGTTCAGAGAAAAATCGCCCCCTCTCTCCAAGGCTCATACCGAAATCAAGCATGATCCTCGAGTCTCCGTCATGGACGAGGATCATGTTTCCACCGATCTCGCCGGCTCCTCCGTAGAAAGTGATCTCCACCGTGAACGCATTCTCCTTGGATTACTTCCTGGTACTCCGATTATAGAGCTTCAGACGTTTCTTCGGGGATGGTTTTGGACCTGGAGAAGATAGCGAGCCCCGCTCTTCGAATCCTTCCGAATAGAAACCCGATCCCCTGACTTCACCGCTTTGACCCTGACGAAAAAGTGGGAGTGGGGAAGTTCGGGACCTCTACACGAGCAGGGATACGACTCCACCATGGCTCTTCGCGAACGCCCGTTCTGTACTATCTGGAATCTTCGGCCAAATGCGGGGAAGAAGGAGAGCCTGTCCTTCAGGACAATCACGTAACCACCCTGTTCCTCTTCTGAGGTGATCTTTTTCGAGTAAACATCCTTCGGTCTCATCCTATCAGTCGCTTCCAAGCACGGTTAGCCGATGTGACAATTCCGCTCAGAAGAACTTTGTCTCGTGCGAGTTCATCCACACTCGTCTCGGCAGATAGCTTTTCAACCTCCTCCTGGTAGAACACATTTGATCTCGCATCATGGTCGATCTGATTGGTTGGGTCTTGGGGTTTTTGTCCACCCACCCTTCGGGTCTTCTTGCCACCCTTCTCTTTGTCTTTGTTGTCAGTATCGCTGGTAATCTCATCCCGTTCTTTCCGACGCCCTACTTGGTGGTAATAATCGGGGTCGTTTTGGATGAAAGCTATCTTGGAATCATCCAGATCGCGGCTGTTGCAGCCCTTGGAGCCGCCACTGGAAAACTTGTCAGC
>MNGO01000029.1 GCA_001918765.1 Crenarchaeota archaeon 13_1_40CM_3_52_10
TGCCTCGTCCCGAGGACGCGCCGCTGATTATTCCTGGAAGGTCGAGGATCTGAATGTCCGCTCCGTTGAGGCGAAGAATTCCCGGGACAACGGTGAGGGTTGTGAAAGCGTAAGCCGCCACTTTCGACTTGGCGTTCGTCAACCGGTTCAGAATAGTCGACTTGCCAACACTGGGCAGACCGATGAGAACGACAGTTGCGTCGCCACCCTTGCGGATCTCAAAAGCCGGGCCTCCACCCTTGGAAGTGGAGCTTTCCAGCTCCTCATGTAACCTTGCGAGCTTGGCTTTGAGGAGACCGATATGGTGTTCGGTCTTCTTGTTGATCTGGGTTTTCTTCATCTCCTCCTCAATCTGCTTAATCTTCTCTGGAAGACCCAACTCCCTCTACTCTCTTCCCACATCCCTGCAACCGGGTATTGTGAACCTTGCTTCGCGGTAAGCAAGGGACACGAACCGTCTCGCGAAAATCGCGTGAAACCGAGACAATTTGGGGGATTTTTCCCCTGGGGAACCGGACTCTTCTTCGCGGACTCTATAAACATGGAAAAGGATAATCTAGATTAGGACGGAAAACAAAGCACGATCGAATCTCTCTCCGACAAGGAGCATAATCTACATCATGGCTGAGAACTGGGTAGACGAACGAGACAAGGCAACCCTCGAAACAATCTACTACTGCGAGAACTGCAACATGGTCCTAGAACCCAGCGACGCTGACGTGGAACGTCACAAGAAAGAACTTCCACATCACAAAATGCGTAAAGTCTTCATCGTCCGCTGCGGCCACTGCGGAAACATAGTAACCGACAGCCACGCCCAGTACAGCCCTGAGAGAAACCAGTTCTGGTGCAAAAACTGTATCGCCGAAACGGGGGCCCAGAACTTCCACGCCACCTAGTACTCCATTTATATTCAGCCAAGCCGAATGAACTCCGTCCAACCCGGTGTCTCCTTGAATATCGACCTCGTAAGAAAGCAGATACCGGTCACCGCTCGAAGAGCATACTTCGACAACGCTGGAACAGGCCCTCCGTCCATACCAGTCCTCAATGCGATCAACGAGTACATGGCCGACTGGCGTGAGTATGGTGAGAACTGGGAAGAATGGCTTCCCCTCATCATCGAATCTCGCCGACTCTTCGGAAAAATGATCGGCGGAGCCACACTAAATGAGATCGCATCAGTCCCGAACGTCACCAGCGCGCTTACAGCATTGGCAAGCAGCTTGCACTACAAACCGCATGGCAATGTTGTCATTAGCGAGCTTAACTTTCCTACAAACATTTACCTATGGCATCTCCAGAAAAAACACGGCCGAGCCAAAGACGTCCGACTGTTGCACCGCGACCAAAACGGAACGATACCTCTCGAACAGTGGGAGAAGGCGATCGACGATGACACCTCTATCGTCTCCGTCGATTATGTCTCTTGGACTAATGGTTGCCGGGAGAAGATTCGTGAGATTGCAAAGATCGCGCATGAGCACGACGCTTTCGTCATAGCCGATTCGTTCCACTCGCTCGGAGTCTTCCCACTCGATGTCCGACAGGACGGAGTTGATGCTCTCGTCTGCGGAATGTACAAGTGGATGCAGGGACCCCACGGTGCGGCCTTCGTCTACACCCAACATGACAAGCTGAAAGAGCTAGATCCGAACTATATCGGCTGGCATGGAGTCCAAGACTCAGTTGTAAGGAGACTCACAAGCCAGCAGGATCTTTTCGGGAAACCGTTCAATATCGAAGAGACAATACCCGCGGCTGACGCGACAATGTTTGAGGGTGGAAGCTGGGGAGTAATATCTGTCATTGGAGCGAAAGCCGCCTTGGAATTCGCCTTGAAGCACGACCAGGAGGAAAGATCCCATCGGGTCCTGAAAGTTACGGAACATCTTATCGAGGGTTTGAAGAAGAAAGGACGCAAGATACTGACACCGCTACAATCTGACAGGCGAAGCGGGATCGTGGTCTTCGAAGACCCCGAGCCGGGAGTAACGTATGAGAGACTGAAGAAGCTCAACATCACAGTCGCGAGCAGGGTCAACGCGTTAAGAGCCTCACCTCATTACTACAACACAGAGGAGGAAATCGACAAACTCCTCGCCGCACTCTAAACCTTGAAAATCGTAGTTGTAAACAACTACAAAGAACCAAGACAGATTGATAGAGCAGCCCAGAACATAGAAAGATGCACTGGACAGTCAATAGAGAAGATAGATTTCAACGAACCCGAGCTTCACACCCGAGTTACAGAATCCGAACCGGACCTGGTAATTCTTACAGGGTCCAGCGCCCTGCTCTCAAAACCTCGAACCTGGGAGCGATTCCAGCCCGAGATGGACCTTGTCCGAAAAGCCAAGTTTCCAGTTCTAGGAATATGCTATGGACACCAGATCATCGGCTCAGCCTTCAACGCGCCGATGCGAGACCTTGGCCAAATGCTCCGCGGCTACGAAAAAGTGAGCGTCATCAAGAAGCATCCACTGTTCGATGGATTACCTTCCGACTTGGTGGTAGCGGAATCACACAGGCAGGAATTGACTAAGGTTCCTGACGGGTTTCAGCTTCTCGCGCAATCGACGACTTCCAAGGTCGAGGCGATGGTTCACTGGTCGAAGCCGATCTACGGCGTGCAGTTCCATCCTGAACGGTCGAATGAAGATCATCCGCATGGTAGAATGATCCTCCAGAACCTCTTGAAACAGATCTAGAGAATTCTGAACGATTCTCTAATGCAGAATTCGGTAGTCGAGGACCATCGCGAGAAACACAATGGCTAGGTATGGACTGGAGAACTTGAACGCGGTCCACGCCTGAGCCTTTGTCGGGTTGAAAGCCAGCTTCAAGTCTAGAATAATCATTCCTAGACCTAGCACTCCGGCGATTGCTAGATAGATGATCCCGAAAGTTCCTAGTGGGACGAAGATGAGAGAGGATGGTACGAGGAGGAAGGTGTTGAGGGCGATGTACTGGGCGGCCTTCTTGTCACCGACAACAACTGGAAGCATTGGAATTCCAGCCTTCGCGTAATCCTTTGAGGCTCGAAGGGCGAGGCTCCAGAAATGGCTCGGCGTCCAGACGAACACTAGTAGTGCCATCAGCCAAGGTGCGATTGCACCAACGTTTCCTGTTGCCGCCGCCCAGCCCGCCAATGGCGCGCAACTTCCGGCTGACCCTCCGAGTACGATGTTGAGGGTCGTCCGGCGCTTCAACCATTTAGTATAGAAGCCAACGTAAATTGCGGCCCCGAGAAAGATGAACAAGCTAGCCCACAAAGAGATCAACCAGAGGGAGATCCCGACTCCCATAGCTACGAGTGCCAGTCCGAAGATTAGCGCGTTAACCGGTGACACCTCTCCTTTCGGAATAGGCCTCTGGCTTGTACGCCCCATACTCTGGTCGATGTCTCGATCGAGATAGCAGTTCAATGCACCAGCTCCACCAGAGGCGAGGGTGCCTGCGACCAGGACCACTGCTAGGTTGAACACGTTGATGCCTCGTGTTGCTACAAGGAAAGCCATCAGCGCGGTAAAGTCCAGCAGGAACACTATCTTCGGCTTCGTAAGCTCGAGATAGGCATGTGCTCTGGACTGGGATCTAAAACCCAAGGATGAACGCGAGGCCTGGACTTACGGCGGGTAAAAGGGTTTAGCGCAAACGGCCTTTACATGAAGAACAGAAATGGACAAAGATCCCTCAAACGGTGGTTAGGAATTTCTGAAATAGGCCCCTAAGCTGCTGAACGATTCAAGAAGGGGTCCCACGGTGAGGGTCAACTATCTACTCATACTAGGATGCGTAGGCCTGAGCCTTTGGGCTTGGCAGCAGGACCCCAACTTCATCGACACAAATTTCGTGTTCAGCTGGAACAACCTGCTGGCAGGCAGAGTTTGGACTCTAGTCACTGCGCTCTTTCTCCACGCCAGCCCCGCACACCTGCTCGGAAACATGCTCTTCCTATTCGTCTTCGGAAACACTCTAGAGAAGATGATCGGCAGAGACTACCACCTCGCAGTCTTCTTCATCGGAGGCTTCACAGCCTTCCTTCTCCCTCCAGCACTCGGAATATACTCCCGCGACACCGGCATGCTCGGAGCGTCAGCAGCAATCTTCACGCTAGCCGCCTGCGTGATGCTGATGAACCCGCTGAAGTTCTCGTTTCTCTTCATGGCGCCGCAGGGGCTAGTCGCGATGCTCTACTTCCTCTACAACGTAGTCCTAGTATACACCCCGTCCCTGATTCCGGGTTACGATCCTAGCGTCGCCTACATCGCCCACATCATAGGCTTCACAGTCGGCATACCGTTTGGAATTGCTTGGAGCAACCGTTGGAAAAGGAACCTCTTGATCACCCTTGGACTTTTTGGGCTGTACCTCGCGATCCTCACGATACTCGCGACGTTTTTCGGGCTAAGCCTGCCCTTGGGCGTACTCTAGCTGCTGCTCGACCAGAGGCTTGAGCTTCAAGAAAACCTGCCTGGTTGCTCGCAAGTCATCAAGACAATGCTCACGTATGGACGCAGACGCTTTTCTGTCTCCTTCGAGTGATCTAACGTAGAGGTGCGGGACGTCGAGGCCCATGGGACCCTTCTTCCGCTCTATCTGGAAGAAATCGCAGACATGATCGAGATAGGTGAAGGTGAGCCTTAACCGATTCTTGACTGCATCGGCGAGATCAATGTGCGGCTTTCGGAGAAATGGACGAGGATCGATCTCGTGTTTCATGAGACGAGTCGTAAGAAATGGAATGTCGAAGCCCCTCCCATTCCAGGTAACCATGACGTCATAGCTTTCCAATCGTCGTACAAGTTTTGAGAGGAGCGATTTCTCTTCGCTCGTCCTTCTCGCCTCCAAATACTCGCCCCGTCCAGCATCCGACATTAGCCCGACACCGACAAGTATTCCAGCGTCCGCCTCCAGAGATGTTGTTTCTATGTCAAGGACGACGATCCTAGCAGCCATGGTATGCTGATTATGGATTCAACGCTTAAGCGCTTTGGGCGCTATCTCGAAAGGAACATATTCGGCCCAGAGCCCTAGCACCCAGTAGACTGAGCGTAGTTGGAGACCCCTGCGATAGTCCAAGTTACAAACTTGGAGAAGACCTACCGTCTTGGCAATCTGACGGTAAGCGCGCTCCGCGGGGTCGACTTCACACTCCAACAGGCAGAATTCGTGGTCATAACCGGTCCCTCAGGATCGGGAAAGACCACGCTCCTCAACATTATCGGAACCCTAGACAAACCATCAGCAGGAATGGTCACAATTGACGGAGAAGACATCACAAGCATGAAGGATGGCCAGCTCACAAAGCTGAGACGCCACAAGATCGGTTTCATCTTCCAGTTCCACAACCTCATCCCCGTCCTGACAGCTCTGGAAAATGTGGAGTTGCCACTGCTGACCGCTGGAATAAAGCCCAAAGCGGCCCGGGAGCGAGCGAGCCTGATGCTTGAGCGCGTCGGCCTCAAAGAACGGCTCTCTCACCTGCCAGATGAGCTGAGTGGGGGAGAGCAACAGAGAGTCGCAATAGCACGTGCCCTCGCAAACCATCCGAAAATCATTCTGGCTGACGAACCAACCGGCGACCTGGACACGAAGACCGGTTCAGAAGTAGTTCAGATCATGTATGAGGCTGCGAAGAGAGAGAACGCTTCCGTCCTTGTCGTCACACATGATCCGGTGGTCGAAGACCGGGCCGAGAAATTGTTCGAGATGCGGGACGGTATGATTACGAGGGCATCCCAACAACGCACCCCTAGAGAGTCCTACAGGCTGAGGGCGATCGAACCTGTCCCTCCGGAGCCCGCACGCTCTCTCTCACAGCCCAACTAGTACGAAGGCCAAGCCTAGAACTTGCTCTCGACCAAGATTGCCTACCGCAACCTGCCAAAACGCCGCGCAAGGACCGCGCTGACAATTCTCGCCGTCATCCTCGGAGTCGCCTTGCTTGTGGGGATAAACTTAGCAACCGCAAGTGCAACCGGCGAGTTTACCAATTACATCAACAAGTTCTGGGGCCGCACCGACATCGTCGTAAGTTACGGCGGACTTCCACCTGTTTTTCAGAGCCATTATTTGACCAATATTGAGAGTGTCTCTGAGGTTCAACAAACAGCTGTAAGACTGGTCTGGTTTGGCACGACCGACAACAGAACGTTCTTTCCTCTGGTCGGAGTTAATGGGACGGATTTCGATTATTCCAGCTTCAACATTACTGGCGCAAAGACTCTCTCCCCCGGTCAGGCGACCGTGGATGACGGGCTGGCCCAGAAGTTCGGGCTAAGAGTCGGGTCCGTCCTTAACGTCATCACGCCGAATATCAATGCCAGAACGAATGTCACTATTCCTCTGTCAGTAGTAGGAATCGACCATCCTCTGCGCAACATTGGCGCTTCGATCTACGTGAACCTCCCTCAGCTTCAATCAGAACTAAGCTTTCAGGGAATGATCTCCCACATCTACGCAACTCTCAATGATCCAACCAGAGCGCCGCAGGTCCGGGACACGATTCAGAATCTCCTAGGCTCACCACTCTTCAACGTAAACGCTCCAAAAGCAGAAGCCGTCCAGAGAATAGCAGGACAAACCGCAGGGTTCGAACTGGGACTAAACGTCATGGTAGCAGTCGCTCTCGTGGTCTGTTCTTTCATCGTCTTCAACACCCTGTTCATGACGGTAAACGAACGCACGTACGAGATCGGGGTGATGAGAGCTGTCGGAACCAGCCGATCACAGATCTTCAAGATCTTCCTGGTTGAGGGAATGCTCATTGGCACCATCGGTACAATCGCCGGGATTTTTACGGGACTAATTCTTTCGAGGGGTTTCACCGCGGTTGCAGAGAACATTCTTCAAATCCCATCTCTCCCGATAGTCCAGCTTACTCCAACCATAACTCTAATGGGGCTTGGAGCAGGCTTTGTGGCTGTTTTCGCGGGTTCGCTCTATCCAGCCGCTTCTGCCAGCAGAATCAACATTATCCAGGCGATTCGGCCGTCCGCCCGAAACTCTCGGAAACGAATCCCTGATTCAATCATCGCTCTCGTTAGCTTGGGCATGCTAACAGTTGGCTCGCTGGAAGCGGCTAGACTAACGCCTTTCCACGTGTCCTACCTCGACGTTGCACTCATCCCGATGGGAATAGTCATTCTCGGCGCTGTAATATTCGGACAATCAGGTCGATTACTCGCTGCTCCGCTTCTACCATTCTCAAAAGCCATAGCATACATCGCATCAAGAAACGGGAGACGGAGATTGCTTAGAAACGCAATCTCGTTCGGAATGATCACTATCACCCTCAGCTTCGTAATCATGCTGGGCGGGATCCAAGGCGGAGTCCAGACCGCCCTTGACCAAGGCATTCAGGAAGCGCTCGGGGCGGACATAATCCTGATCGCAAACCAGTCCCTGCCTATCGGCTTCACCAGCAATCTCACTAGTCTATCGCAGGTCTCTCTGGCGAGTCCCCTCGGACCTAGTCTCCTTCCATTCAGCCCAAAAGCTCTCGGACCACACGGCAACAGCACATCGGTCGGAGTCCTCGCCGTTGACCCTGCAACATTCCCCCAGATCATAAACTACCAGTTCGTAAACTCGCCTCCCCAACAACAAGTCTACGCCGAACTCGCGAACAATTCCCAGACAGTACTTTTACCTGATTCTCTCGCAGCGAGACTCAACGTCTTGGCAGGTCAAAGCGTGGACATAACAACATTCAATGGAACCCTGCCGTTTCATGTGGCAGGAATATTCACCGGGCCCGTCCTCCAGTATATCCAGTTTGGAAACAGCTTCGCCAGCGACTCGATAGTCGTCTCTTTCAATTCACAGAGACAATTCTTCGCCGGCACCAACAGCGCCCCTCTCTTCCTGATTAACCTAAAACCCCAGTACAAGCCAGCAGCGTCAACTATCGCTCACGACATTGCTACATCGTATCCAAAGTATGATTTTGCCGAGAACTCGTTGACCCTCGGACAACTCCTCTCCCTTGTTCGAGATACAATAAACCGGATATTCACAATCATCCTCTTGGTTCTCTACTTCGCTCTCCTCATAGCCACCCTAGGAATAAGCGCGACAATGATCATGAACGTCACCGATAGAAAACGAGAGATCGGATTATTACGATCACAGGGAATGAGCCGGAGACAGATAGCCGGACTCTTTCTCAGCGAAGGAATCATCCTAGGATTGTTCGGTTTCCTCCTCGCTGTCCCCGGCGGCCTACTCCTGCTAGAGGGAGCAACCAACAGCACAACCCTGGCAGGATTCTATCTCCCATTCATCATTCCATACAATGCCATGGTACAAGCCCTTGGATTGTCCATTCTTGCAGTGGTCGCCGGATCGCTGTATCCTGCTCTGCGGGCCTCGCGAATGGAAATTACGAAGGCTCTCGAACAAGCATAACGAGCGGGCAACCGTTACTAAGGGGAAATGGAGTAAGGTACGGCGGGCTTAGTTCTGGCTTGATCGAATAATCATATTGAGCCGGCATGCCCAAGTTCAGCCAGCGTCAACGGTACACTCTCGCCCTTCTTTGCAGCTTGCTAATTGCTGGCATAGTACTATTATCATTCCCTGCACCTGCCGAACAAGAGGTCGCAACCTATTCGACACCATCCAACTATTCTGTCAACTCTCTACAATCTGTCATTGGATACGCGCTTTCTGGCTACTACGCGTCAGCGCACATCACGACTGGAAACACGGTCACTGTTACACTAAAGCTCGTTGAGACAGGCCTGGTAATTTTCACAAGCACTTTTCCCGCGGGAACATTCGACATTCCAAACACTCCTATCACCGCGGCCAACGGAGGAACAGTATTCTTGACAATAACGTCACAGAACCAGGTTTTCACCCAGATGAAC
>MNGO01000026.1 GCA_001918765.1 Crenarchaeota archaeon 13_1_40CM_3_52_10
AAAGATGTCCTGATTTCCAGTAAAGTTAAGTCCTGGAATTACAATGGCTTATTTCTGAGCGGGTGGAAGGCCTTTAATGTTTCCTAGGTTAGGATTCTTCGCTCTCGGACTAATATTACTAGCCTCAACTGGAGCACGCCCCGCTCTAGGAGCAATTAGCCATCACAACACTTGGGCGAGGACCTATGGCGGATCTGGAATAGAGCAGGGCTATTCAGTGCATCAAACGTCGGACGGCGGATTCATTGTAGCAGGATCGACGAACTCATCTGGTGCTGGCGGAAGTGACGCTTGGCTCATCAGGCTCGATCCCTCAGGACAGGTAATCTGGCAAAAGGCGTACGGAACGGTTGGAGAAGAATTCGCTGTAGGGGCGCAGCAGACCTCAGACGGTGGCTTCGTAGTATCGGGCTTCACAGGTCCAGTCGGCTTCGCAGGCAACGCATGGATTTTCAAGACCGACGCAACGGGAAACGTCCAGTGGCAGAACATGTACGGAGGATTCGGTTGCTGCCTTCTCCCAATGCAACAAACATCTGATAACGGATTCATTGTAGCAGGTTTCACTGACAACTCAGGAATGGGCGACGTACAAGTTCTCAGACTGAACAGCACAGGGGCCGTGATGTGGGCGAGGACATATGGAAACCCCACAGCGTTCGACGCAGCTTTCTCACTTCAGACAATGCCAGATGGAGGGTTCGTCGTCGCAGGCATTACCAATGGATACGCAGTTAACGGACTCATAGCAGGAGACTTCTGGGTGTTCAAAATAGATGCGACAGGAGACATCGTCTGGCAACACGCCTACGGCGGCTCCGGAGCCGATTACGCTATCTCAATGGCCAAGACCTCTGATAACGGGCTCATTGTAGCTGGTTGGACCAACTCTTTTGGAGCCGGGGGAAACGATGCTTGGCTCCTCAGGCTGGACAATTCCGGCGGAGTAATCTGGCAGAAGGCATACGGTGGCACCGGAGACGACATGGCTAGCACGGTGGAGCAGACGTCTGACGGCGGTTTCATCGTTGCAGGCTCTACAAACTCTTCTGGCGCGGGGGGTCAGGACGCTTGGCTGTTCAAGCTAAACCCAAAGGGTAACATTGTCTGGCAGAAAACCTACGGAGGCCCCGCAGACGATCACGCTATCTCCGCTCAGCAGACAACCGACGGAGGGTTCGTCGTTGCCGCAACCACCTCATCCTTCGGCAACGGCAACTCAGACATTTGGATCCTCAAGCTCAAGCAGGACGGATCTATCTCCAAAGCATGCGATAACAGCAGGATCATGGAGGACTCCAACGCCACAGTTACGAACACCGACGCAACCGTTACCACAACCACTGCGGTCCCTAACGATACTACTGTTGTTGCGACTGCTACGCGTGCCATCACAATGGCTACATCGGAAGCGTCACAGGCTCAGTGCAGCAGCTCCAGGCGCCAAGATGGCCAGTCGAGGCCGCCCGAAGGATCTTCTGATTCTTAGAACTCGTTTCTTCACGTTCCTGTCTGCCGGAGTTCTCTAGACTGGTGGAGTGTTCGGAACCGATCCCCAAGGGTTAGGCGCGGGGGGCGCTGGTTTCTTCCGCGACAAGAGAATTGCAAACACCAAAACCAGTGCTAGAAGAAGACCCGCAACAACTGCCACGATCAGGATCTCAATTCGCATCTGGCCGACAGAGTTCTGCAGCATCTGGATCTGCTCAGCATACGGATACACAGACGAATAAGTTGCTCCTGATGGCAATGATAGATCTGTCTTCGGGTGTCCCGGGCCATTGAGAGTCGAGGAACTCGCCAGCCAGTCGTAGACATACGCTAACGCGTACATGTCCAGGGTTGACGGTGCCTCAAGTGAATTTCTGAGGTTGCCAACCACCTGTCCGTATGATAGGAACATTAGCTCGAAAGACCCGTCGTCCGCTACGGGTGCAGTTGCATGGTCGAGACCAAGGGCGTGACCAAATTCGTGGCTGGCAATATTGATCATGTCGGTGTCAGTAAGCTGTGTAACATTGGTCGGGTCATACGCTGCGAGTGTCGTGATCGTTGGCGCCTGAAATACCCCCGAGCTGGATTGAGTCCGGGTGTCGGTAAGTCCCAAACCTGATGATTGGGATCCGA
This sequence comes from Crenarchaeota archaeon 13_1_40CM_3_52_10, assembly GCA_001918765.1. Taxonomy (GTDB): domain Archaea; phylum Thermoproteota; class Bathyarchaeia; order 40CM-2-53-6; family 40CM-2-53-6; genus 40CM-2-53-6. The sequence goes on from MNGO01000026.1 coordinate 2,128, forward strand.
ACGACTGGATGAACCGAACTTGAATGTTCGGACTGCCGCACAAAGTATCGTTCACACCGGAAATGCAAGTGACGAAGCTCAGTTTACGAAGATAGTTTGAACCGTAAGCATCTGTGTAGGCGATGAGGGATTCGGACCAGCGGCTGATTGCGTGGTTCACATCGAATGCGTACGAGGCTTTGAACCACGTCTGAGTCGGTTGAGGCGTCATCAGGATGGTGATGGTCGGGCTTGTCCAGGTTCCTCCCTCTGTTGGAATGGTCGCCGTTGAGGCTGCGTGAGCGCTAGGAGCTGAACCAAAGCATATCGTCGAAAGGATAAGGATGACAAGAGGAACGAAGGTTCTCAATTCATGACCCTTTTCAGTTGACCGTCTGGTTCAGCCAGGGTTATTTGTAGGGTTTTTCCTACCAGCTCATTCCCGCGCGAGCCTTGTTTGCGTATGGGGCCAGCTTCGCTGAAAAATCTGCTATTTCAGGATGTGGACGTTCTACTGCTTCGACGAGGTTCCTGCCAATGATTGTTGGGTTATTTGTCCACAAACTGAACAACGGGCTTATCTACAGCGCGACTAGAACATTCTATACGGATACCCACGTGATGTAATGTCGGACAAACGCTTTGTCCAAGGGTCCGGTATCAACGCTTTCAACGGAAACGAGCTGATAGTAAAGGGAGCGCTTGAGAGCAAAGTCGGCTTGATGGCCGGCTACCCCGGCTCGCCCGTCGCAGAAGTTTTCACAATTCTAGAAGAGAACGCAGAGATTCTCAGAGAATGCGGACTATGGGCCGAGATGACGAATGACGAGTCCCAGGGCGCTGCCGCGCTCAACGGCGCATTAGACGTCGGCGTTAACGCTGTTGCTGTGATGAAGAGCGTCGGGCTCAACGTCGCGGCGGACCCCATCAACATCATCAATTATGCTGACAAGCTCGGCTTGAGCGGAAAGAGGGGTGGGGCCCTCGTCGTCTGCGGAGACGACCCACACGCTTCCAGCACTCAGGTTGCGGGTGATAGCCGCCAGCTCATGGAGCATCTCAAGATGGCTATCATCGAGCCCAGCACTCCACAGGAAGTCAAGGACTGGATCGGAGAAGGACTCAGACTCTCTCAATACTCCAACCTTGTCGTAGGCTATCTTATCACGACCTATCTTGCCGAGGGTGGAGGCAGCGTCGTTCTTTCGGAAAACCAGCCCTCAGAAATCACTTTCAAAAATCCCATAACCCTCGATATCTCAAAAGTCGATCTCAAACGACGAGTCAGCATACCCCCCAACACATGGGCCTTGGAAAAAGAAATAATCAGAGATCGATTCCCCAAGGTTCACGAATACGTCAGAGATCATAAGCTCGACAAGATACTCTACGACGATGGCCGGAAGCACAGGATCGGATTCATCGCAGCAGGCATATCCTATAGCTATCTGGAACAGGCTCTTTGGGAGCTCGGACTCGACGAACAGTTCCCCGTCCTGAAACCTGCGGTAACCTATCCTCTCGAGCCTGAAATCGTCGGCGAGTTATCCAAGAAAGTTGAGAACATTGTTGTTGTCGAAGAAAAGAGCCCCGCGATAGAAAACCAGGTCAAGACCATCTTGGACGACTTGGTGCAGGAAGGAAGGCTCTCCAGCATGCCGAAAGTCTGGGGCAAGTTCTTTCCACAAGGCGATGGATTCCCTGAAGAGAGTGGACTCACTCCGTCAAACCTTATTGAGAAAATTGGAAATCTGCTCTTGGAGATTGGCGATCCTGCCGCCAAGATTGACCAGAAGAAAATTCACAGCGAACTGGATCTTCTTGCCGAGATCAAAGCCTACGGCCTCCTCGTCCCACCACGATCCCCCGGATTCTGTGCAGGCTGTCCTCACAGAGAAACCCTTAGCGCCGTTCATTCGCTGAGAGATACGCCTGAGCACAAGGACATCTTCGCCCACGGCGACATTGGTTGCTATTCCATGTCCTTCCTACCGCCCTTCGGCGAGATGCACAACCTAACTGCGATGTCACTGGGAGGCGCTGCGGGAGCGGGAATGGACCCGTTCGTAACGAACAAGCAGTATGCGCTGATGGGAGATTCGACTTTCTTCTGGAGAGGAATGACCGCGATATCCAACTCGATCAAGGAAGGACAAGACATCCTCTACCTCATCCTCGACAACAAGAACACGGCGATGACAGGTCATCAGCCAACACCGGAGACGGGCCACAATTTGATGGGCGACAAGACCACCCCCCAGGACATCGAGAGCATTGTTCGTGCGATGGGCCAAGGACAGATCTATGTGAAGAAGATGCCTCCCTCCAACCGAGAGAAGTACATGAAAGAACTGGACAAGGTCTTCGAGAAACCAGGCGTAAAAGTGATCATAGCCGACAAAGAATGCGGCATCACATTTCACAAGAGAAAGCGGTCAGAGAGAAACAGGATCATCGAGAGACAGGGTTTCGTCAAGAAGGAAACATTCGTCAACATTTCGCAGGAAGTTTGTGAGAACTGCCGTGAATGTACCAAGAACACGGGCTGCCCAGGACTTACAATAATCGACACGGATTATGGCGAGAAGATTGGTATTGACCAGTCGATTTGCGTGTCGGATACGTACTGCACGAAGGTCATGGCGTGCCCATCCTTCGAGAAAGTAATCATCACAAGGAACAAGCCGCCGAAATCAAGGGTCAAGAAGATATCGCTCGACAATATTCCAACGCCTGCGCCACACCGATTCAACGATACTTGGAAAATATTCATCAGTGGCGTCGGTGGCATGGGCGTAGGAGTAATGTCATCAGTTCTGGCTCGCGCCGGAACCAGAGAAGGATACCATGTCCGGTTCAACGATAAGAAAGGACTCGCAATCAGAAACGGAGCAGTATCCGCACACGTCCTATACTCGAACGGAAAAGCAAAGATCTCAACAATCGTCCCGAACGGAAAGGCTGATCTCTTGATGGGCGTTGACATGCTTGAAGCGGAGAGAAGTCTCGTATACGCCAGCCAGGTTCACACGACCGCAGTGGTGAACACCACCGTGGTCCCGACTATCCCGATGCTCGCTGGGATGATGAACTATCCTCCTGATGCGGAGGAGAATATTCGAAGGCATACAAATTCTGACGAGTACTTCGGTGGAAGAATCAGCGAGATATCCGAGCTGTACTTCGGAAGTAAGCTCTTCACCAACATCATTCTTCTTGGCGCGGCCTTCCAGAAGGGCCTCATACCTGTCAGCGAACAGAACCTCGTTGACGCGATAATGGAAACCGTCCCGGCCAGCCAGAGAGCTAGAAACATGGAGGCGTTTCGCTTGGGCCGGAAACTGGTCGTAGAGCCGCAGCTTCTCGAGTTCAAGAATATCGTTGCTGATGAGAGGATCCTCACATTATTCGGGGCAAAGGAAACTTACCAGTCTATTCTTGACATGAAGACCAAGCAGATATCGCACGCCTACTGGATGTTTTGGCGAGGAAAGAAGACCGCAGACGAGTACAGGCGACTGGTAATGAGCACGGTTGCCACGATGAACCTTGACGAAGACACCAACAGAGGGATTGCAAGAAGGATCTACGATCTCATCATGTGGGGAGACCTTCCCTACGCAGAGAAATACGTGGACAAAATCCTGGAAGTGTTCAGGAACGATAGAGCGGATAGGGGATACGCCGCGACCAAAACGGCCATGCTCGACTTGCACAAAGTCATGGCGATCAAGGACGAGATCTACACTCCTCATTTGCTGACTGATGATGAGAAATTGGACCGGGACAAGATCCGATACAACGTTGACGAAGAGAACGGTGACAAGATAACATACGAACATATCAACCGGCCAGAGTTCGAAGTGTTCGGCAAGCAAGTGAGGTTCGACCTGCCGCAGTGGCTTGCCCACAACTGGCTGATGAGGATCTTCAAACACATGAAATGGACCAGAACCATCCTCGACAGCTGGGGATGGCACAAGAAAGAGCGCGCGTTCCGAGACTGGTACAAAGACGACGTCATCGGCTTCTATCTCAAGACCGCGTCTTCAAACTATGACCTAGCGCTCAGAGCCCTGAGGGTAATCAACGACCCCTACAGACCAAACGAATTCGCCGTAACAGGATTCCGAGAAGTCATCTATCCAAAGATGGACAAGGCAAGACGAGAATTCGAACAACTCGTAGAACCGGGGCAACAGCTTCCTGTTATGCCGATGATCACCGCATCATCCGAACTGTAGCTTCCTTGTCAATTCATCTCGAAGCCTAGAGAACCGGACATTTAGTCCTCCACGCGATTCTGCTCATTATGATCGACCGAGAGAGTATCGGTTATATCGCCCGGAGTAAGACTAGCTAGAATTGACCGATAGCGTTTGAGTTCAGAGATCCGCCCCATCAATCCTCTTAACGAGGTCTTAGTCAGGCGGCAATACTACCAGGGTTCTCTCTACGCATCCGCGTTCAGAGATCCGCGATTCTCGTCGGGGTTCGGGATGTACCCGCCTCCACCTCGCAAGCCAAAGACTGGCGGGTCGATAGCCTGGATCTTGATCAAGTTCGGTTTCGTGGGTGGATTAGGAATATTCCTCAACCAGTACATCCTGTTCGTGTTGACGACATTCTATGGGATCTATTTTCTTATTGGTGCGGTTCTCAGCAGTCAGGCAGCAGTACTCGTCAACTTTGCACTGAACAATTTCCTCGTATTCAGGTCAAGAGAAAGTGCCGGAGGTCTAGTCCGGAAAATCTTACTCTTCAACGCCGTTTCCTCATCCGACCTGCTCGTAAGAATCCCCCTACTCTGGGGCCTAACAAGTGCATTGGGCATCTCGTTTCTGTACACGGCCAACCTCGCCAGCATTTTCTTGACTTTCGGGGCCAGATTTCTGTTCAGTGAGAAGAAGATCTGGACAAAGCACACCGTGCCAAACATCGCACCATCGCACTAGATTTTAGACTGGTTCGTTTCTTAGTAGTGTCTCACGAAAGTCTCGACCGGATGCACCAGCTCCAACATAGGTTGAAGCTCCAGTTGGAATAGCTCTCCGGGCGGGGTCTTAGAGAATCCGGCTTCTTCCTTTCGAACTAGGTCGTCGACGATGGATACACGTTTCTTGATGTAGTCGCTTTCATCAGCGGCGGGCAAGGGCCCAAAGACTTCAGGAGCCGCAAGTCGGACCGCAGCGTACATTGACCATGCAAGGTCGCGGATCTCCCATTGAGCGTCAGGGGCACAGCGGAGGTTGAAGAAGTGAATGAGTTGGCGTGGGCTCATGCTCATGACGATGTTCGTGGTTGCTGCATTCGGCCGAAGATATCGGGCGTCCTCTGCCTTAATGCCCTTCGTGGTGAGGCCTTCTTCAGCTTGACGAGTCAAGTCCATCACGTCTGTAAAGTTCAGCTCTAGCTTGTGCCCTTGAAACTCGACTGGAACCTTGAGATCCTTGGGAATCCCGGGCGGTTTCAGATATCCATAGCTTCGCGTGACGCGCACGTAACGCTGTGATTGCTGACTGAAGGAGGCGATTCTATGTCTTACTATCTGGTGACTGGTTGCTCTGCTTATTCCCTGCAGGTCGAAGGTGAAGCTCCCATGCCGGAGCATGTTCTCTCTCCCCATCTTCACTCCGGCCTCCTCCAAGTTCGCGGTCAGCTCAGGATAGTTGGTGTAGCTGAACAGGATCGCTTTGCTTGCCATTATCATCCTAACTTTTTGTGGTCGGTATCGCGAGAGCCGAGGCGATTATGGGAGCTGCTTCATTCAGGGTTGCGACAAGTTCTCTCGTCAACGGTAGATGGTTGGTGCTACGGGCTAGCTCGACTAGGACTCGGAGGTTTGTTGTGATAAGCCATTTCTGTTCGTCAATCTGGCTTGTCTCAAAGAACTTGGAAGATTCCATAAGGAAGAGGATCTCCTTCTGGTCAGCCTCTACCAGCCAAGTGATGCTGTTGTGCTCAAGAATATCGTAATGCCCCAGCTCAAGGGCACGCTTCAACAGTCCATCTATTCGCTCCGCATCGAAGATTTTCTCCCCGTCCAACACCTTGTCTTGTGATGTGTGTGTGAACAGCTCATACCCCGGATGAGGCGAGTAGCATGACCGCATTGCGGCGGCGCAGACCCTTTCGAGGTCAGGCTCGTAACCAACGAGGCGAACACGCATGACTAGAAATCCCTCTCAAACAGAGTGGATGTCCAGCCCGCAATAAAAGAGCTACCGCCCTTATTCTTGTAATCCGGATCTTTCTGTGAAGCGGAGATGTGGCTCAAAACTGCACCATTGTGACTGATTGCCCGATTTGAAAGGGACAGCACACTTAGCTACGCGGTTTGTCCATAGCGAGAACAGACGTTAAGGGAGAGGGTAGGTTAGTGTCCGAAGACGGGTCTGACAGCGAAGCAAGGCAGGAAGATCCTCCAGATGATGCGAGAATAGAACCCTTTCTGG
>MNGO01000027.1 GCA_001918765.1 Crenarchaeota archaeon 13_1_40CM_3_52_10
ATAAGACTCCGTAAAACTGACTTAACTCTATCCGCACAATTCTGCCAGATTGGCCAGATGTGGCGTAGACGGGATGAATCTAGCAGGTGACCGCGGTTTCGGTCTTCGGAAAAAAATCTAGCTGGTTCGTTTGATTATCGATTCCGCCTGAGATCTCCTGGCTGCGAGCCCCGCTCTGTGTTCGCGGTTGGGGGATTGTTCAGAGATCATCCCTTGTAGACTTTCTATGGCCTTAGGAGCATCTTTCTCCTCCACGAGTAGAATTGATTCTGGACTGCAGCACATGATTCCAATCAGGTTTACGTCGTTCAATGCGAGTTCCGTTGTAATCCTTGCATAGATTCCTCTTGTTCGTTCTGCTTCGGGCGTTAAGAGAAGCGAGATCTCGACGAGGTTTTCAGAGTATCTTACGACCTCTTTGTCCGCAAAAGTCTCACGAAACTTCTCCAAAGCTTTCTGTTCAGCTATTACCCGTATGGATCGTTGCCCGACTACGACTCTCAGGTTCTCTCCGCTAGTACTCTTGATAGAGCCGGCGAACTCTGCAATCTGTCTCATAACGTGGGGCCCGTGCTCAACCGCCAAATCTCCGATTTTGCTTCTCATTGTCAATTCGCAATCTCCTAGAATCCGATCTGTTCCTGCAGCTCCCTCGCTAGCCCGCGGGTAGCGTCGAATAATGCCCAGAATCGAGTCAAGGCTGGAATCTATCCCGTCAGTCGCCTGAATGAACCGGGCGAGGGCTCTCGAATTGATAATTTCACGCTGAAGGCCCTTCTTGATTACAGGATCTCTCTCTATCATCCTCTCGACCAAACGCCGACTATCTTGCATACAATAGCATAGATGCGTCACGGCTATTTATTCAGTACAACTGCGACACTAACCTCAATAGATTGGCAGAAACACGCTAACTTGGCGTTTCCGAGCTGCCAACTCTTTCTAGCTCTTTGAGCCTGTTGAGCCCGTCTTGTTCGTTTCGAGCCACCCTATCAGCCTAGTCAAGTCACGCGACGCCAAACGAGTCGCAAAACGCACACTGACATACGGTCCTACACGTAGATGTTTGATTTGCCCAGCTTGTCTATATCGAAACCCAGCCGTCCGACCATGTACTTGAAAACGTCCCTTCCAACCTCTGTCGCCTTCTCCGGTTCCACCTGGTCCTTCCGGAACCGTGACAGTAGACTAACAGAGATGTCCGTCAACGCAGCAATAAGTGTGACAACCTCCTCCACGGAGACCTGTTTGCGATCCTCGAAAACGTCCTTCTTGATGAACTCCAAAACCATACGCGCATACTTCGCCATACCATCCCCACCTTCCTCCATATCAGAAAGCGCAGGACCCGAATCAGTCATAGAGAGACGGAGAGAGTCTCCCGTCTAATAAGAGACACGACGAATGAAGGACGCTATGCAAAAACCTGGCCTTTCCACATCCGCTATCTCGATTCTAAGCTTCGTCCTCGGAACATGGCTCATCTTCGACGGAACACGAAAACTAGTCACAGGATACTACACCGGAGAACAGACAATAGGGCTAGGACCCTGGGCGACACTCGTATCGGCGATAGGCATACGACCCTCAGCCATGGCGTTCCCTTTCCTCTTCCTCGGAGTGCTCTGGACCGTTAACGGGATCATCGTCTTGCTCGGATCCAACACCAGATACGAGCGCGCAATCGCAATCTCCATCGTCACACTCTTCTATGCCCTGCCAGGGACCCTTGTCGGCATAATCACCATAGTTTTGTCTTTGAGAGAACGGAGGTTCGTCTGACTGTGAAGAAGAGAGCGACCAGGCCTCGTTTTTGCTGATGTTCGAGGACAGAACACTAAACAGACTGCAGAATAAACAATGGGAGGGTGAGTGGTAAGGTCGCCTTGCGACCCTCTAGCGCTTGCCGGGAGAATGTTGTTTCGATAACGAAATGCCTAGTTTTGCGACGTTGCAGTTGAACCTGGCTTGGCTTTGGGGCGTAGGGAGTAGAACGCTATTGTCCCACCTACCCCTAGGGTGGCGGCAACGAGTGCGAGCTCTATCCACGTGTTTGTCGTAGTGCTCGCGGGAGGGGCGGTAACCGTGTAGCTGAAGTAGCTGCTAACCTTCTTGTTGCTGTTGCCGTCAAAGGCCACGATGTAGTATTCTACGTGGCCTCCGTTGGATTGCGGGGGTATGTGCGCTGTTGCCAGCTGGCTTGTCGAATTGTAGGACCCTACAACGGTCGTGTTAGTCGTCTTCCAATTATCAGTTGTATAGACCAGAGTCACGTTCAGCACTCCGGAATTGCCTGCTGTGACCGTCGTTGTTACTGTGACCAGGTCGTTAGGTCCCGGAGAAGACGGAGAGATACTCGGTGTGCTGATATTCGGCCCAGGTGGCGCCGCAGCGACGATAGCTACGGCCGGGAGCAGCAACAATAGCGAGAGGGCAAACGCCACATTCTTTGTGGGCGACATGTTTTCCTAGGTATTACCGTTGAGGGCTGAAACAAACTCTTCTTGTAACTACGATGCGCTAATGAGAGAAATTCTAAGCGGTTGCAAAGTCTCGCTACAGCTGTGCTTTCTCAAACTGGACCACAATCATCCTTAGCAAATCAAGGACCATTCTTGAGCGGCCACAATCCTCCGATCTCTGAAAGTAAGGCCGTCCCGGATCTGCCAGGGACTATCGAGCTTTTCGGTTCATTGTCTGCTTTGTGTGTTTCGGTTTCGCCCTCACTCTGATCGTGAGGAGGGTAAGCGACGCGACCAGCCCTATGAGGCCTGCTATGATGATCAGCCATATGTTGTTGGAGATCCCAAGGAATGCGCCGGGAGGAGCTTTTGTCGTTAGAGGACAGTTGCTCGTACATGCGGCAAAAGCACCTAGCATGGTTGGTGCTCCCGCATCATTGGAATTGAGCGATGATAGACCCCATGCGGCCTCAATCGTCGACAGATAGGAGTAGTGAGATGCGCCCGCTGGACTAATCTGCACACCCTTCTTGGCTGCTGGTCCACTGAAAGACGCGTAGAGACACTCCCCAGTTCCACCGGTGTTGGAAGAGCATTGAGTATTGTAGCCTTCGTCGTAGAGTATTAGCAAAGCGGCCTTTGTCGAGGCGAACTCTGAACTGCTGAGGATTTGCGGTACGAGACCCAATAAGTATGAGTCACCGCCTGAGGAAGAACTGCATTTGTCATGTCCGTTATTGCAATCGTTTGGTGTTAGCCAGATGAAATTAGCCGGGCTAGCCGTATTCAACGCGGCAAGGAATTCTGGGTCACTCGAGGACGCGGTTGTAAGAAAGTGAGAACATCTGGCGGCAGTGTTCATGTCAGAGAAGTCTATGAAGGGGAAGTGATCCCCATTTCTCGGGGGACTGAAGCTACATGATCCCGAGTTGCCCGCGTCTTCAGCGAACGCTTGCCATGTCAGTCCTGCTGTCTCAAGTCGATCGATGAGGTTGATGTTTGGAGAGAGGTAGCAACACCAGCCGTCTCCTGTAGACGCTTTTTCATCGTAGGCTCCGAGAAGGGCGATGTAGTTTGGTTCGCTATAATGATCTATCGTTCCCCATGTCATCGCAAGAGTGTTAGCGTTGGCTAGACTGCTCATGTACTGAGCTGATCCACCGCATCCAGTGTAGACATCACATAAACCCTGATTCTCCATCATGATGGTTACGATATGGTCGAATGGCGCATTCGCCAGTGGACCCAGGGCAGGGCTACCGGTAGCGGAGTAGCTGTTCGAGGGTGCTAGTGGAACCGCCAATAATGAGCCGAGCAAAACAAAGGCGCAAATCAGAATAGCCCTGGTAACTCTACCGACACCCGGTTTCTTCAACAATTGTCTTAACAACCTCAAACTCCCATCCGTCGCGTCGTTAGTGCCCAGACTCGCATGGGCCCTAATCGTAAGAGAGGCAAGCGTCCTTCGCGTGCCATTAATAATGGCTATGGTACGAATGTAGGTCTCTAGCGAGATATCTCTGGCTGACAGTGCACTGCCGAGACTTTTCTGCCCTTTGAATGGGGCGGACAGAGCTGTACGGCAGAACAGGAGAGAGCCGTGCTACACGATTGCCTTTCTTCCTCCTCGCGTGTAATACTTGACAAGGATGAGAGAGACGAGGGGGATCGCAACGATGCCCGCAACTAGAGGAATCGGATCAGCAAGAATATTCTCCAAATTCGCGAGGATTTCGAACCGGAACAATAAGAACCAAACCACCAGAAGAGCTACACCGATCACAAACAATGGGACCTGAGCCGGTTTGAGTTGAGGAAGCCTGGGAAGCTTGTCTCTCCTCTGAGTCTCACCTGCAGCGAACAACACCGCAACAGCTGCATAGCCGATCACCCAGATTGGGTTAGATTCTAAGAGTTCTGAAAACTGATGAGCATGGGTGAGCCCGATTGGGTAGGCGAGCCAAATTGCTATGACCGCCAAGGAGCCGACTAGAAACCCGCGATCTAGAAGGTGACCGTTCTGAGCGAATCCGTAGACTCGTCTCCATGGCACCGGCTGGTTACCCTCTCTTAGGTCCGGGTCCGCAGCGTTCACGTATCCAAGAACGTCCTCCTGATAGAAGTAGACGTTCACATTAGGGTCGGGCTTTCTCTGGCTCATAGTCTGGTCGTACATTCCCCGTTTCACGAGTCTGGTTAGCGGGTAGAACCATTCGACACCTCTGTCCTTCGCTGTCGTGAAGGAATCCTGTAGCATGTGGAGGAAGATCCCCAGCGAGAAGAACGGGTTCACCAGGTACCCGATGAGTATCATGAATACGTTGTGGAATCTTGCGCGGTGATACTGTTCTTCAGCATAGACTTGTCGTCTGACGTACCAATATTCCCTGTCGAGGTCAGGGATCAATGTTCCCAGACCGATAAGCAGCACGATCTCAGGGTTGTTTCCGAAGAAGACTAGACCTATGGCTAGTCCAAATGAGAGATGTGAAGGAAGGTCCATCAGCAGTCCGGTTAAGATTGACGTCGAAATAAAAGGAAAAGATTGAGTCTCGATTCTTGGCCGTCGTTATAGATAGGAACACAGTCGTAGGTTAACCAATCATCAGAGTCAATCCGTACCCGAGAAGAAACCCTAAAGCTGGGGAGATGACCCAGCTAGCTACGATGAGGAATACGTTTCTGGAATTCATGACTCGCATCTTGCTTGCTAAGCCAGATCCAATGATTCCAGAAGAAACTGTCTCGGTCGTGGACACCGGGACACCAAGTTGGTTCGCTAATTCTACCGTTCCCGCGCCCAGTAGCTGGGAGTAGAACGCGTTAGGGTATCTGAGGCTATAGATCCCTTCTGTTAGCCTGCGTAAGGCCCCTCGACCGAGGACGGACGCTCCGAGAACACTTCCTAGGCCGACGAAGACTGTCGCGATGAGAGGCTGGTTGGAGGGTACCCCCGCAATGAGTCCTAGGGCGTTGCTACCAGTAACGTATGCGGAGAGAAAGGCCATCACTACTAGCCCGGCTTTGAGGAGTGAGAGCTTCACCCAGAGGTTTCTGGGGCTATACCGGTCATCGAGTCTAACGAAGAACAGCCCGAGAGCTGTAGCTACTATCGGCGCGCTCACCCAGAACATCAGTATGAGAACCAGATAGCTGGTTTGTTGCAGTGCCCCGATCGCGAAGCTTACGCCTAGGATTGTCCCGGTCAACGCTTTTGATAGAGAGAGGGGGACTCTCGTGAGTTCTCCGCCGATGAAGATGAGTAGTGTGGCTAGGAGTATCGAGAAGATCTCGCTACTGGTTTCAGTTGGGAGGAAGGCTTGTCTGACTTTGAAGAGCTTGGGCCCTTCGATCAACAATCCGAGCAGGTAGCCTGCAACGGCGATCAAGATTCCCGACCGTCTCTTGACCATTCCGCTGCCGATGATCGTCCCGCAGCATGCGGAGATATTGTTGCCACTAACAACTGCTCCCAAGAGTCCCGCTAGAACAAGCGATATGGTGTCTAGGGAAAGGTTCATGCTCTGTTTCCTAAGCGCCGAGACCCTTCATAATCGCGATGACCAGATCTGACGCGTCCTCGCAACGGTCGAGGATGTCATCAGCCTCAATCGTGGTCTCGATATAGTTGTGGAAGGAGGCGTAGTCGAGCATCTCCCATGACCCATAGATCTCGTCAAGCATATTGTCCTTGACATCATCCCCTTGTTCTTCCAGCCGTTCAATTTGCTTTGCTAAGTCGAAAGATTGTCTCTTGTCCGAGCCCGCAATGTTGAAGAGCTTCCGGAGATATTGAAGCTGGACCAGTCCGATCTCTATCAAACGAACCTGGTCTTTCCTGATGATAGCGTCGAATTCCTTGGCCTCGCGCAACGGCCTCTTGGTGACTCTTCTGATCTGTCGGGATAGAGCGTGAGCTCTATCAAGGACACTGTCCACAGAGTCGGCTAGCCTCTCGAACTCTCTCATGAGTAGCGCCGATATCGAGCCTTTCCCAAGCATTTCCTCGAGAGACTGAGTTATTTTGTCTCCTTGTTTCTCCAATAGACTAATTCTGTTAGTGCACGTTTCAATGTCGGAGAGTCCGTTCGGTGAGCCGGTAAGGATCTTGATTAGCAGGTGAAGCGACTCCTCACCCAAGCTGGCGAGTTCGTCGATCCGGGTGAAAGCGTCTTTCTCGCCCAGCTGGAAGAAGTTCTTTAGTCGACGAACCACTTTACTCAAGACATCTCTCCTCCAAGTGTCAGGGAAACAATAGGCTTTAGGGGATCTGAGCGTTTAGGTTTGAGGGCCTAGAAAAGAGTGCTGTACCCCTCGTCTTGACACGACGCTCGTCACCATCGCCTTAGAGACGAAGTAGTAGAATCAGATTCGCAATAGCTAAGTCGATTATCGTCAACGGTATTGATCTCTTTGCGAACCGAACGAAGCTCAACCGTTGTTTCGGCTTGTTGAGAATGTTCAAAGCCACAAGGTTCGACGCCGTCCCCATAGGCGTAGCCATTCCTCCAATCCCGGTTCCAACGGCAAGCGCCCACGCTAGTGGAGCGATGGGAACGCCCGCATTGGCCATAGCCGCGATTACAGGAATGAAGACCGTGGCCAGTGGTACGTTGTCTACCACTTGCGACATGAGCGCAGTGACCCAGAGAACGAGGGTCACGGAAAGCGCGAGGTTCCCTCCTGAGACTTGGATCATTTCGCTCCCGAGCATAGAGAGAACTCCAGTCTTTCCGAGCGATGCTACGAGTATGAATAGCCCCCCGAAAAAGAAGAAGATCTGCCAATCTATCCTAGTAAGAACGTGCTGGACCTCGTTCGACCGGGACGACTCATAGACCAATATCAGGAACGCGGGAAGTAGAGTCGCGAGAGCGGCTGAGACCCCCAGAAAAGTATGGACGATGAGGAAACTAACGGCGAGGATCAGGGATACGAGGCTTACCCTGAGTAGTCCAGGGTCCTTCACCGCCTCTGACGGGCTTCGAAGGTCGAGCACTGGCTTCTGCCGGTGACGTCTCATTGCGTCCCGATGAAGGAAATTCCGGTTTTTCAGATAGAGTAACCCGCTGTTTACGGCAATGGCGGCAATAGCGATGGGGGCGGTGTTCTGGAGGAACTGGTTGAAGGTCAATCCGAGTGAAGAACCGATTATGACATTTGTTGGATCACCTACCATGGTGGCTATACCGCCTATGTTTGCGGCGAGAACCTCGGCAATGACGAAGGGCACGGGGTCGATCTCCAGTCCTTCAAACACTTCAACGGTGAGTGGAACGATGAAAAGAGCAACAGTCACAATATCGAGCAGCGAAGCCATTCCGGCGGTCATGAGAGGCAGGAGGATATACATGCGAACGGGATGGGCGTCGACGGATCTTGCGAGGTGTAGTCCCATCCATTCGAAGAATCCTGCTTCGCGGAGCGAGGAGGCGATGATGAACATTCCGAGCAACACTCCCAGAGCCTGCCAGTTGATCGCTGAGGATAGATCAGCTTCGGTGAGAACGCCGGTTCCCACCATGAGAGTTGCCCCCAGCACCGCTGCGGAAGGCTTGTGAAACTTGTCGGAGAGAATGAGAATGTAGGTGCCGATGAAGACTCCGATAACTATGACGCCTATTGGCGTGGAGAGAACCAAATTCCCACGCGGCTACAGTCTGTTTCGTAAAAAAGCCTCGCCCGGAAACGTAGTGGAAGGGCGCTCGGGAGTGAAGGTCAGTTTCGATTGTCTAGGGACCGGAACTCGGCCAAGTCGTTGACCGCTTGCTCGTCAAACGCTTTCTCGACAACATCGTCCGGCGGACGTAGATGTTTGTCGAAGTTTCCAGACTTCAAGTTCTTGACCAGGTGAGCAAACTCGTGGGCCAGGGTTAGGAGGGGTTCGCGCGAGGCTTTGAAGACCGTGATTAGAAACTCGACACGGCCATCCTTTTCGCGGAAAGAAAGTAGTCCCTCATAGTAGCCTGCTCTAGTGCCCTTCAGCGGGAGAGGCGGTCTAGAACTGTACTCGACAAACAACCGGCTCCTATCTATCCGGTATTTCTCGCATAAGAACGCGAGGAATTCGGCGAATTGGTCCGGGTACTCGGTTTCTTCCATGCACGGTCACGTCGATTCCTAGGCGGTTCGTTAGCCGCGGGTCTAATCTGTTGGGGTAT